>CAKTGS010000041.1 GCA_934561485.1 uncultured Faecalibacterium sp.
TGCCCACCACCATGGTGCGCAGCTACTGGGAGCTGGGCGACATCCTGCACTTTGACCCGGACACCGCCCGCCGCAACATCGAGCTGGGCTATCACGACACCCTGCGGGCCTTTGGCCGCATCCGGGGCTGCGCTTACGCCGTGGATGCCGGGCCGGAAAGCAGCGCGGATGCCGCCGCCTTCCGCAGCCGGTTCGATGCCGTGCAGAAGATGGTGCGGGAAAAATACCCCGTTACCCTCACGGCGGACGCCGCCCTGCTGCTGGCCAAAATGAAAGACGCGGAGCTGGCCCCGCTGGAAGCCGCCGCCGAGGATGTGGGCGTGGACCCTGCCGTGTACTACACCACCCGCACCCTGGCGCAGGCATTTCTGGCAAAATGCGACCGGCCCCGCATGGAAAGCTTTGCCCCGCTGTTTGCGGGCAGCAGCACCGCCGCACAGGCCGTCCTGGCGGCTTTGCTGCCCAACACGTTTTTGCAGGCGCTGGTGTTCTGGACCCTTGCCGCGTCTGCCCTGCCGGAGGTGACCGACCATGAAAATTTGTAAGGGTGTATCTGCATCGCCGGGGCTGGTGCTGGGCCAGGTGAGCCGCCTGGAGCGCCACGTGGAGACCTTCAGCACCGGGCCGTTCAACCCGGAGCGGGAGCTGCAGCAGCTGGAAACCGCCGTGCGCACCGCCCAGGGCGAGCTGGACAGCATGGCCGCCCGGGCAGCTTCCACCGAGCAGGCGATCCTGCAGTTCCAGAGCATGATGCTGGACGATGAAGGCATGATGAAGGAGATCCGGTTCTGCATCAACGCAGGCATCAGCGCCGCCGCCGCCGTGGATAAAGTCGGCCAGCGCTACGCCGACCAGCTGGCCAACATGAAGGACAACCCCTACATGCAGCTGCGCAGCGTGGACATTCTGGATGCCACCAGCCGGGTGATCAACATTCTGGGCAACCGGCCCCGCATGTGGCTGGCGCTGGACCACCCGGTGATCCTGGCCGCCGACCGCCTGATGCCCACGGACCTGTTCAGCGTGCCTTCGGGCATGATCCTGGGCGTGATCACCGCCGAGGGCAGCGGCCAGAGCCACGCCGCCATCATTGCCCGGGCAATGAACATTCCGGGCATTGTGCAGGTGGGGCGGGATTTTCTGGATGACTGCGATGGCCGCACCGTGATCCTGGACGCCACCAAGGGCGAATGCATTCTGGACCCGGACGCCAACACCCGCCAGCAGGCTGTGACCCGCATCTGCGAGCTGCAGCGCGAAAACGAAGAGATGAGCGTGCTGAGCAATCAGCCCAGCTACACCCGGGACGGTGCCGCCTTTGAGCTGCTGGCCAACTGCTTTGGCCCCGAGGACATCGACACGGCCATGCAGTCCGGGGCCAGGGGCGTGGGCCTGCTGCGCAGCAGTTACATGATGCTGCCGGGCCGCATTCTGGACGAACAGGAGCAGTTCTATTTTTACTGCTCCTGCCTGGCGGCGGCCAATGGCTGCCCCGTGACCGTGCGCACTTTTGATTTTGGTGCCGACCGCACCATGGCGGACGCCTATCAGGGGGTGCAGTCCTCCAAGCTGGGGCTGCGGGGCATCCGCAACAGTCTGCGCCAGCCCCGCCAGTTTGAGACCCAGCTGTGCGCGCTGATGCGGGCCGCCGCCCGGGGGCCGCTGCGGGTGATGTTCCCCATGGTGACGGACGTGGAGGACTGGGATGCCGCCATGGAAATTGTGGAGCACTGCCGCCGGAACCTGCGGGAGCGGGGCGTGCCCTTCAACGAAAAAACATCCTTTGGTGTAATGCTCAGTGTGCCTTCCGCCTGCCTGACGGCAGAGGACTTTGTGGCCCATGGGTGTGATTTTCTGGTCATCGGCACCAACGACCTGACCCAGTACACCCACGCGGCAGACCGGGAGCTGACCAGCGCGGAGCGCTACTACCGCCCCGCCAGCCCGGCCATGAAAAAGCTGATCCGGATGGTCATGGACGCCGCAAAAGCGGGCGGCGTGCCGGTGACCATCTGCGGTCTGGCCGTGGGCAACCCGGCCAATACGGTGCAGTATCTGCAGCTGGGCCTGCGCAGCTTCTCGGTAAGCCCGCAGAACCTGCTGCGCACCAAAAAAGCCCTGCTGGAAGCGGACGCCCGCCCCACCGAAGAAGAACTGAATTAAGAAAAAAGAGGAGAAATCAAAATGCTTGCGGAAACAAAAAGATCACCCCTGCGCCTGTTTGCGGTGCTTTTGCTGGCGCTTGCCCTGTTTACGGCCTGCACCAGCAAGGCCGCCAAGGCACAGGAAAAAATTGAACTGGGCCAGAAATATCTGACCGAACTGAACTACACCGAAGCTGTGGCGTCCTTTACGGAAGCCATTGAACTGGACCCGGAGAACATTCCCGCGTACATGGGCCGTGCAGAAGCGTACATCGGCTTGAAACAGTATGACGATGCCAAGGCGGACTACACCACGGCGATTGAGAAAACCGAAGAACAGCCCTACACCCAGGCGGAGGCCTACATCGGCCGCGCCGAGGTGAACGAGCTGACCACCGCCAACGAGGATGCTCTGAGCGACTACGAAGCAGCATCCACCGCGCTGGACAAGGTGGACGTGGAAAAGATCACGGACGTGACCGAACAGATGCTGGAAGCCTTGAAAATCAAGGTCTACAACGCCTGCGCCCGTTTGAGCGCTCTGTTCGGCAAGAACGATGCCGCCGTGGCAAGCTACACCAAGGCGATTGACAGTCTGGAAAAACTGCCGGACGATACGGATGTTCTGGACGTGAAGGCGACCAAAATCACGTCCTACACGGGCCGCGCAGACGCCAACACCAAGCTGGAACACTATGCGGACGTTCTGCCGGACTATGACGCCCTGATTGAACTGGGCGAGGACAAGACCACCGAGCGCGACACCCTGCTGGCGGCCCTGAGCCTTGCCAAGAGCCAGGCAGGCGACCTTGCGGGTGCCGACAGCTGGCTGGGCGAGGTGAACCACGCCGACTATGCGGAGAGCGTTCAGCTGACAAATGCCGAAAACATCCTGAAGCAGGCCGCAGAGCTTGCCAAGGCAGACGGCACCAAGGCCTACGACAAAATCAAGGCTGCGCTGACCACGGACGAAGCCAAAGCGGCCATGCAGAATGTTCTGGCCCGGGGCTATCAGCTGCGGTATTATGACGCAGACGGCAAAATGCTGGCCGTTTACGCCAACACCACCGCCTGGGACGATGTGAACGCCGAAGAAAACGACACCGTGACAGCGGATGCCGTGGCGGCGGTCACCGCACCCACCGCAGAGGATGTGAGTGCCGTTTCCCTGAGCAAGCTTTACGTTTACTACGGTGCCGCCGAGGGCCGCAGCCGCGAGGGTGAAGGCCTGTGGTACATCCTGAACCCCGCAAAAACCGACCTGACCGCTGAAAGCTACACCTGGAAGAACGACCAGCCGGAAGGTGGCTATCAGAAGAAGGAGGAGCCGAAACCGGCGGCAACCAAAGCGACTACGGCTACGGACCCGACAACCAATATAACGTTTCCTACCGTTACTTTTGCAAAGCCAACGGTAGATGTTATTCTGACAAAAATCAACGAATCGCGCGCTAAAAATGGCTCTCCGGCAGCGCAGCTGGACACAGCAAACCAGTCGACTGCCAATCAGGTGGCGAGCAGCTGGAGAAGATACATAGCGGGAGAAATCACCAAAGAAGAGTATTACCAGCAAGAAAGTCAATTGAGTGCAATGATTCCAGGAAGTTCTAAAATGTCTGTGACAGGAGAGTGGGCCTGGACGGTCGGTCCGGACGACCTGACCCAAGTGGCGATCGGAATTGATGAGTATGTCGTATACGTGGTATTCCATAACTAAAAAGAGGAGAAATCAAAATGCTTGCGGAACCCAAAAAACCATCCCTGCGGCTGCTGGCCGTGCTGCTGCTGGCGCTTGCCCTGTTCACGGCCTGCACCAGCAAAGCCGCCAAGGCACAGGAAAAAATTGAACTGGGCCAGAAATACCTGACCGAATTGAACTACACGGAGGCTGTGGCGTCCTTTACGGAAGCCATTGAGCTGGACCCGGAGAACATTCCCGCGTACATGGGCCGTGCGGAAGCCTACATCGGCTTGAAGCAGTACGATGATGCCAAGGCAGACTACACCACGGCGATCGAGAAAACCGAAGAGCAGCCCTACACCCAGGCTCAGGCTTACGTGGGCCGTGCTGAGGTGAACGAGCTGACCACCGCCAACGAGGACGCCCTGAGCGACTACGAAGCGGCGTCCACCGCACTGGACAAGGTGGACGTGGAGAAGATCACGGACGTCACCGAGCAGATGTTGGAAGCCTTGAAGATCAAGGTCTACAACGCCTGCGCCCGTCTGAGTGCCCTGTTCGGCAAGAACGATGCCGCCGTGGCAAGTTACACCAAAGCGATTGACAGTCTTGCAAAACTGCCGGACGATACGGATGTTCTGGACGTGAAGGCGACCAAAATCACGTCCTACACGGGCCGCGCAGACGCCAACACCAAGCTGGAACACTATGCGGACGTCCTGCCCGACTATGATGCGCTGATCGACCTGGGCGAGGACAAAGCGGCAGACCGCGACACCCTGCTGGCGGCTCTGAGCCTTGCCAAGAGCCAGGCGGCAGACCTTGCGGGTGCCGACAGCTGGCTGGGCGAAGTGAACCACGCCGACTACGCAGAAAGCGTGCAGCTGACAAATGCCGAAAACATCCTGAAGCAGGCCGCAGAGCTTGCCAAGGCAGACGGCACCAAGGCCTACGACAAAATCAAGGCCGCTCTGACCGCGGACGATGCCAAGGCGGCCATGCAGAACGTGCTGGCCCGGGGCTATCAGCTGCGCTATTATGACGCAGACGGCAAGATGCTGGCAGTCTATGCCAACGCTACCGCCTGGGACGATGTGAACGCCGAAGAAAACGGCACTGTGACAGCAGATGCCGTGGCGGCGGTGTCTGCACCGACTGCAGAGGATGTGAGTGCCGTTTCCCTGAGCAAGCTCTATGTTTACTACGGTGCCGCCGAGGGCCGCAGCCGCGAAGGCGAAGGCCTGTGGTACATCCTGAACCCGGGCGAGACCGACCTGACCGCCGAGACCTACACCTGGAAGAACGATGCCCCGGACGGCGGCTTTGAACAGAAGGAAGAGCCGAAACCGGCGGCCGCCACAACGGCACCGACCACTCCAACCTATACCGATACGCCGCCCACGCAGCAGTCTGTTCTGGCAGAGATCAACAAAATGCGTGCAAAAAGGGGGTATAACCCGATCCAGCTGGATACAACCTACCAGACAGTGGTCGATCAGCTGGCAAATATATACGGAAGATATCTGAAGGGCGAAATTACGGAAGAAGAAGTGGAAACGCAGTCGATTGCGGTGTTGGATGCGATTCCGGATGGGCAGTGGACGATGACAGGGATGAATGACTATGTCTCATGGCCGATAGAGGCGACCCGTGTGGCAATCGGAATTGCCAATGATACCGTTGCGATGATTTATTTCTGAGCAGAACAACCGCGCAGATGCACAAAAACAAAACAGGCGGTTCCCCGGGGCACACGGTGCCGGGCGGGGAACCGCCTGTTTTTCGATAGCTTTATTCCAGATTGCCGGTCAGGGTCATCACGGCGGCAAGCACCGCCAGCGGGGCGGTCTCGCACCGCAGGATGCGGGGGCCAAGGCCCACGGTTTTTGCCCCGGCTTTGGCGGCCATTTCGGCTTCCTCGGGGGCAAAGCCGCCCTCGGCACCGGTCACAATGGCAAGCTTCAGCTTTTTGCCATCGGCAGGCTGTGCGGCCGTCAGCAGCTGGCGCAGGGGTGCGCCGCCGCACTCGTAGCAGAACAGCACCAAATCGTACTGGGCAAAGGTGCGGCACACCGCCCCGAAGTTTGCCAGCGGCAAGGCTACGTCCGGCAGCACGCCCCGGCCGCACTGCTTGGCGGCTTCCAGCGCAATGCGGTTGTAGCGCTCGTTTTTCTGTTCCTCTTTTTTGGGTGCGGCCACGCAGTACCGGCTGAAAAAGGGCACCACATGGGCGGCACCCAGCTCCACGCCGTGCTTGATGATCTGTTCCAGCTTGTCCTGCTTGGGGTAGCCCGCCAGCAGGGTGACTTCCACGCTGGGTTCGGCGGCGCTGGGGTAACCCGGCTCCACGGCAAACTCCACGCAGTCGTCCCCAAAGCCGGTGATGGATGCAGTGTACTCCACGGCATTGCCGTCACACAAAATGACGGTGTCCCCAAGTTTTGCGCGCATCACGCGGGCCAGATGGTGGGCATCCGCTCCCCGCAGGGTGGCGGTGCCGCCGGAGATCTCGGTGGTAAAATAACGGTGCGGCATAAAATCTCCTTATGCTTTTTTGCAGACGATGCATTCCCAGCCGCGCTTCTCCTTGACTTCCACAACGGCAAGGCCGGCTTTTTCCAGCCCGGCGATCACTTCGTCCTTGCGGGTGTCAATGATGCCGCTGGCAATAAAGGCAGCGCCCTCGGCCATCAGGCCGGGCACGGCGGGGGCCAGGCTGAGAATGGCGTTGGCCACAATGTTGGCGGTGATGATGTCGTACTGGCCGCTGGCCTTGTCCGAAAGGTCGCCCACCAGCACGGTCAGCTTGTCCTGCACGCCGTTCAGCGCGGCGTTTTCGCCGGCGGTGCGCACGGCCACAGGGTCAATGTCCACGCCTTCGGCCACGGCAGCGCCCAGTTTGAGGGCGGCAATGGCCAGGATGCCGCTGCCGGTGCCGATGTCCAGCACCCGCTCGCCGCCGGTCACCCGCTCGTCCAGGGCTTCCATGCACAGGCTGGTGGTCTCGTGGCCGCCGGTGCCAAAGGCAAGGCCGGGGTCCAGCACCAGCTTCACCCGGTCTGTGTCGTACTCCTGCCAGGAGGGCACCACGGCCAGCCGCTTGCCGATCTCCAGCGGGTGATAATACTTGCGCCAGCCGTTCTGCCAGTCCTCCTGCTCCACGCCCTCGGTCTCCACCGTGTAGGCAATGCCGGCGGCTTCCATGCGGGCCTGAATGAGCGCCAGCGTTTCCACGGGGGAAGCGCCCGGCTCCAGATACATGTGGATGATCACCTGATCCCGGGGCTTGTCCAGCAGCTCCTGCTCGATCAGGTCCACGTGGGCGATTTCGGCCACCTGCTGCTCAATGTCGCTGTAATCTTCAATATAAATGCCGCCCTCAGCGATCATGGTGGCCACGGCTTCGGCGTTGTCGGCGTCTGCTTTGGCCACGGTCAGGCGGATGTCGGTCCATTCCATGGAAAAACCCTCCTTCAAGGTTTTGTATTCTAGTAGTATAGTACCCGATTCCCGCCGGGGATGCAAGCCCTCTGTACGCCTGCGGGAAACAAAAAACGGCAGATGGACTTTCTTTTTTCCAAAAAGTATGTTAGTATTCTTTACAGAAGGCAGCCGCCGCCGGGGTGGTGCGCCCCGGCAAGAATATCTGCCGGGTAACGGCGGGCAGTGCGCAGCCGGTGTACGATGCCCTGAAAAAGCTGCTGTAACAAACGGAAGAACGCCGCTGGGAAACGGGCAGAAAGGCCGCGCCCGGCGGCCTTTTTTGCATCTGCGCGGCCAACAGGGCGGAACGGTGCCGCCCGGGAAAGGAGCATACCATGAGCAAACCCTATACCTGGCGGCTGCTGACCGCCCGCGAACTGACGGACGTGTATCTGAACGAGATGCGCCGCGATTTTCCCGCCGGGGAACTCAAGCCCCTGAGCATGATCCTGACCAGCGAGGCCGAGGGCCTTGCCCACACCTGGGGCGTGTTTGACGGGGAAAAGCTGGCAGCCTACCTGCTTATGGTGCGCCCGCAGGGCATGGCCGTGAGCCAGCTGGATTATTTTGCGGTGCTGCCCGCCTGGCGTGCCCAGGGGCTGGGTGCTCAGCTGCTGGCCGAGCTGCCGCAGTACGAGAACGGCGCGCAGGCCATTATCATTGAAGCTGAACTGCCGGACAAGGCCGAGGACGAAGCCATGGCCGTGCGCCGCCTGGGCTTTTATGCCCGCTGCGGGGCCAGGGAAACCGGTTACTACGAGCATCTGTTTGACGCCTGGTTCCGCATTCTGGTGCTGCCCTGTCCCGGTGCCGCTGCGCTGAGTGACACCGATGCGCTGGGCGAACTGGTCAACTGCTACAAACGCACCATCAGCGAGAGCCAGTGGCGCAGATATGTGCAGTTCTACGCCCCGGACGGCAGCCGGTATGCCTGAGCCGTCTGTGTGAAATTTCTGCACGGCAGGCATTTTTGGTTGACAAACCGGAAGAATATGGTACGCTTATGCCAGAGATTCCATCCATTCTGAGGGAGGGCTGTTTATGGCTATGAAAATGGACCGCCGCATGTTTCTGAAAACGGTTGCCGCCGCCGCACTGGCGGTTTCGGTGTCCGGTGCACTCACCGGCTGCAGCGGCAATGATGCAGGGACCGCCGCAGTGATCGGGCTGGGCGAGTTTGAGGTTACCGTGACGCCGGATATGACCATCAAAGGCTCGGAGGTTGTGGGCCAGGACGGCCACAGCTATGTGTTCCAGCCGAACGTAAAGATCAAATACAAGGGCAATGGCTTTTCCGGTACCTACTTCCGGGATGTGTTCTCGGCTTCCATCGGAGAAGAAAAAAACAAGCTGCAGAGCGGCGGCACGCTGATCGCTGCAGCAGACCTGCCGCTGGCCGGGAGCAAGACCTATACCCCGCGGTTTGAGGTGTCCAACGATGCCCACACGGCATTCAAACAGGGCACGGCCTTCTGCATGAAGGTGACCCTGCAGGGCCGCAGCGCAGAATTTTCGCTGACCAGTGCCGGAACCGTTTCGGTAAAGGCCGTATAACCAAAGCAAAAAACACAGGCCGCCGGGCGCATTCCTTCGGGAGTGTGCCCGGCGGCTTTTTGCATTCTGCACAGCGGAAAGGGGCCTTTTCCGGCATTGGGACGGAAAATGTAAAATCAGGGTGCAGGTTTTTCACCCCGGATTTACACGGGCTTTGCAAAGGCGGCGGGCGCGCACCAAAGATTTACCTCCATTTTGCACGGGGCTGGTCGCAGCGGGCGGGCGGATGCGCTACAATAAAGCCGTTCCAAGAGAAACAACAACACGAGACACCGGGCCGGTGCCCGGCTGAATCCGGAGGAGAAATACTATGAAAAAGATTACGCGTCGTTCGTTCCTGACCGCCTGTGGTGCTGTGGCTGCTGCCGCTGCCCTGACTGCCTGCGGCGGTTCCGCTTCTTCCACCGTGGCATCTTCTGCTGCTCAGTCCACCGCCTCTTCCGCTGCGGAGAGCACTGCCGCCGGCACCCTGAGCGGCAATGTGGCCACCGGCGGTTCCACTTCCATGAAGAACGTCATCGCTGCCCTGACCGAAGGCTTTGCTGAGGTGGAGCCGGGCGTGACCGTCAGCTATGACCCCACCGGTTCCGGCGCTGGCATCACCGGCGCTACCGACAAGACCCTGGACATCGGCCTTTCTTCCCGCGCCCTGAAGGATGACGAGAAGAACGATGTGGACGGCACCACCATTGCCCTGGACGGCATTGCCATCATTGTGAACAAGGACAGCAAGGTGGCCGACCTGACCGTGGACCAGCTGAAGAAAATGTTCACCGGCGAGATCACCGACTGGGCCGATGTGGGCGGCGATGCCGGTGAGATCGTGCTGATCGGCCGCGAGGCCGGTTCCGGCACCCGCGATGGCTTTGAGAGCATCGTGGACGTGAAGGACAGCTGCAAGTACGCCCAGGAGCTGACCGCTACCGGCGCTGTGATCAGCGCAGTGGAAGCCAACCCTCTGGCCATTGGCTACGCTTCCCTGTCCGCTGTGGGCGACACCGTTGCCATGGTTACGGTGGAAGGCGTGGAGTGCAGCGAGGACACCGTGAAGGACGGCACCTACAAGGTCCAGCGCCCCTTCGTGTTCGTGACCAACAAGAGCGTGGCTCTGTCGGAGCAGGCACAGGCCTTTGTGGACTTTGCCACCAGCAAGGACGCCGCAGACCTCATCCGTACCGCCGGTGCCGTGCCTGTGAACGAGTAAAAACGGGAAAGGCCCCCTCCGGGAGGGGGCTGTCACCGAAGGTGACTGAGGGAGTTGCCGCAAGAAAACTCCTTCCGTCATCGCAGATGCGATGACACCTCCCTCTAGGAGGGAGGCTGAAAAATGAAACCATTCCGCCGCGTCGGCCTGCACCCCAGAACGGAGTGGGTCGGCGCGGTTTTGCGAAAGGCTGAACTATGAGTAAAAAAACCTCTTTTGTGCGGCGCATCCAGCTGCCCCGCACCCCGGCCGAGTGGCTGGAAGCCGTGATGAACTTTGTGTTCTTCCTGTGCGGAATGCTGGCCGTGGGCTGCGTGGTGCTCATTTCGGTGTACATGGTGGTCAGCGGCGTGCCGGCTATCCATAAGATCGGCATTTTCAAATTCCTGTTCGGCACCAAATGGGCGTCCACCGCGGCAGAGCCGCTGTTCGGCATCCTGCCCTTCATCCTGTCCAGCGTCTACGGCACGCTGGGCGCTACCATCATCGGCGTGCCCATCGGCCTGCTGACGGCAGTGTTCCTCTCCAAGGCCGCAGACCCCAAGCTGCGCACCGTGGTGGTCACCGCCATCGAGCTGCTGTCCGGCATCCCCAGCGTGGTGTTTGGCCTGCTGGGTATGCAGGTGCTGGTGCCCGCCGTGGCCAAGACCTTCGGCAAGGCCTCCGGTGCCTGCCTGCTGTCGGCCATCGTGGTGCTGTCCATTATGATCCTGCCCAGCATCGTGTCCGTGTCGGTGACGGCGCTCAACGCCGTGCCGCCGGAGTATGAGCAGGGCAGCCTGGCCCTGGGGGCCACCGACACCGAAACCTGGTTCAAGATCAGCATCCCGGCGGCGAAAAGCGGCATTGCCGCAGGCGTTGTGCTGGGCATCGGCCGTGCCATCGGCGAGGCCATGGCTGTGATGATGGTGGCGGGCAACAGCCCCAATATGCCGGACAGCCTGTTCCGCAGCGTCACCCTGCTGACCACCGCCATCGCCAAGGAAATGAGCTATGCCGGCGGCCTGCAGCGGCAGGCACTGTTCAGCATTGCACTGGTGCTGTTCGTGTTCATCATGCTCATCAATGTTGTGCTGAACGTGGTACTGAAGGGAGGCAACCGCGATGAATAACGGCTTTTCGCCCTCCCGCCGGGCATGGAACCGGGTAATGACCGTGCTGGTGTGGGCAGCGGCTCTGCTGGTGATGGCGCTGGTGGCGGGCATCATCGGCATGGTGCTGGTGCGCGGTGTGCCGCACATCAGCTGGAACTTCCTCACCACCACGGCCAGCGTGCTGAAAGGCACCGATGGCATTCTGCCGGCCATCCTCAACACGCTGTACGTCATTCTGCTGACCCTGCTCATCGTGCTGCCGCTGGGTGTGGGCGCGGCGGTTTACCTGACCGAGTATGCGTCCAACCGCAGGCTCATAGAGATCATCGAGTTCACCAATGAAACGCTGGCGGGCATTCCCAGCATCATTTACGGCCTGGTGGGTATGCTGGTGTTCAGCCAAGCGCTGGGCTTCCAGACCTGCCTGCTGTCCGGCAGCCTGACGCTGGTGGTGATGAACCTGCCCACCATCATCCGCACCACCCAGGAATCCCTGAAAACGGTGCCCCAGGGTTACCGTGAGGGCGCACTGGGTCTGGGGGCAGGCAAGTGGCACATCATCCGCACCATCGTGCTGCCCTGCAGCATTGACGGCATCGTCACCGGCTGCATCCTGGCCGTAGGCCGCATCGTGGGCGAAAGCGCCGCCCTGCTGTTCACCGCCGGTGCCGCAGAAGTGATCGCCAAAAGCGTATTCAAGGCCTACACCTCCAACGGTGCCACCCTGTCGGTGCTGCTGTACCTGCGCGCCTTTGAGGACGGCGACTTTGCTTCCGCCTGGGCCATTGGTGCAGTGCTGCTGGTGCTGGTGCTGATCATCAACCTGGCAGCACGTCTGGCTAAAACAAAACTGAAACAGAAGCAGTAAAAATAAAGAGGTACTCTATGGAAAACACAAATGTGCCGGTGATATCGGCAAAGGATCTGAACCTCTGGTACGGCGACTTCAAGGCACTGAAGAGCATTTCGCTGGATGTGGGCGAGCGGGAGATCACCGCCCTCATCGGCCCCTCCGGCTGCGGCAAATCCACCTTTTTAAAGACCCTCAACCGCATGAACGATCTGGTGCCGGGCGTGCGCATCGAGGGCGATGTGCGGCTCAAGGGGCAGGATATCTTTGCCCGGGATATGGAGCTGACCGACCTGCGCCGCCGCGTGGGCATGGTGTTCCAGAAGGCAAACCCCTTCCCCATGAGCATCTACGATAACATCACCTACGGTCCCAAGCTGCACGGCGTGCGCAATAAAGCGGAGCTGGACGAGCTGGTGGAAAGCTCCCTGCGGGGTGCTGCCCTGTGGGACGAGGTAAAGGACCGCCTGAAAAAGAGCGCGCTGGGCCTTTCCGGCGGCCAGCAGCAGCGCCTGTGCATCGCCCGCGCCCTGGCGGTCAAGCCCGAAGTGCTGCTGATGGACGAGCCCACCAGCGCCCTGGACCCCGGCTCCACCATGAAGGTGGAAGAGCTGATGAGTGAGCTGAAAAAGAACTACACCGTGGTCATCGTCACCCACAACATGCAGCAGGCGGCCCGCATCAGCGACCGCACGGCCTTTTTCCTGCTGGGCGAGCTGGTGGAAGTTGGCCCCACGGCACAGATCTTCAGCGCACCGGAGGACAAGCGCACCGAGGATTACATCTCCGGCCGGTTCGGTTGATACGAGGAGGAACAAAACCAATGAGCATCCGCAAACAATACGACAGCGACCTGGAAACCCTCAGGACCGCACTGGTGGAGATGGGGCAGAACGCCGCCGAAGCCGTGGAGAACGCGCTGGAAGCGCTGTGCACCGCCGACACCGTAGCTGCCCAGAAGATCGTGCAGGGGGATGACCGCATCAACAACATGGAGCGGGACATCGAACACCGCTGCATGACGTTGCTGCTGCGCCAGCAGCCGGTAGCGGGCGACCTGCGCCACATTTCCACCGCCATGAAGGTGGTCACCGATATCGAGCGCATGGGTGACCACGCCTCGGATATTGCCGAGATCATCCCTCATCTTGTCACCGTGCGCAAGGAGGGCGACCCCGCCGTCAGTCAGGCCATTGCCATGGGACGCAAGGCCTACCAGATGATCCTGGACGCCATGGCTGCCCTGACCGCTGAGGACGAAGTCGCCGCCCGCCGCGTCATCGCCGCAGACGATGCGGTGGACTACGACTTCAACGCCATCAAGCACACTCTGGCGCAGGAGATCGCCGCCAACCCGGGCCGGGTGGACGCAGCACTGGACCTGCTGATGGTGATCAAGTATCTGGAGCGCATTGGCGACCACGCCGTGAATGTGGCTGAGTGGGTGCAGTTTGTGCGCACCGGCCGCTATAAGAACGAGAATATGTTCTGAAAGAAAACTCTCCCCGTCATCACTGCGCGATACCACCTTTCCCGAGGGGGGCTGCGGTACTGACCGGCAGGTAGATAAAAGCTCTCCCTTCGGGGAAGCTGGCAAACCCGCAAGGGTTGACGGAGAAGGTTTGACCACTGCATTTCTCTTGCCTCATTTTCTGAGGCCTCGTGTTTTCTCTATTTCTCCTGAAAAGGCTGTCGGCGGGGGCGTTCCCTTCCGGCAGCCTTTTCCTGCAGAAAAAATCGTAAAAAATTTTTAGGCTTTTTTGCAATTTTGTGGGACGGTAATTCGTATGAAGGGTGTAAGGGCACAAAAGCCCGGAAGTTTTTGTGCGGCGGGTGCCCGGCTTCTCCCCTTGTCCCCGCCTGCCGCACCTTTACTACGGAGGAAACCCGGATGGCACAGTTGAAACGATTTGCCCTGGATACCCGCGCCGAAACGGTGGACCGCGAAGCGCTGGTGCAGGCAGCATTACAGGAGATCACCCAGAATTACCGCGAAGCGAGCCTGTCCAATGTGGCGCGCGCCTATGGCGTGTCGCTGGCTTATGTCAGCGAGTGCGTGCGCGCCCAGACCGGCCGCACCTACAAGGAGCTGCTGCAGAAGCACCGTATAGAGCTGGCGGCCCGCCTGCTGCGCCGCAGCAACATGAACATTCAGCAGATCATCAGTATGGTGGGCTACGAGAACACCAGCTATTTTTACCGCCTGTTCCACGAGCGCTACGGCCTCAGCCCCCGCGAGTACCGCCAGGTGCGCGCAGGCCGCACCCGCACCACCGCCTGAAAAAACCGCACCCCGGCAGGGCACCGCGCAAAAACTGCGCAGTGCCCTGCTTTTTGCCATTTGGCACAATTCCGGCACAAAAAACTGGCGTTTTCTGGCAGGATGTAGTATAATAAGCTCATTATGGAACGCCGTGCGGCTGCGCACCGGCAGGATAAAAAGAGGGTGTCACAAAGAATGTTTCGTGGAGCGGTGCGGTCCGACCTGGACCGGATCCTGAAGATCTATGCCCATGCCCGGCAGGCTATGGCAGATTCGGGCAACCCCACCCAATGGGGTGACAGCTATCCCCCGCAGGAAATGCTGGAAGAGGATATTGATTCCAACCGGCTGTTTGTGTATGTGGTGAACGGAGAGCTGGAGGCGGTGTTTGCGTTTATTCTGGGGGCAGACCCCACCTACAAGGTCATTGAAAACGGCGCATGGCTGAACGATACCCTGCCCTACGGCACCATTCACCGCCTGGCTTCTGCGGGCAAGCGCAAAGGGGTGGCTTCGGCGGTCATCGAGTGGTGTCTGGAGCACTGCGAGAGCCTGCGGGCCGATACCCATGCCGATAACAAGATCATGCAGCACCTGCTGGAAAAGAATGGCTTTACCCGGTGCGGCATCATCCATGTGGCAGACGGCAGCCCCCGCATTGCTTACCAGCGCATGGCGCTGACCCAGCCGCTGGGAGAATAAGATTTTTCATCGCACTGCGATGCCGGCTCCTCCTTTTGGGGGAGCTTTTTCATTGTCCCTGCAATCTTTCCCCCGCCTGCATCGTATTCCGGACAGAAGGAAAAATTTTCCGGTTTCACACCCGTCAGAAGGAGCAATGCGATATGAAAAAAGCAATTTCATGGGGGTTGGCCACAGTGCTGGCCGTTTCCGTGCTGGCAGGCGGCGCGGTGCAGGCATTTGCGGCTTCTGCCGATACAACAGACGAAACGGCCTTGGCAGTGGTCAGCGAAGAAAACTGCATTTCCGGCAGCTGGAAGCGTGCCGAAAACCCCACGCTCACCCGTAAGGCAAAGGCTGTGTTCGACAAAGCCTTTGAGGGATTGGAAGGTGCAGGCTATACCCCGGAAGCCCTGCTGGCTGCCCGCCGTACCGCAAAGGGCACCGAGTACCGGGTGCTGTGCCGGAGCACCGGCTGCTACCCGGACGCACAGGAAGAGTATGTGGTGGTCACCCTGCAGCGCGGCTGGCTGGGGCAGGCCGAGATCGTGGAAATCGGCGACCCGCTGTGCCCGACCGACCTGGAAGCTGAGCCGGGTGCCGTGGGTGCCTGGCAGGCAGCGGATTCCCCGGTGATGACCAAGGATGCAAAGGCTGCTTTTGAAAAAGCCACCGAGGGCTTTGTGGGGGTGGACTATGTGCCTGTGGCCCTGCTGAGTGAGCAGGTGGTGGCGGGCACCAGCTACCGCATCCTGTGCGAGGCCGCCACGGTGTACCCCGAGGCCGAGATGCACTATGCCGTGGTGACGGTCTATCGGAGCCTGGAGGGCAGCGCCAACATCCTGAGCGCAACGGACGCCTATATAAGCTGAACCGGCGGCGGAACGGGCTGCACAGAGCAAAAACTTTTTCTCCCGGCAGGGCTGCAGAGCGGCACCTGCCGGGATCTGTTTTTGGCACGTTGCAAAACTGTATTCAATGCACGTACAGCAGAATCACGAAACAGGGCGGTTTCCCCCAGCTCAAAAGCCGCCCGAAAAACAAAAAAGCCGAAAATGCCGCAAACTGTTTGACTTTTTGACCGTGTGTGTTATAATAACACCTGTCCTTGGGAAAGAGACAAGAAAGAACTGTACGTCATTCGCGTACAAACTAGAGGAGTGTTATTGATATGAAAGGCTTTAAGGCAGTTGCTGCAAAGTACAACAGCGTAAGCCTGATCCTGCGCATTCTGGCCGGTCTGATCATCGGCGCAGTGCTGGCCGTGGTGGCCCCGGGCGCAGGCTGGGTGGCAGAATTCGGCAACCTGTTTGTGGGTGCCCTGAAGGGCATTGCCCCGGTGCTGGTGTTCGTGATCGTGGCCAGCGCTCTGGCACAGGGTTCCTCCCGGCTGGACCGCCGCTTTGGCACCGTGATCTGGCTGTACATGCTCACCACCTTCCTGGCGGCAGCCATTGCGGCCATCACCAGCTTCCTGTTCCCGGTCAAGGTCGTTCTGGCCGATGCGGCTCAGTCGGACGTTGTGCCCCAGGGCCTGGGCGAAGTGATGAGCACCCTGTTGACCAACTTTGTGGCAAACCCGGTCAGCGCCATTATGAGCGGCAACTACATCGGCATCCTGTTCTGGGCCTGCATGTTCGGCGTTGCCATGAAGGGCATTGGTTCGGAGACCACCAAAACCTTTATGGCCAACACGGCAGATGCCGTTTCGCAGATCGTGCGCTGGATCATCAATCTGGCTCCCTTCGGCATCATGGGCCTGGTGTATACCAATGTGTCCGGCAACGGCCTGGCCATCTTTACCCAGTACGGCAAGCTGCTGGCCCTGCTGGTGGGCACCATGCTGTTCATGGCCCTGATCGTTTCGCCCTTTATCATCTTCCTGTATCTGCACTGCAATCCGTATCCGCTGGTGTTCCGCTGCCTGAAGGAGTCCGGCCTGACCGCCTTCTTCACCCGCAGCTCCGCCGCCAACATCCCCGTGAACATGGCCCTGTGTGAAAAGCTGGATCTGGATAAGGACATGTATTCCGTGTCCATCCCGCTGGGCGCTACCATCAACATGGACGGTGCCGCCATCACCATTACCATCATGACCCTGGCAGCCGCCAACACCCTGGGCATTCAGGTGTCTCTGCCTGCTGCCATCGTGCTGAGCATCATGAGCGCTCTGGGTGCATGCGGTGCTTCCGGCGTGGCCGGCGGCTCCCTGCTGCTGATCCCCATGGCCTGCTCCCTGTTCGGCATCTCCAACGA
>CAKTGS010000042.1 GCA_934561485.1 uncultured Faecalibacterium sp.
AAGCATCAGTGCTTTGCCCAGTTTCTGGAGATACTTCATCATAAAGCACATTCCTCCTTAAAGAATGTTTGTTTGGATGGCAGCACCGGTTGCGCACCGCCAATCTTCATTAACAGTATATTAACACACTTAAAATAAAAAAGCCATAGTTTTCGAACTTTTTTTCATATTTTCCAATCAAAAGTCCATATATCCAAGGCTTTGTTGCGCATTTTTTTTGTTTTCATCGCACAAAAGGCATCTTTTGTGCAGATTTTTCGTGAAAAATATTTTCAACCGATCAATGCACATCCGTCTGCTATGCCAATACCGCATACCCCCCCGGCAAAAAATTGTTTTGCCGGAGGGAAGATCCTTTTGAATTGCAAAAGGCTTTTTCAGTTGCTATACTGGGCTTATCAAAGTTTTTTCGGGAGGACGCCGCAGTGACTGCACAGACAATGCAAATCGGGAACACACCTTGCCGCATTTACGGCGAAGCCCCTGCAGAATACCTGCTGCTCCAAATGACCGGCGAACACGAGATGCAAAGCATGGAAAGCGAGGTTACCGCTATTGCACAGAGTGCGCACCACTTTTTGTTTGCAGCTATCCCGGTGGAAAGCTGGAACGATGCGCTTTCTCCGTGGGAAGCCCCTGCCGTGTGGGGAAAACAAGGGTTCGGCGGCAAGGCTGCAGACACCCTGCGCTTTCTGACAGAACAGGTCATTCCCACATTGACGCAGCAGTTTCGTCTCCCGGAAAACGTCAAAATCATTCTGGGTGGCTACTCGCTGGCGGGATTGTTTGCGCTGTGGGCATCCACCCAGACAAATCAGTTCTATGGTGTCGCCGCCGCATCCCCCTCGGTTTGGTTTCCGGGCTGGATGGAATTTGAACAGCAGCACCCAATACAGGCACAGCGTATTTATCTGAGCCTTGGCGATAAAGAAGAGCGCACGAAAAACGCCGTCATGGCTGCGGTAGGGGATAACATCCGCACCCTGCACAGCCGGCTTATAGCGCGCGGTGCAGACTGCACCCTCGAATGGAACAGCGGCGGTCATTTCAAAGATGCCGACCTGCGCACGGCGAAAGCCTTTCGGTGGGTGATGGAGGAAAGTCGATGAATATTTTGATTGATGCAGATGGCTGCCCGGTGGTGGATCTGACATTGCAGATTGCAAAACAGTTTGATGTTCCGGTCATCATCCTGTGCGACACCTCCCACCAGATCGAGCGGAAAGGTGCGCAGACGCTGGTGTTCGATAAAGGGGCTGACAGCGTAGACTTTGCTCTCGTCAACCGGGTAAAGCCAGGGGATATTGTCGTGACACAGGACTACGGGCTGGCGAGTATGTGCCTTGCCAAATGCGCACGAGTACTGAACCAGAACGGTCTGGAATACACAGCCGATAACATTGACGCACTTATGCTGCGGCGGTATGAAAACAAAAAGCTCCTTCGTGCCGGAAAGCACCCCAAGGGAAGCCCAAAGCGGACGAAGGAGCAGGATGCCAAGTTTGCGGACGTGCTGGAAGAGTTTTTGAATGGGAGCTGTTGAATCCCACCATCTTTCGCCAAGCAAAAAGACACCGACTTGTGTCGGTGTCTTTTCTGGCGGAGATGGTGGATATTCTCCCGCGGGCTAAGCAACAGCCCGCAGGGCTGGTTGCTTGCGGCCTGCGGGCCGCCGCCCTGTTCTCATCCTCACCATCTTTGCCGCAAAAAAGGCACCAGCCTGAGCTGATGCCTTTTGTTGGCGGAGATGGTGGGATTCGAACCCACGTGCCCGGTTAAGGACAAAACGATTTCGAGTCGTTCTCGTTACGACCACTTCGATACATCTCCATATTGTAGCCTTTACAGTATAGCAAAAAAGGGGCCAGGCGTCAACCATTTTCTCCGCACCTCGGCCGGGAAGGCAGCCGCCCCGGGGCGGCGCGGGCAGCATGTTTTGCCATCTTTGAACGTCCTTTTTGTAAAAAAGGGCTGTTCTTTTTTGTGCGATTCATATATAATAGGGGAGAACTATTTCAAATTTGAAGTAAAAGGAGTTTTCTTCCCATGGCACAAACAAAACAGGACATGGGGTCCGGCAGCGTAAAAAAACGAATGCTGCAGCTGATGATCCCGGCCGTTGTGGCGCAGGTGGTGAACCTGCTGTACAATATCGTAGACCGCATTTACATCGGCCACATTGCAGGCATTGGCGCGGCGGCACTGACCGGCGTGGGACTGTTCACCCCCATTCTGATGCTGCTGAACGCCTTTGCCATGCTGGTGGGCGCAGGCGGCGCGCCGCGCACCGCCATCGCGCTGGGGCAAGGCGACAAGCAGCAGGCCGAAAAGATCATTTCCAACAGCTTTACGGTGCTGATGTTCTTTGCCATGGTGCTGACCATCGGCTTTTACGCGGGTGCACCCACGCTGCTGCGGCTGTTTGGTGCCAGCGATGCCACCCTGCCCTATGCGCTGAGCTACAGCCGCATTTACATTCTTGGCTCGGTGTTTGTGCTACTGGTGCTGGGCATGAACCCCTTTATCACCACGCAGGGCTTTGCCAAAACCAGTATGCTCACCACTGTGATCGGTGCCGTGATCAACATTATTCTGGACCCCATCCTGATCTTCGGGTTCGGGCTGGGCGTGCAGGGCGCGGCCATTGCCACTGTGCTCAGTCAGGCCGTGGGCGCAGTGTGGATCCTGCATTTTCTCACCGGAAATAAAACCATTCTCAAGCTCCGCCGGGAGTACCTGCGGCCGGAACGGTCGGTCATTCTGCCAGTGCTGGCGCTGGGCATTTCGTCTTTCGTGATGCTTTCCACCGAGAGCCTGCTGTCCATCAGTTTCAGCTCCAGTCTGGCACGCTACGGCGGCGATGTGGCCGTGGGTGCCATGACCGTCATCACCAGTGCATCGCAGCTGTGCACGCTGCCCATCCAGGGCATCTGCCAGGGCGGCCAGCCGGTGATGAGCTTCAACTTCGGTGCCGGCAAAAAAGACCGCGTCAAGCAGGCGTTCCGTTTTCAGCTGACGCTGTGCGGCTGCTACACCTGCCTGTTCTGGCTGCTGATGATGCTGTTCCCGGGTGCTGTGGCAGGCATTTTCACCTCGGATGCGGCGCTGATCTCCTACACCACATGGTCTATGCGCATTTACATGGCGGGCATTTTTGCCATGGGCTTTCAGATCGCCTGTCAGCAGAGCTTTATGGCGCTGGGCCAGGCCAAGGTCAGCCTGCTGCTGGCCTGCCTGCGCAAGATCATTCTGCTGATCCCGCTCATCTTCATCCTGCCGATGATCTTGCCGGACAAGGTTTTCGGCGTCTTTCTGGCCGAGCCGGTCAGCGACATTCTGGCCGCGACCATTACCACCATCACCTTCTTTACCCGGTTCGATAAAATTCTGGATAAGGGTGCAGCGAGGGTGTAATTTTAACAGCAGCAAGGGCCTCTGCCATGTCGGCAGAGGCCCTTTTACTTTTGGGGGTTGTGTTTTCAGTTTTTGGTCTCCACAGGGTCCTTATACAGCACCAGGGTTGCTGCAAAGGTGACTGCCGCGCCAATGGCAAGGCCGATGACTGCATTGACGATGCTCATCGGGTCCTCCGAGATGTACATCACAATGCTGAAGATGCCGCCCGCGCCGGTAAAAGAGTGCATATACACATGGGTCAGGCCCAGGTAGGCAGCACCCACAAAGCTGCCGATGCAGGATGCGATCATGGGGGTCTTGTACTTCAGGTTGATGCCGTACATGGCAGGCTCGGTGATGCCGCCGATCACAGCGGTAAAGCCGCTGCTGGCTGCCAGCGACTTGACATCGCCGCGCTTGCTCTTAACCGCCACGGCCAGGCAGGAGATGCCCTGGTTCAGGTTGGCCACGGTGGAAGCAGGGGAATAGAACGGCTCATAGCCAATGGTCGCCATGGCATTGAGCAGGTAGGGGGTAAAGGCCGTGTGCATACCGGTCATGACCAGGAAGGGGCGCAGCACCGCCAGAATGGCAATGCCAAAGAAACCGGTAACGCCGTAAAGCCAGATCATGCCGCTGGCCAGCCAGTTGCCAATGATCTTGCCCAGAGGTGCAAAGGCGGTGAGGGTAAGCGGGATCATGACCAGCAGGGTGCAGGCAGGCACTGCAATGGTCTTGATGAAGTCGGGCATCCACTTGCGGAAAAAGCGCTCCACGTAACTCATGACGAACACGGCCAGAATGGTGCCGATGAAGTCGCTCTTATAGCTGGCGGCGTAGATCGGCAGCCCAAAAATGCTGAGGGATGTGCCCTCCGACACACTGCTGATGAAGGTGGGGTGCACCAGAATGGCGCCCAGGAACATGCCCAGTGCCGGAGTAGCTTTGAATTTTTTGGCTGCCATGCCACCCACAAAGATGGGCAGGAAGTAAAACGCTGCATCCGATGCAAAGTTCAGCACCACATAACTGGGGTTGTCGGTGGCCAGCCAGCCGGCCATGCTCAGGATCATAATGATGATCTTGATCATACCGGCACCCATCAACATGGGGATCAGCGGAATGATGCAGCCCGAAATGGCATCAAAGAACGCATTCACGTAAGCTCCCACAGACTTTTTGCTTCCGGCACTGTCCAGATCTTCCGGAATGGCGTCCTGTTCTTCCAGGCCGCTTTCCTTGCAGATGCGGTCATACACGCTGCCCACATCCTGGCCGATGATCACCTGCAGCTGACTGCCAGACCATTGCGTGCCTACCGCACCCGGCAATTCCCGGATTTTGGCTTCATCCACCAGCCCCTTGTCTTTTACATTGAAGCGCAGCCGTGTAATGCAGTGCGCAAAAGAGCGGATGTTGTCTTTTCCGCCCACCAAGCCCACGATGCTGCTGACCATCGGATCGTATTTGTTTGCCATAATGTTTCCTCCTGTAGGATTTAAAAACCGTTTTTATCATTCCAAATCCGGCCGGGGCGCGCTCCCGGGCGGTTCTGTTCCAATGAAAAACCCCAGCGCACCGCAGGCCACAGCCCGTGCCGCTGCGGCACAGGCTTCCTGCGGTACTCTGGGGTAAAGCCCGCCAAAGGCATTGCTGCCTTTATTGGTCACAATCCTCACGAGCACACAACCGATTGATGTGTAGGATCAGATATAGGATCTCCTCTTCAGAAAGAGATTTTTTCAACTGTTGTTCGATCAGGGCGGCTACCTTGACCGAGCAGGAATAAATGGAAGGATACTCTTTTTTCATGGATTCAAAGATATCCCGGTTCTGGGTGTCGATCATGGCGTCATCCAGTGTGCGCTTCATCATGTAGTGCATGTGGGTGACAAACCGGTAGTAGTTGAAGCTGTCATGATCCACCGTCACCTGCAGTTCCTGTTCAATAATACCCGTAGCCTGCTCAATGATGGAACCATAGTCAATGTCCGGTGCAGTTTCCGCCTGTGCCTTGTAGTTGACAAAATGCAGGGCGATGGCGGCGGCTTCCTCCCGGGGAAGGGCGATATCCAGCCGCTTTTTCAAAATTTCCAGCGCCTGCTGCCCGATCTCCGATTCCTCCGGGTAGAGCTGCCGCACCTCGTAGAACAGCGGCAGCTTGATGCTGATGTTTTTGCGGTGGCGCTGAACGGAAAAATCAATGTGATCTGCCAGCGTGAACACCACATTTTCGCGGAACTGGTTGTCCATCTTCTCGTTGGCAAGGTCTACGATCTCGGCAGCGGCTTCCAGCACATTTTCCGGAATGCGGTTGAGCACCGCCAGCTGCTCTTCGTCTACATCGTAAAAGGTGCGGTCGATCTTGGAAAGCGGCACATCATAGGGCGGCTTGGTAAAGCCAATGCCCTTGCCAAAAGCCACCACCTCGTTGTTGCGGCTGTCCAGGCACAGGGCGATGTTGTTGTTGATGTTTTTGATGACCTTCATCCGCCTGCCGCCCCCATACAAAAGAAAAAACCGAAAGTTCACCCCTACCTGCAATGGATAAGGGAAAGCCTCCGGAGAGTAACAAACCTTACTTGATTGACTGTGCACAGTATAGCAAATCGGGCGGTTTTTCGTCAATCGGCAAAGAGCACAATCTTTTTCTGCCGCTTTTGGGCAGGCTGCGCAAAACCTGTTTGGGACAGCGGGCAGGCCGCGCATCCGGCACCCTGCACAAATATTTTGCCAAAAAACGTACAAAACAGAAAATGTTTGAAATGCTGGTTGACAATTTTGTGAACAGAATGTTATACTAACGACACAAATCGAGTACGTGTTTCGGGCTTGTTACTGTTCGGCAGGCAAAACCTGATATTATGCTTGAGGCTGAGGTATCGGCCCCGGGCATAATGTCAGGTTTATTTTTTTGCCCGGAAGCCGTCCTGCCCCTGAGAGAAAGAGGAACCATCACCCATGAACGGGGAACAGCTTTGGATCAAAAATGTCATCAACAACAATACGGTCTGTGCTGTCAACGAGCGCGGGCAGGAGCGCATCCTGTTCGGGCGCGGCATCGGCTTCAAACAGCGGCCCGGGCAGGAAGTGGACTCCGCCGCTGTGGTGAAGGAATTTGTGCCCAAGAACAAAACCATTGGCACCCAGCGCTATGCCATGCTGGCCGACATGCCCCAGGTGTACCTGGAAATTGCCGAAGGCATCCTGAAAAAACACCAGGAGCTGGTGCACAGCGAGCTGGACGAGGGCGTGTTCCTGAACCTGGTGGACCACATCAGCTTTGCCGTGGCGCGGCTGAAAAAGGGCATCGGCTTCCAGAACACGCTGCTGAGCGAGATCAAGGCCTTTTACCCGCTGGAATACGAAACCGCCCAGTACGGCCTGCAGCTCATTAAAGAGAAAACAGGCTTTCAGCTGCCGCCGGAAGAAGCAGGCTCCATTGCCATGCATCTGGTCAACGGCGAGCTGCAGTACGGTGACCTGAACCAGGCCGCCCAGACCCTGCAGCTCATTCAGAAGATCACCGCCATTGTGCGCAGCTACTCCGGTGCTGCGCTGAACGAAGAGGACATGCACTATGTCCGCTTTGTCACCCACCTCAAGTTCTTTGCGCAGCGTCTGTTCAAGGATGAGATGCTGGACAGCAACGATCATATACTGCACGACATGGTAAAAAACCAGTATGTGCAGGAGTACCAGTGCGCCGAGCGCATTGCGGCCATGATCTGGGAGGAATACACCATTGCCATCCCGGAAGAAGAGATGATGTACCTTGCCGTGTACATCCGCCGCATTACCAAAAACGAAGACTGACTCCCACCACCCGCCGGGCGGCTGCAGCGCCTGGCCGGATCGTGTGCGTCTGTTTTATAAATTTTTCCACGCTTTTACACTGTTCCAAGGAGGATTCTTATGGATTACCAAAAGACCGCCGCTGAAATTCTGCGGCTGGTGGGCGGCAAGGAAAATGTTGCCACCGTGACCCACTGCATGACCCGCCTGCGCTTTACCCTGAAGGACCGCAAGCTTGCCCAGGTGGAAGCTTTGAAAAAGCTTTCCGGCGTGCAGGGCGTTGTGACCAAGAACGGCCAGTTCCAGATCGTGATCGGCACCGATGTGGGCAACCTGTGCGATGCCATCCAGAAGCTGGGCAGCTTCAAGGAGGATGCCGCTGCCGAACAGCAGGGCGAGAAGAGCGACAACCTGATCATGCGCTTCTTCGGCACCCTGACCGCCATCTTCCAGCCGATCATTCCCGCGCTGGCCGGTTCCGGTATGATCAAGGCTCTGCTGGCCCTGCTGGTGGCCACCCACGTGATCAGCAACGGCTCCCAGACCTACGCCATCTTCTACGCCTTTGGCGATGCGCTGTTCAGCTTTATGCCCTTTATTCTGGCATACTCTGCTGCCAAGCACTTTGCCTGCAACCCCTACATCAGCGCCGCGCTGGCCGGTGTGCTGCTGCACTCCAGCTTTACCGCACTGAACACCGGTGACCCGGTGCGTCTGTTCGGCTTCCTGCCGGTCACCATGGTGTCCTACGGCGGCTCCGTTGTGCCCATTCTGCTCATTGTCTGGGTGCAGAGCAAGATCGAGCCGTGGGCCAACAAGATCTCGCCCAAGGCGGTCAAGATCTTCCTGGCTCCCATGATCACCATCATCGGCACCGGCATCATTGGCGTGGTGGCTGCAGGCCCTCTGGGCAACCTGGTGGGCCAGGTGCTGGCCATCGGCTTCAACTGGCTGAACGACTACGCTGGCTGGGTGATCCCCATGCTGATGGGTGCCCTGTGCCCGTTCTTTGTCATGACCGGCATGCACTACTGCTTTGCCCCCATCCAGACCATTCAGTACGCAACCCTGGGCTACGGCACCATTCTGGGACCTGGTATGCTGGCTTCCAACATTGCACAGGGCACTGCTTCTCTGGTGGTGGGTGTGCGCTCCAAGAATAAGAAGCTGAAGGAGCTGTCTCTGTCCTCCGGCTTTACCGCCCTGATGGGCATTACCGAGCCGGCTCTGTACGGCGTGAACCTGAAGCTCAAAAAGCCCCTGTACGCAGCCGTGATCGGCGGCGGTGTGGCCGGTCTGTATGCCGGCCTGACCCACCTGCACACCTATTCCTCCACCACCGCAGGCCTGCTGGCTCTGCCCGTGTACATTGGCGGTGACGGCTTTGGCAACGTGATCAACGCCGTGATCACCATTGTGATCTCCATGGTGGTTACCGCCATTGCCACTGTTGTTATTGGCTTTGACGACCCCGCAGAGGAGAACCAGGAGCCTGCCGCTCCCGCCCCCGAGGCCGTTCCCGCTTCCACCGAAAAGGGCGGCAAGCTGGTGATCGCTTCTCCCGTCAAGGGTGAGGTCGTGGCGCTGGAAAGCGTGAAGGACGAGGCTTTTTCCAGCCATGTGCTGGGCCAGGGCGCTGCCGTGGTGCCCGCTGAGGGCCGCATTGTGGCTCCCGTGGACGCCGTGGTGGAGTCTGTGGCCGATGCAGGCCACGCCATCGGCCTGCACACCGCAGACGGTGCCGACCTGCTGATCCACATTGGCATGGACACCGTGGAGCTGGGCGGCAAGGGTTTTGACGTGAAGGTCAAGACCGGCGATGCCGTCAAGCAGGGCCAGGAGCTGATCTGCTTTGACCTGGACGCCATCCAGAAGGCCGGTTACGAAACCGTGACCCCCATTGTGGTGACCAACCCCGAGGATTACCTGGACGTTGTTTCGGTCAAGAGCGGCAAAGTGAATGCCGGTGATACCCTGATCACCGTGCTGAAGCGCAGCTGATCTTTTCCGCTGCATTGCAAAGGGGCCATTGCACAGCCGTGCAATGGCCCCTTTTGTTATGCAATGATGTCCCGGTGCCGGGCAGGCACAGGCGCTTTTGCTTTTTTACTGATTGGCCAGCAGAATGGCCAGCACGGCTTTTTGCACGTGCAGGCGGTTCTCGGCTTCGTCAAAAATTTCGTCCGCGTGCTGCTCGAACACGGCGGTGGAGATCTCCTCGCCCCGGTGGGCGGGCAGACAGTGCAGCACCAACGCATCGGGCTTTGCCCCTTCCAGCAGCTTTCCGGTGAGCTGGAAGCCCACAAAATCCCGCAGACGCTGCTCGCTCTCGGCAGTGCCGGGGGCGGCAGTGTTCCACACAGCGGTGGCCACCACATCGGCATCCTTCACGCCCTCGGCGGGGTCGGCAAGCAGATGGAAGGCGCTGCCGTACTTGTGGGCGAACATCAGCACATCGGCGGCGGGGCGGTAAGTGGGCGGGCAGACGCAGGTAACCTGCATCCCGGCCAGCAGGCCGCCCACGATCAGGCTGTTGGCCATGCTGCTGCCGTCCCCGATGAAGCAGAGCTTCAGGCCCGCCAGGCTGCCCCGGCGCTCCCGGATGGTCATCAGGTCGGCCAGCACCTGGCAGGGGTGGGCGTAGTCGGTCAGGCCGTTGATCACGGGAATGCCGGCCAGCTCTGCAAACTCTTCCAGATCCCGCTGGCGGTAGGTGCGCCAGACGGCACAGTCGTAGTAGCGGCCCAGCACCCGGGCGGTGTCCTTGAGGGGTTCGCCGCGGCCGGCCTGCAGCTCGGCGGTATTCATATAGTTGCCAAGGCCGCCCAGCTGGTACACACCCACCTCAAAGCTGGTGCGGGTGCGGGTGGATGCCTTGGAAAACAGCATGGCCACCGTTTTGCCTGCCAGCAGGGGAGCGGTGCCGCCCAGCTTCTGCTGTGCCTTGAGCTGATCTGCCACATCCAGAATGTGGGTCAGCTCTTCGGGAGTCAGGTCGCTCATTTTCAGCAGGTGTTTCATGCTTACTCCTTCGGAGCCGCAGGCTCCATCTCGCGCAGCACCTGGCCCAGAACATCCAGTGCCATGCCCGCATCGTGCTCGGTGAGGGTGAGCGGGGGCAGCAGGCGCAGGCGGGTCTTGGCGGTAAGCACCAGCAGGCCCTTTTCGCGGCAGGCGGCCAGCACATCGGCGGCGGCCACATCGTAGAACTCAATACCCACCATCAGGCCGATGCCGGACAGGCTCTTGACGTGGGGCAGCTTTGCCAGCCCCGCACGCAGCTGCACGGCGCGGTCGTTGACGTTGGCCAGGAAGCTCTGATCCATGCGGTCCACCACCACGTTGGCACCGGCGCATACCACCGGGTTGCCGCCAAAGGTGGAGCCGTGGGTGCCGGGGCCCATGCCATCGGCCACTTTTTCGTTCAGCAGCACGGCACCAATGGGCAGGCCTCCGCCCAGGCCCTTGGCCAGGGTGACCACATCCGGCTTGAGGTTGTAGTGCTCGCAGCACAGGAAGGTGCCGGTGCGGCCCACGCCGGTCTGCACCTCGTCCACGATCAGGATCAGGTCCTTTTCATCGCAGAGCTTGCGCACAGCCTGCACATAGTCCGGGTCCAGCGCCATCACGCCGCCCTCGCCCTGGATCAGCTCCAGCATCACGGCGCAGGTGTGGCGGTCGATCAGGTCTTTCAGGGCCTCAATATCGCCTGCGGGGGCGTAGAGGAAGCCCTCGTTGAAGGGGCCGAAGTAGTTGTGGAACACCTCCTGGCCGGTGGCGGTCAGGGTGGCAATGGTGCGGCCATGGAAGCTGTTGACCAGCGTGATAACGGTGGTGCGGTCCTTGCCGTAGTGGTCCACGCTGTACTTGCGGGCAGCCTTGATGGCACCCTCGTTGGCTTCAGCGCCGGAGTTGCCGAAGAACACCTTGCTCATACCGGTGCGCTTGCACAGCTTTTTGGCCAGCTTGCCGCAGGGCGCAGTGTAGTACAGGTTGGAGGTGTGCTGCAGCTTGTGCGCCTGATTGGACACGGCTTCGGCCCAGGCCAGGTCACAATAGCCCAGGCTGTTGACGCCGATGCCGCTGGTAAAGTCCAGATACTTCTGGCCCTCGGGTCCTTCGGCATACAGGCCGTGGCCTTTTTCGATCACCACCGGGTTGCGGTTATAGGTGTGCAGGACGTATTCGTTGTCCCGCTTGATGACTTTTTCAGAATCCATAGGTGTACCTCCTGTAACATGGAGTTCTTGCGCAAAGCCTTGCGGACTCCCCTGAAGCCTTCACCCCTTGGGGGGAAGGTGGCGCATAGCGCCGGATGAGGAGTAATTTGCCGTAAGCTGCTGCTTGCATGCGCCCTCATCCGTCTGCTCACTGCGTTCGCATCCACCTTCCCCCGTCCGGGGGAAGGCTTTTGCAACGGCAAGCTTTCCGGCAAAGGGAAAAGCGGCGCGGGCTCGTTGCCTTTATTATAGCTTTCCGCAGGCGATTGCGCAATCTTTTTATTCGCGGTGGCTGCGGCGGTAGAAGCGGGTGCCGGAGCCGCGGTTGGAGAACAGCTCCAGCAGAATGGAGTGGGGCACACGGCCATCAATGATCACGGCCTCGTGCACGCCCTGATAGATGGCATCCGCCATGCCGCCGATCTTGGGGATCATGCCGCCTGCAATGATACCGGCAGACTTGTAGCCCTCGATCTCAGACACTTCCACCTCGGGGATCAGGGTAGTCTCATCGTCCTTATCCCGCAGCAGGCCCGCAATATCGGTCATGGACACCAGCTTTTCGGCCTTGAGGGCAATGGCGATCTGGGCAGCGGCAGTGTCGGCGTTGACGTTGTAGGCCTGGCCCAGGTCGTCCATGCCTACGGTAGCGATGACGGGAATGAAGCCGCCGTCCAGCAGGCTGGCGATCAGGGTTGCATCCACATGCACGATCTCGCCCACGTGGCCCAGCTGGGGGTCCAGCTCGGTGCAGCGCAGCATCTGGCCGTCCATGCCGCACAGGCCCACGCCGCGGCCGCGCAGCTTGGCCACCAGGTCCTTGTTCACCTTGCCGGCCAGCACCTGCTGCACGATCTCCATGGTGGCATCGTCCGTCACCCGCAGACCGTTGGCAAAACGGCTTTCCACGCCCACCTTCTTGAGCATCTCATTGATGGCCGGGCCGCCGCCGTGCACCAGCACAACGCGCACACCCAGCAGGGTGAGGGTGACCAGGTCGTTCATGACGGCATTTTTGAGTTCTTCGTTGATCATGGCGTTGCCGCCGTACTTTACCACCATGGTCTTTCCGTGATACTTCTGGATGTAGGGGGTGGCCTCCGAAAAAAGCCGCGCCATTTCTTCGTTTTTCATATACTCTCCTTGCCGCCAGCACGCTTGCTCCGGCATTCGTTTTCCACCAGACAAACTCTTTCCGTCATCGCTGCGCAATGCTGTCCTCCTGAGGGGGCTGCCGCCGCAGGCGACTGGGGGAGTTTCATCAAGTTCTGTAATCGCCGTTGATCTTCACGTAGTCGTAGGTCAGGTCACAGCCCCAGGCCTTGGCGGATGCATCGCCGGTGCCCATATCCACCTTGACCAGCACATCGTGCTCGGCCAGCACCTTGGCGGCCTCGTCCTCGCTGTAAGGATGGTAGGCGGCGTTTTCGCACACATACACCTCACCGGCCTTGCTGGACAGCCACACGCATACCTTGTCAATGGAGAAATCGCCGGGGGTGTAGCCGATGGCGCACAGAATGCGGCCCCAGTTGGCATCGCGGCCAAACACGGCGGCCTTGAACAGGTTGGAGCACACCACGCTGCGGGAAACGGCACGGGCGGTTTTCAGGTCGGGGGCGTGAGTCACCTCGCAGGTGATCAGGTGGGTGGCACCCTCGCCGTCCCCGGCGTGCTCGGCGCACATGTGCTCGGCAATGGCAGTCAGGGCCGCCACAAAGGCCTCGTAATCGGCATTTTCCTCGGTAATTTCCGGGTTGCCCGCAAGGCCGGACGCCATGATGATCAGCGTATCGTTGGTGGACGTGTCCAGATCCACGCTCATCTGGTTATAGGTGCCGGGCACCACGGTCTTCAGAGCTTTTTCCAACAGGGCGGGCGAGACGGCAGCATCGGTGGTGTAGAAAGCCAGCATGGTGGCCATGTTGGGGGCGATCATGCCGCTGCCCTTGCCAATGGCACCCACGGTGCACACCTTGCCGCCCAGGGTAAACTGGATGGCGTATTCCTTTTTATGGGTGTCGGTGGTCATAATGGCGGTGGCGGCATCGGCGCTGCCCTGCTCGGAAGCGGCCAGCTTGGCGGCTGCGGCAGGGATGCCCCGGGTAAAGGGGTCGATGACCATGGGCTGGCCGATGACACCGGTGGACGCGGGCAGAACATCATTTGCGTCAATGCCCAGCTCCTTGCCCACCAGCTCACAGCACTCCTCGGCCAGGGCCACGCCGTTGGCGGCGCAGGTGTTGGCGTTGCCGCTGTTGACCACAATGGCCTGTGCATAGCCGTCCTTCAGGTGGGCACGGTCCACCTTGATGGGTGCACCGCAGACCTTGTTGGTGGTGTACACACCGGCGGCAGCACAGCGCACGTCTGCCTTGATGAGTGCCAGATCGTATTTTTCCGAATGGTTTGCGCGGATGCCGCAATGGACACCGGCGGCGGCAAAGCCCTTGGGCGCGCAGATGCCGCCCGCAACTTCCTTATACTGCATTTTACTTCCCCCATCGTTTCAGCATACGCCCTCATCAGTCACCTTCGGTGACAGCTTCCCCCGGCCGGGGGAAGCCTTTTACTTCTGCCAGGTACGCTGATTCTTTTTCATCAGCACCCTCTTATAAAGCCTTCCCCCAGACGGGGGAAGGTGTCATTGCGCCAGCAATGACGGATGAGGGTACATTGTTATTCCAATCCCTTGGTCTCTTCCAGACCCAGCATCAGGTTCATGCACTGGACGGCGGCACCGGAGGAGCCTTTGCCCAGGTTATCAAACAGGGAGACCAGCATCATCTGATCTCCGGCGGCATTCACGGTCATGTACAGCTCCATGCGGTCGGTACCGGCCATGGCATTGGAGTACAGGCCGTTTTCCGGCAGGGTCTCGTTCAGGGCGTGCACCTTGACGGTGGCGGCGTCCTTATAATAATCCGCAAGGCCCGCGGCCACGGCTTCGGCGGTGGTACCGGCCAGGGTCAGATCCAGCGGCACCAGCACCTGCATGCCGCAGTAGTAATCACACACCACCGGCACGAACATCGGCGTGTGCGCAAGACCGCTGATCTTCTGCATCTCCGGCAGGTGCTTGTGGCCAAGGCTCAGGCCGTAGCTCTTGGGAGCGTCCAGCTTGCTGTGGGCCGGGCGGTCGGCGCTCTCGTAGTCGGCGATCATCTTTTTGCCGCCGCCGGAGTAGCCGGAAATGCCGGTGCAGCTGAAGGGGTAATCCTTCGGGGCAAGGCCCAGCTCCACCAGCGGGCGTGCAATGCTGATAAAGCCGCTGGCATAGCAGCCGGGCACCGCCACGCGGTAAGAGTTCTGGATCTTTTCCTTCTGGCCCGCCAGCTCCGGGAAGCCGTAGTCCCAGGCGGCATCCGTGCGGAAAGCGGTGGAGGTGTCCAGCACCTTCACGTCCGGGCGCAGCAGAGGCATGACCTCTTTGGAGGCTGCATCCGGCAGGCAGAGGAAGGCGAGGTCGGCAGAGTTGATGACCTTGGCCCGCTCGTTCACATCCTTGCGGCCCTCGGCCGAGATGGAAAGCAGCTCGATCTCCGGGCGTGCAGCCAGGCGGTCCGCAATGCGCAGGCCGGTGGTGCCGGAAGAGCCGTCAATGAATACTTTCACGCTCATGCGTTTGCCTCCTCCCAGGCGTCCAGTGCCGCATTGGCCAGAGCGATCTGGTTTTTCACGCTGGCTTCGCTGGGGCCGCCGTAGCTGGTGCGGCCCTCGCAGCACTTGACAAGGTCAATGGCTTCGTAAACATCTTTCTCGAACAGGTCGCTGTAGTCCTTGAACTCGTCCAGGGTCAGCTCTTCCAGGGTCTTGTCCTTGGCAATGCAGTCCGACACCATGCAGCCCGTGAGCTTGTAGGCATCGCGGAAGGGCATTCCTTTCTTGGTCAGGTAGTCGGCACAGTCGGTGGCGTTGATAAAGCCCTTGGCGGCGGCACGGCGCATGTTGGCCGGAATGGTTTTCATGGTGTCCAGCATGGGGGTGACCGTTTTCAGGCACAGTTCCAGGGTATCCACGGCGTCAAAAATGGCTTCCTTGTCCTCCTGCATGTCCTTGTTGTAAGCCAGCGGGATGCCCTTCATCATCACCAGCAGGGTGTTCAGGTCGCCGTAGACGCGGCCGGTCTTGCCGCGGATCAGCTCGGTAACGTCGGGGTTCTTCTTCTGGGGCATGATGGACGAACCGGTGGTGAACGCGTCATCCAGCTCGATGAACTTGAACTCCCAGCTGCACCACAGGATAATTTCCTCAGAAAGGCGGGACAGGTGCATCATGCAGATGGAGATGGCGTTGGCCAGCTCGATGCAGAAATCACGGTCGGACACACCGTCCAGACTGTTGGCGCAGGGGGCTGCAAAACCCAGCTTCTCGGCGGTGAACTGGCGGTCCAGCGGGTAGGTGGTGCCGGCCAGAGCGCCGGAGCCCAGCGGGCACTGGCTGTCCATGCGGGCGGTGGCATCCTCAAAGCGCTGCAGATCCCGCAGCAGCATGGAGGCATAGGCCATGAGCGCGTGGCCGAAGGTGATGGGCTGGGCGCGCTGCAGGTGGGTGTAGCCGGGCATGACGGCGGTGGTGTTCTCTGCCGCCTTTTTGCAGATGACCCGGATCAGCTCCACAATATAGCCCTGCAGCATGTGGCTGTAATCACGCAGGGTCAGGCGGATGTCCAGTGCCACCTGATCGTTGCGGCTGCGGCCGGTGTGCAGGCGCTTGCCGGCATCGCCGATGCGGGCGGTGAGGGTCTGCTCCACAAAGGTGTGCACATCCTCGGCGTTGGGGTCGATCTCCAGTGCGCCGGACGCCAGATCATCGGCAATGGAAGCCAGACCGTTGAGGATGTCCTCGCAGTCCTTTTCGGAGATGATGCCCTGCTTGGCCAGCATGGCGGCGTGCACGCCGCTGCCGCGCATATCCTGCGCGATCATGCGCTGGTCGAA
>CAKTGS010000043.1 GCA_934561485.1 uncultured Faecalibacterium sp.
AGCAGCACAACGAGCGCGAAAAGGACAGCTATCGGAACCCCGACATTATCCCCCAGCGCGCTGCATGGAACGTCCACTTCAAGAAGCCAACCGCCAGCTATACTGACCTGTTCGCCCAACTGGAAGCCGCTGGCACGATTTCCACGCGCGGCCTGAAGCCGGATGCCACCCACTATTGTGAGCTGGTCTTTGATGTCAACTCAGCCTACTTTGACAACCACGGCGGCTATGAGTTCGCCAAAAAGTTCTATGCGGATGCCTACAAAGCCGCCGTTCAGATCGTGGGCGGTGAGCAGTATATCCTTTCGGCAGTCATGCACGCCGATGAAATCAACCGTGCCATGACCGAAGCACTAGGCCGGGAAGTTTACCATTACCACCTCCATGTGGTCTATGTGCCTGTGGTGGAAAAGCAAATCCTGTGGTCGAAACGCTGCAAGGACAAGGCACTGGTCGGCACAGTCAAGGAGACCGTCATGCAGGTCAGCCGGAGCAAGAAGTGGGCATCCAAGCCCCTGCTGGACGATGCCGGAAAGCCTGTGTTGCAAAAGAACGGCAAGCCAGTCCTGAAGAAGTCGTACAGCGTCCTGCAAGACGATTTCTTCAACTATATGCGCAATGCTGGGTACACGGATGTAGAGCGCGGTGAGCGTGGCAGCACTGAAGAACACCTGACCGTCACCCAGTTCAAAGTCCAGCGGGAACAGGAACGGCTGGACATCCTGACCGCCCAAGCCGACCAGCAGGCACAATCGCTTGCTAAAACCAGTCAGACCCTTTCCAAAAAAGAGAAAGAACTTGCCGCTGTTCAGAAAAAGGCTACACTCACGAAAGAAGCCCTCATTCATGCGCGCGATCTGGATTATATTGGCAAGCGCACCTTCCTCGGCAATTACTCGCTGACCGAGGAAGAATTCTCCAAACTGAAAAAGCAGGCCGACCATGGCTATATGATGGATGTAGAGAACCGCCGCCTGAAAGAAGAACTTTCCACGGCCAAGAAGGAAGCAGCCCATTGGGGTCAAAAGTATCATGAACTCTGGTATGAAGTGAAGCCCTATCTGGACGCTCTCCACCGTGCGCCCGAACTGGTGCGCGGCTTTCTGGAAAAGATTCTTGCCCCCAAGCAGGAGCGCACCATGAATGTGCAGCAGCGAAACCGCAGGCATGGGCAGGATATGGAACTTTGATTTTCGGAGGATACCATTTGAACAAAAAGAAGAAGTCAAACAAATCCGGTTACCCGGATGAAGCAATCAAGACCCTTGCACGTTGCTTTTATCCCTCCATGGTTGAGTTTTTCAACACAGCGTGAATACGAGGAATGGCTGAAAGAGCAGAGAACTCTACAAGCCTTGCCTGTTGCAGCATAAAAACAGCAGGACGCTCCCAGTAAAGGGAACGCCCTGCTATACATATTACAATCGCTTATGGATTTGTGTAAGATACACTCCGTATAGAAAATCATACGATGCTTTAACGATTACATCTATTCGCTCTCGCATTTTCAATGCAGGTTTTTATATACTCATCCATATTCGTGCAATTACATTTTTTTAATTTCTCGTATAATTTTTCGGCAACTGTTATGTCCAAATCACCATGACTTGTAGGAAAGATCGTGATATACTCTTTTTTCTTATTGATTGGTATACTAGCTTTCTTCATCGTTTCTTCAAGATTGGGATCATTATAAATTGGAACAATATAATCTTTTAGCCAGTGTCCATCAAACATACTTTTATCTTTGAATTTTCTCTTCTCATCTTCAGTACAGTCATCAACATCCATAACGATAAACAATTGGAAGTTTTTTAACTGATTTTTGGTATGTTCGACTTTAGGAAAGGCTCTTATAAAAGATTTATAATCCTTAAATCTTGAATCATTTAAAAGTGGCATTAAACTTGTGATTTGAATACTGCATCTTCCGTTATCTCTTGATATTATCTCCTGTGGAAGTCTTAAATTGGATTTAATATTTGAACAAATTGATTGTTCAGATAGTCCATGGACAATTACCATTGATCGCTGATAAGATGGCTCCATCTTTTTCATTGGCTATCCTCCAGCGTATGACTTTTTAATTCCATAGCTTCATCAATAAGTTCTGCAAAATCCAAGTATCCAGTTTCTGGGATTCCTTGATAGCAGCCATCCAAATATTTATGTCTAACACTGTTTGCCTTCTGCGTACGGAATCCATAGTCCGAGATACAGACAATCTCTTTTTCTCCCTCAGCATCTGCCTTGAGAACATATACTTCATCGGCGGGAACTGAATCCATTAAGAGCGTATTATGCGTAGTTGCTATAAATTGCCCTTCGTCTGTTTGATCAACCGCATTTTTTAACAGGCGGAGAATATCATTCATAAGCAAGTCATGAATACCGGAATCAACTTCATCAACAAATGCTGTTAGTCCCATCGCACTTGTGAAAAAAATCGGGAAATCATCAAGAAGCTTTCTTGTTCCCGTTGACTCCAAAGAAACAGGAATCGACCGGATGCTTCCTCCACAGACTTTGTCAAAATATAACTCGTACCTGTACCCATCACCTTCCTTTTTAAACTTATAGTAAGCTTTCTTTATATCAGAATAAAGCTGCGTGAAATATTGATTTAAGATATCTTCAAAAACGTAGAGTTCCTTGTTTTGTTTTCTTCCCGGATTTTTCACATTTCCTGCATCTAATTCTTGTAAAATCCTAAAAGGAACAGCCATTCGACCCGTTTCCTGATTTCCGCCTTTATACAGGACATTTAGTCTTTTGAACATTCTTAGAACATCGTATAATTCCTTAGATATCGATTCTTTGAAAAATTTTTGATTCTTGTTTTTTTCTTCTGCATACAGAATCGACATGAATGTATGCTTTCCCCAATATTTACTTATAAGTTCCTGTAATTCTTCCTTGTATTTCAAATTAGCAAATACAGAGGGACTTAATGTTGCTTTTTTAGGGGTTATACTAAAAATTCTACCCGATCTTTGCTTGACTAGATAGAATAACTCTTCCTTTATGACAGCACTCTTGGAAAAGACCATTTGATATCTTCCACTTTTATTTTTGTGGAAAAAGCCGATTTCTATTTCCATAGGATTTTCATTTCCTATAGTCCAATATTTTCCAATTAAGTCTTCCAATGAAGCAAAGCGCAATTTAAGGATTTCAGAAATAATTTTGTTTCGAAAAGCTTCGTCACCTATGCCGTTTAAATCATCGAGAATGGGCAATTTATCATCTTTTCGCATTGTTTCAAACGTTTGGGACACAAACAATGGTGCAAGCATAAGGTTCGATTTGCCTGATCCGTTTTCGCCATAGATTAGCGCAACCTTTTTAGGAATGCCATGTGCTCCTCTTAAATCCAATTGGACATCAGAGAACGACTTGAAATTTTTCAGTTTAATATACGAGATCATTGCGATGCCCTCCTTTTGTTATATTATATAACAATTTTGTTGATTAGTAAACACTGAACTCAAATTTTTCAGTTAATCTTCTAACCCATGGCTTCCGGCCACATTCTTCAAATATTCCTCCGGGTCACCGTTCAAAATCAAATCCGCATAGCCCAGCGGGTCATTGTAGATGAGGTAGTCCAGTTCCGTCTGCTGTGCCACGGTCACATCCAACGCATCCTCAATCCCAGTGCAGTCAATGGAAATTTTTCTCCCATCCCGGAGCAGCAGTTCCACGCAGCCAGTGTCCATATTAAACTTGCAGGCTCTTTCATTGTACTTCATAATCGCATCCTCCAAATCTTGTTATCAGCTTACAGTCTATGACAAGGTATCGGAGTTTTGCGCCGTCCACGGGAGCCTTCGTTGTTGTACCCGAAGAAAACAAAAAATCCGAACCCTTCTCCAATCGGAAATAGGTTCGGATTTTTCTTGTTTGGTGGGCGCGGGTGGATTCGAACCACCGAAGCTGAAAGCAGCAGATTTACAGTCTGTCCCCATTGGCCACTCGGGAACACGCCCATATTCTTTTGTGCAGTTCCGCGAACCGCCTATATATATTACCACTCGCAGTTGAATTTGTCAACGGTTTCGCCGCGAATTTTAAAACTTTTTGCAATGTTTTGTGGCACAAACTCTCTCGCCGCAAAAAACACCCAGGAATCAACGTTCCCTGGGCAGCCTCTAAATTCTCATTGGCAGGTAGTTTCTTACCCTTGCACTACTTATACGTCCCGGTAGAGCTGGCCCAGGGCCTGCAGCACCGGCAGGAAGTCGTTTGCAGATCTGCGCAGCCACCTCCTCTGCAGTCTTTTCATCATAAACATGGGAAGTAATGTTCCGGGCCGTCAAGATCTGATTCCAGCGTTCCGCGTCCCGGATCACCCCGGCGGCATAGACCTCTTTCAACACTTTTCAACCATACCAGCTGTCATGGCCCGCTGCCGACATTTGTTTATAGAAAAAAGAGCCCAAATTTCAGCGAATCTAGGCTCTTTTTCTTGGAGCTGGTGACAGGAGTTGAACCTGCAACCCACTGATTACAAATCAGTTGCGCTGCCATTGCGCCACACCAGCAAAGGTTACTTGATTATTATACCACCGGTGCGCGGTTTTGGCAAGCTGTGTTTTTCATTCTGTGCCCAAGCTCACAGAGCCTTGAGCTGCTTCTGGATCGCGGCAAAATTTTCCAGGGTCAGGGCCTCGGGGCGGATGCGCGGGTCAAAACCGGCGGATGCAATGGCAGCCGTTACGGCGTCCTTGGAAAGGCCCAGGCCGCTGGCGATGGAGTTAGCCGCCGTCTTGCGGCGCTGGCCAAAGGCAGCACGCACCAGGGCAAAGTAGCCTTCCTCGTCCTCCACCTGCACAGCAGGGGTGGGGCGGATGTCCATGCGAACCACGGCACTGGTGACCTTGGGGGCCGGATAAAAGCTGCCCGGTGCGGCGGTGAACATCAGCTTGGAGGTGGCGTAGTAGTTCACCGCACAGCTGATGGCACTGGATGCCCGGGTGCCGGGCACAGCAGCCAGGCGGTCGGCAGCTTCCTTTTGCACCATCACGGTCAGGCTCTCGATGGGCAGGCGGTCACCCAGCAGCTTCATCACAATGGGGCTGGTGATGTAGTAGGGCAGGTTGGCGCACACTGCCACAGGCATTCCCGGAAACTCCTCCGCGATCAGGGCTTTCAGGTCCACTTTCAGTACATCCTGTAATACCAGCTTAAAATTATCCACACCAGCCATGGTTTCGGCCAGCAGCGGCGGAAGGCGCTCGTCCACCTCAATGGATACCACCTTGGCTGCGCGCTTGGCCAGTTCCTTGGTCAGCACACCGATGCCGGGGCCGATCTCAATGACGCCGTAGCGCTTGTCCACGCCGCTGGCATCCACGATCTTAGTAGGAATGCCCGGGTTGATGATAAAGTTCTGTCCAAAGCCCTTGGAAAGCGCAAAATCGTATTTTTCGCACAGGGCACGAATCACGGAAATGTCGGTCAGTTCGGGCATAGAGGGGGTGCTCCTTTCTCAGAAAAAAGGCTGTTGCAGAGCTGCAGCAGCCTTTTCAAGGGGTTACGATCTGAATGCCCTCCGCATTCGCTCCGGGCATTTTAGCGGAAATTATTTTAGAGCCTTTTCACGGAAGGGGCCGAAACCGGCAGATGCAGGAGTTTATTCTGCGGCAGAAGCTGCCGTGCTGTCTGCTTCCGGTTCTGCGGTGCTCTCCGCTGCGCTGTCTGCAGCTTCCGGCTCAGCCATATCGTCTGCCGCATCCGGTTCTTCTTCGCCACCGGCAGGCTCCGAAGCGGCTGCAGAGGATGCGCTGTCGTTGGTGCCTGCCACCGTAGAAGTGCCGCTCAGCTGCTGAGCCGCTGCCACAGCGCGCTGGATCTGGGGGTCGGTCTCCGGGGTGTAATCGTACAGGGCATTGGCTTCGTCTGCGCTCAGGGCACGCTCCACATCCACGCTCAGGCCGGTGCCGTCAAAGCTGGAGCCATCGCCGCAGACCAGCTTTGCCACGGTGATCACCACCGCGCTGCCATCGGACAGGCGCTGGGGGCTGCTCTGAATGGTGCCTTTGCCCATGGTGGTGGTGCCCACCAGGCGTGCACCGTTCATGGTGCGCAGACTGGCTGCAAACAGCTCTGCTGCGCTGGCGGTATTGCCATTGACCAGGCAGACCAGCGGCAGAGAAACCTCGCTCTCTCCATCGCTGCTGCCAATTACGGTGCGGTTCCCGTTTTTGTCCTCGGCATAGGCCACAGTGCCTTCCGATGCAATCAGGTTGACACAGCTGATGGCATCTTCCAGAATGCCGCCGCCGTTGTCGCGCAGGTCGAACACCAGGCTGGATGCTCCGCTCTCGGTCAGAGCGCGGATGGCGTAGTCCAGCTCACTGGGGGTGGTGCCGTCAAACTGGCGGATCTTGATGTACCCCACGCCGTCCAGCATCTGATAGTCCACCGTGGTGCTGGTGTAGCCGGAGTGGGTCAGGTCTGCGGACTTGGAAGCCGCTTCGCTGTTCAGCCAGGTCACATTCACCGTAGTGCCGGCCTCGCCCTGCAGGCGGGACTGCACTGCATCCACCGTGCTCAGGCTCTTGACCTCGGTGCCGTCCACTGCCGTGATGTAGTCTCCCACCACGATTCCGGCTTCCTGGGCGGGCGAACCATCGTACACCTTGGTCACCTTGGCGTAGCCGGTCTGGTCCAGGCCCAGCTCCACGCCAATGCCCATGATGGTGCCATTCTGGATGTTCATCAGCTCGGTGTAGGCATTGGCGGTGTAGTACCGGGCGTACTTGTCGCCGGTGCCCAGCAGGTAGCCTGCGGTCAGGCGGTCGTACAGCATGGTCTCGTCAATGGTATAATAATCGTTGCTGCGGACGTAGCGGTCCACCTCTGCGATCTTATTATACATGCTCTCCTTTTCCTTCACGCTGTTCACCGTGCTGTCAAACAGACGCATGGCCACCAGCATGGTAATGGAAAAGGTGACTGTGATGGCCAGGATCACAATGGTGACCGCCATGCCCACAGAAATTTTACGGTTCATGTTCAGCCCCTCCTGTTTACAGCAGCATCATGATCACGCTTGCCAGCAGCGAAAGCACGAACAGTCCCGCCAGCGCCAGGCAGGCGATGCGCATGGCACGCTTGCGTTTTTGTTCTTTCATAAACGATCAGACTCCTTGTCAGTTGTGCGGAATGGGAATATACTTGCGCGGATTCACGGCATTGGCCTTGCTGCCGCCCTGCCACACTTCCAGGTGCAGGTGGTTGCCGGTGGAATTGCCGGTGGTGCCCACATAGCCGATCAGCTCGCCCTGCTTGACATACCTGCCCTGGCTGGTTGCCACCGAGCGCATATGGCCGTACAGGGTGCTGTAGGTGTTGCCGTCCGACATTTTGCCGTGGTAGATGATCACATAGTTGCCGTAGCCGCCGCTGGACCAGCCTGCCACCTGCACATAGCCGCTGGCTGCTGCGTAAATGGGCGTGCCGCTGGGGGCGGCAAAGTCGGTGCCGGCGTGCAGCTTGTTGACGCCGGAGACCGGGTTCTTGCGCCAGCCGTACTCACTGGACACCCGGGTATAGCTCTTGAGCGGGCAGATAAAGCCGGTAAAGCTCAGCTGCGGCTTGGCCGCTGCTGCGGCGGCGATCTGCTTCTGGATCTCCTTTTTCACAGCCTGGTAGTTCAGCTCGTCCGACTCAATGGCCGCCTGGGCGGTCTGCTGCGCCTTCTGGGCCTCGGCAGCGGACAGCTGGGCCGCAGAGATGCTGCTGTTCAGCTCGCTCTGCTTGGACTTCATCTGGGTGTTCTGAGCGTCCAGGTCCGCCTTTTGGCTCTTCAGTTCGGCGCGCTCGGCTTCCAGCTCCGTTTTGTCGTCCTCCAGCGCCTGCTTGGCGTTTTTCATGTTGTCCATGATCTCGGTATCCTTCACCGAGATATCCTGCATGACCTCGTTGAAGGTCAGTAGTTCATACAGGTCGTTCATAGCGCCGAGCATGGCAACGCTGCCGCCGTCCCGCAGCTCCTGCATGGCGGCCATATGTTTTTTGAAGTCGCTCCACTGATCCTCGATCTCCACTTCCTTCTGGGCGATCTCGGTCTCCTTGGTGCTGATCTTCTGCTCGGTTTCACCAATGCTGTTCTGCACCGAAGCGATCTGGGTGCTGAGCACCCCGATCTGATCCTGGATCACGGACACCCGCTCCTTCAGCTCGCCTTCCAGCGCCTTGGCAGCGGATTCCTTCTTTTTGGCGTCCGACAGCTCTTTTCTGTGCTGTTCAATGGACTTGGACAGGCTGTCCAGCTTGCTCTGCAGCGAGGAAACACTGTTGCTGCCGGCTGCCGAGGCCGGGTAGACCGCTGCGGTAAGCAGCAGGCAGGCACAGGCAATGCCCAGGCTCACTGCACGCACCGCGCGGCTGTAGGAGCTTTCCGGCCTGGCGTGCCGGGCTGTGTAGCCGGGCCATTTGAGCCGGAAGGGTTTTGCATGAATTGCTTTTTTCATCTGCAGCTCCTTTCGGTCAGACATTCAGATGCTTGCGGATGGAGAACAGGCTGCCCAGGCCGCCCACCAGGGCACCGCCCGCCAGGCTCAGGGTGAGGATGGTGGGCCACACATTGGCCACCGGCACCAGGGCATGGCCCATAACCAGCTGCCACAGGCCGCCCAGAGTCCCGGCAGCGCTGACGGTGTAGGAGTAGGCTGCCACGCTGACACCGGCAGTCAGAGCGCCGGAGAGCAGGCCCATGGTCAGGCCCTCAACGACAAAGGGCAGGGTGACCAGCGCATTGGTGGCACCCACATACTTCATGATCTCGATCTCGCGGCGGCGTGCAAACACACTCAGGCGGATGGTGCTGCCCACGGTGATGATGCTGACGAGCATCATCACCAGCACGATGAGCCGTCCACCCTTGGTTACCGCCTGCTGCACCTGTACGAAGGTATCGGCCATTCCCACCAGTGCCTTCACGCTGTACACGCCGGGAATGGCCTGCATTTTGCGGCTCATGGATTCCATCTGGCTCAGGTCGCTGATGGACACCCGGTAGTTTGCCTTAAAGGGGTTGTCGGTTTCAAATTCATCCCACAGGGAGGAATAGTCCTCCATATAACAGCGGTAGGTGTCCAGCACGTCCTGCTTGGAAACGTATTGTACCCCGCTGACCCCCTGCATACCGGAAAGGGTCTGCCCCACCTGAGCGGCGGTGGCATCGTCACAATCGGGGTCCAGGTAAACCACAGTCTCGTTCTGGGTGCCCAGGTAGCTCACCAGGCTGTCCACATTCACCTCTGCCAGGCTGGCAAAGGTGTTCAGGGTCATGCACACGCTCAGGGAAGCAATGCAGGCAATGGTCATGGCCCAGTGCTTGCCCAGGTTGCGAATGCCGCGCTTGGTCAGGAAGAAAAAGGTTGAGATCCTCATAACAGCGCCACCTCCATTTCCTGCCCGGCTTCGCCGGCTTCTGCTTCCCGGGCCGCCAGGGCCTCGGGGTCGGCCGGCACATCCGAGATGATGCGGCCCTGCTTCAGGGTAACCACACGCTGGTGGAAGCGGTGCACCAGTTCGTGCTCGTGGGTAACCACCAGCACCGTAATGCCCATTTTGCTCACCCGCTCCAGCAGTTCCATCATTTCCAGGCTCAGTTCCGGGTCGATGTTGCCGGTAGGCTCATCGGCAATTACCAGCTTGGGAGCATGGGCAAGGGCGCGGGCCACCGCCACGCGCTGCTGCTCGCCGCCGGACAGGGTGTCCGGGTAGACGTTGGCCTTATCTTCCAGGTGCACCAGTTCCAGCATGTACTCCACACGCTCACGGATCTCCTTGCGCCGGACGTTGGTCACGTGCATGGCAAAGGCAATGTTCTCGTACACCGTCATGCTGGGGATCAGGCGGAAATCCTGGAAGATGATGCCCATCTGCCGGCGCAGATACGGCACTTTGTGACGGCGCAGGCGGGCCACATCCTTGCCCAGCACGGTCACCTTGCCGGACGTGGGCAGCTCCTCCCGCAGGATCAGCTTGAGCAACGTGGATTTGCCGGCACCGGAATGGCCCAGCAGAAAGACGAACTCGCCATCGTCCACATGGAGGTTGATGTCCTCCAGGGCCAGGCGTCCGCCTCTTTTGTATTCTTTGGAGACATGTTCAAAATCGATCATGGAATAAAATAGCTCCTGACATCAAAGATTTTTGATGGTCATATCCTCTGCCCCTCTGTAGACAAAAAGAACCGGCCAGCATCGGGTCTCGAGCGGCCGGTTCCTGCGCCGACAGGGGGAAACCTGTGCGGCAAAACTCAATATTTGGCCGGGTTGTTGGACAGGTACTTCTTGACCATCAGCGCCACCTTGAAAACGATGGCGTCATCGAACTCGCGCAGGTCCAGGCCGGTCAGCTTTTTGATCTTTTCCAGACGATACACCAGGGTGTTGCGGTGCACAAACAGCCCGCGGCTGGTTTCGGAGACGTTCAGGTTGTTCTCGAAGAAGCGCTGGATCGTGAACAGGGTCTCCTGATCCAGGCTCTCGATGCTGCCCTGCTTGAACACTTCGCGCAGGAACATCTCGCACACGGTGGTGGGCAGCTGGTAGATCAGGCGGGCAATGCCAAGGTTGTCGTAGCGGATGATCTGCTTTTCGGTGTCGAACACCTTGCTGACTTCCATGGCGATCTGAGCTTCCTTAAAGGAAGTGGCCAGGTCCTTGACATTGGAGATCGGGGTGCCGATGCCCACCACAGCCTTGATGTAATGCTCGCCGGACAGGGTGTCCACGATGCTGGCGGCCAGCTTTTCCATATCGGTGCGGTCGATGCCCTTACGGATCTCCTTGACCAGCACGGTGTCGGTCTCGCTGATGTTGAACACAAAGTCCTTCTGCTTATCGGGGAACAGGCTGCTGACCACATCGTAGGCCGAGATATCGCCGCCGGAGGTCACCCGCACAATGAACACCACGCGGGAAACATCGGTGGCAAAGTGCAGCTCACGGGCCTTGGCGTAGATATCGCCCGGCAGAATGTTGTCCAGCACCACGTTCTTGATAAAGTTGGACTTGTCGAACTTTTCATCGTGATACTGCTTGATGCTCTGCAGGCTGATGGACAGCACGGCCGCAAACTGTCCGGCGGTTTCATCATTGCCCTCCACAAACACAGCGTAGTCGTTGTGTTTTGCGCTGGAAAACTGCTGGTAGGTGTACCCATCGCGCACAAAGCGGTCGCCTGCGGTCAGGCGCTCCGCCATAAAGCCCTCGCGCACTTCGCCGATCAGATTCAGCTCCGAGCAGGAAATAACAGCGCCGGTTTCATCCACCACGCCGACCACCCGGTTGATCGCGTCTTTCATCTGGTAGATCACGCTTTGAAATACTCTATTGGCCATAATGGTACCCCTTTTCCTCGTTTGTGCAAACCGCAGCGGCAGCGATAGTGATTTTAACCAATTTCGCTGCATTACAATCTATATTTTACACAAAAGAATCTACTTTTGCAACACATTTCAACAAAAAAGATAATTCTTTCTTGTGGAAATTATCTGCCAGGGCCATTTTGTACCAAAAAAGTGCCTTTTTGCGTGGTTCTTGGCCTTATTTTAGCTTCAAATTGTGATGTTTTTTTGAAAACCGGGTGAAAAGCACAGCTCACCCTCTGGAAATTTCTGCCATCTCATCGTCCGAAAGCTCCCGCCACTGCCCCGGGGCAAGGGCCGGGTCCAGTGCAAGGTCGCCAATGGCGTCCCGGTGCAGAGCGTTCACCCCGGCACCGTACACACCGAACATCCGCTTGATTTGATGGTACACCCCCTGCCGGAGCACCACCCGCACAGTCAGCCCGTCCGGCGTCAGGGCCGTGACCTCGGCAGGCGAAAGGGCCGTGCCGTCCGCCAGGGTAACGCCCACCGCAAAGCCGGTGCGCATCTCCTCCGTAAGGGGGGTGTCCAGCGTGACGGTGTAGGTTTTGGACACATGGCGCTTGGGGGCCAGAATGTCGTGGGCAAAGCCGCCATCGTCCGTCAGCAGCACAAAGCCGGTGCTGGTTTTGTCCAGCCGACCCGCCGGGAACAACTCCCGGCGGGGGTAGGCATCCCCCACCAGGTCCACCACGGTGGTATCCCGCTTGTCGGTGGAAGCGCTCACCACCCCTTCGGGCTTGTTGAGCATGAGATACACGAATTTTTGGTAGGTCAGGGCTTTGCCGTCCACCGCCACAGTGTCGGTGTCTTTCAGCTGGGTGTCCCCTTTTTTGCACACGGCGCCGTTGACCTGCACGCGGCCCTTGGCCAGCAGGGCTTTGGCCTCGCTACGGGTGCACTGAGCCGTCTCGGCCAAGTATTTATCCAATCGCATACGCGGTTCTCCTTTGTTGATGATGCTCCCAGTGTAGCATGACAGACAGAATCGTGCAAGGCACAAACGTAAAAAGGAGAAGCCCGCGGGCTTCTCCTTTTTGCAATTGATCTTGTTATCAGACGCTCAGGGAAGCGTGCTGCTCCACGGCATCGGGGTTGGCATCAAAGATGGGCTGGAGCACATTTTTGATGAACTCTTCCACCTGCTGGGGTGCACGGCCCACAAAGTTTTCCGGCACCAGACCCGCCACGATCTCTTCTCTGGTCAGGCCAAAGGCAGGGTCGGCGGCAATGCGGTCCACCATATCGTTAGGCAGGCCCTCTTCCTTCACCTGCTTGCCGGCGGCAATGGCGTGCTGGCGCAGGCGCTCGTGCAGCTCCTGGCGGTTGCCGCCCTTTTCCACGGCCTGCATCATGATGTTCTCGCTGGCCATGAAGGGCAGTTCAGCCATCAGGCGGCTGCGCACCACCTTGGGGTACACCACAATGCCATCGGTGACATTGAGCATGATGTTCAGGATGGCATCGGTAGCCAGGAAGCCCTCGGCCATGGCCACACGCTTGTTGGCGCTGTCATCCAGGGTGCGCTCAAACCACTGGGTGCCGGTGGTAAAGCTGGGGTTCAGCACATCCACCATCAGGTAGCGGCTCAGTGCGCAGATGCGCTCGCAGCGCATGGGGTTGCGCTTATAGGGCATGGCAGAGGAACCGATCTGATTCTTTTCAAAGGGTTCTTCCATCTCCTTGAAGTTGGCCAGCAGGCGCAGGTCGGTGGCAAACTTCATGCAGCTCTGGCCAATGCCGGCCAGGGCGTTGAGGATGAAGGCGTCCACCTTGCGGCTATAGGTCTGGCCGGACACCGGGATGACGGCCTCGGGGGCAAAGCCCATTTCCTTGGCAATGGAAGCGTCCACAGCGCGGATCTTGTCGGCATCGCCCTTGAACAGCTCCATGAAGGAAGCCTGGGTGCCGGTGGTGCCCTTGACGCCGCGCAGCTGCAGGACAGCCAGACGGTGGTCGATCTCCTGCAGGTCCATCACCAGCTCGTTGGCCCACAGGGTAGCGCGCTTGCCCACGGTGGTGGGCTGAGCGGGCTGGCAGTGGGTGTAGGCCATGCAGGGCATATCCTTGTATTCCTCGGCAAAGCGGGCCAGCTTTGCCAGCACGCCAATGAGCTTTTTGCGCACCAGTTCCAGGCCCTGGCGCATCACGATGATATCGGTGTTGTCGCCCACATAGCAGCTGGTGGCACCCAGATGGATGATGCCTGCCGCCTTGGGGCACTGCTGGCCGTAGGCATACACATGGCTCATCACGTCATGGCGCACCAGCTTTTCGCGCTCAATGGCCACTTCGTAGTTGATGTCATCCACGTGGGCTTCCAGCTCGGCCACCATGTCCGGGGTGATGTTGGTCAGGCCCTGGTTCATTTCGGCGCGGGCCAGTGCCACCCACAGGCGGCGCCAGGTGCGGAACTTGTTGTCATCCGAGAAGATGTACTGCATCTCATCGGAGGCATAGCGGGTGGAAAACGGGCTGATATAACGGTCATGCTGAGACATTGGTTGTTTCCTCCTGAAAATAACTCCCTCAGTCTCGCTACGCTCGCCAGCTCCCTCCCAGAGGGAGCCTTGGCCCCCTCCCAGAGGGGGCTGTCGCCGCAGGCGACTGGGGGAGTTTTCTTATATCATACCATCAAACCTTGAAATAGTCCACGCCGCCCTCAAAGATCGGCTGGTATTTATCACCGGTCACGTTCTTGTACAGGTACTGGCCGCTGCGCTCCGAGTGGCCCATCTTGCCAAACACGCGGCCATCCGGGCTGGTAATGCCCTCAATGGCCAGCACCGAGCCGTTGGGATTGTAGCGCTGGTCCATGGTAGGTGCACCGCTGTGGTCCACGTACTGGGTGGCGATCTGGCCGTTCTTCAGCAGGGTGTCCAGCACCTCCTGCGGGGCCACAAAGCGGCCTTCGCCGTGGCTGATGGCAATGGTGTATTCATTGCCCACTTCGCACTTGCTCAGCCAGGGGCTGCCGGCGGATGCAATGCGGGTGCGCACCAGCATGCTCTGATGGCGGCCAATGGTGTTGAAGGTCAGGGTGGGATCGTAGGGGGTGATGGGGCGGATATCGCCGTAGGGCACCAGGCCCAGCTTGATCAGTGCCTGGAAGCCGTTGCAGATGCCCAGCATCAGGCCGTCCCGCTGCTGCAGCAGGCGGCGCACCGCCTCGGTGACCGCCGGGCTGCGGAAGAAGGAGGCAATGAACTTGGCGCTGCCGTCCGGCTCATCGCCGCCGGAGAAGCCGCCGGGCAGCATCACGATCTGGCTTGCGTCAATGGCCTTGACCAGGGCTTCGCAGCTGGCGGCCACGTCTGCCGGGGTCAGGTTGCGGATGACCAGGATCTCCGGGTCGGCACCGGCACGGGCAAAGGCTCTGGCGGTGTCGTACTCGCAGTTGGTGCCGGGGAACACCGGGATGATGACCTTGGGCTTTGCCACACCGATCTTGGGGGCAGCTGCCGGGGCAGCCAGGGCCGTGCTGATCTTTTCCACGGTGGGGCCTGCCTTGCGGTAGGGGTACACCGGCTCCAGCTTTGCTTCCCAGATCTCCTGCAGTTCGGCCATGTCCATCTTTTCGCCGCAGGCTTCAAAGACGTACTCTTTGGTGGTCTCGCCCAGGATCTCACCGGCAGGCGAATCGGAGACCATTTCCAGCACCATGGAGCCATACAGCGGCTCAAACATCTGATGGGTGCTCAGGTCAGCCCGCATCTTGAAGCCGATGTGGTTGCCCAGGCCCATCTTGAACAGAGCCTCGGCAATGCCGCCGTAGCCCACAGAGCAGGCAGATGCCACCATGCCCTCTTCGATCATGTCCTCCACGATCTTGTAGTTGGCCTTCAGGGAGAAGAAGTTGGGGCAGCCGGTCTCGGGGTCGATGATGGGCCGGACGAGCACCACCGTGCTTTCCGGCTTCTTGAATTCGGTGGACACCACCTTGTTCGCCTTGCCGATGGCCGTGGCGAAGGAGACCAGCGTGGGAGGCACATCCAACTTTTCAAAGGAGCCGGACATGCTGTCCTTGCCGCCGATGGAAGCAATGCCCAGGCCCATCTGGGCATCCAGGGCACCCAGCAGGGCGGCCAGGGGCTTGCCCCAGCGCTCCGGCTTGTCGCCCAGACGCTCGAAATACTCCTGGAAGGTGAGGTAAGCATCCTCATAGCGGAAGCCGGAGGCCACCAGCTTGGTAACGCTCTCGATGACGGCCATCTGAGCGCCCTTGTACTGGTCTGCGCTGGTCAGATAGGGGTTGAAGCCCCATGCCATGCCGGAGCAGGTGTTGGTCTCGCCGTCCACCGGCAGCTTTGCCACCATGGCGTTCTGCGGGGTCAGCTGATAGGCACCGCCAAAGGGCATGAGCACGGTGGCGGCACCAATGGTGGAGTCGAACCGCTCGGACAGGCCCTTCTTGCTGCAGACGTTCAGGTCGCCCACCATGTTCTTCATCTTCTGGCTGAAGGTCAGGCCCTCCCACTGGGGCTGCCACACGGTGCCCTTTTCCACATGGACGTTCTGATGCTTCTCGGCACCGTTGGAGTTCAGGAACTCGCGGCTGATGTTCACGATGGACACGCCGTTCCACACCATGTTCAGGCG
>CAKTGS010000044.1 GCA_934561485.1 uncultured Faecalibacterium sp.
AAGATTCTGGTGATTGCGGACGGTGCTGCTTTTGGTCCGGAGATGGACAGAGTGCTGCAGTTGGTGCAGACAAGAGAGAATCTGGCACTCTATTTGCCAGAATCTTTTGAATGGCTGGTATTATCTTCTGGGATCCTGAAAGACACAGAGGTTGCACAGATTTTGCAAACAGCATTCGACTATATCGAAAGCAAGGACTATTTCAGCTGGGAACGTTACTTTACGGCACTTCTGACGGAGAAAACGGCTGGAACCTATCTGAATTATACCAAGAAAACACTGAACGAGGCCTATCTGAAGGATGGCGTGAAGAACACGATTCTGGGGCAGATGCAGAAAGTTGAATTGAAATAAAAAGAAAGAGAAATCGTAATGAGGACGCAGTATACATTAAAGGTTTATCCGGCAGGACTTGGGCGCAGCGTATACAGAACGATAACCATCTGTGGTATGGATACACTGGATCAGCTCTGCATGGCGATTTTGAGTGCATTTGATTTTACGGCAGAGCATCTGTATGAATTTTGCATGGATAACAAGATGTACAGCGAAAACTGCTACCGATTCAATCCAATGGAAGTTGACCTGTTTGACGAAGATGATGCAGAGGGAACCGATATTGCATTGGATGAACTGGGGCTGGTTGAAGGGCAGAAATTCTCGCTCCACTACGACTTCGGCGATGATTGGATGTTTGCCATCCGTGTGATGAAAATAGAAGAAGTAAAAAGGCATCACAAGCCGATGCTGCTCAGTGCAAAAGGAAGTGTTGAACAGTACCCGGAGGGAGAAGAGTGATCCCGAACGCTCTGCGATTTTGGCACCCGCCCAGGCTGCTATCAAAAATCCCCGCAAGTAATTGCGTGAGAGCTTGAGAGTGTGCGGATAAAAAGCACCAAAAAAGCATCAAAGCCCCTCGGTTTCCGTTACAGGAAGCCGAGGGGCTTTTTGCTGCCTTTGTGGGTCAGTTATAGGAAGAACCGGCAAACGGTGCAGGATCAGATATCGTCAATCGGGAACATGGGGCGCATGATGCGCTTGAAGGGAATCAGACGGGTGTCCTGCGGGGTGGCACCATCGGTCAGGGACATCACGCACAGGGCACCTGCGGCTTTGAGCTCCGGATGGATATAACCCTGCTTGACTACGATGATGTCAAAGTTCTTCCAATCCACGCCGCAGGCGTTCAGCTGGTGCTCCTCCACAAAGGAGTGGTTGTTGTCGGTGATCGTCAGCACCAGCGGGGTGCCCTCTACGGCAACGGTCACCAGCGGGCCGTAGCTGCCATCCTCGCCGTACATATGGGTGCCCTCCTGTGTGCCTTTGTACAGCACCCGCAGGGTCAGCGGCACCGGGGCAGACAGTGCATCAAAGCCCATGCCGACAGAAGTATTCGTCACGGTGTCAATGGGCAGGCTGAGCAGAGTATGGCAGAGCTTTGCATCGTGAATGGCGGCAAACAGTACCTTTTTGTGCAAATCCGGCACGGCCAGCACCTGACGCAGGATAAAGGTGTTGGCACCCTGAGCACCGCTGGTCACGTTGTCGCCGGAATCGGTGATGAAGGCCGGCTTGTCCGGGCAGTCCAGCGCCATGCGCAGAGCTTCATCCGGCTGGGCGGTAGTGCCAGTGTAGTGGAATTCGTGACGCTTGCTCCACACAAAAGCGGCCAGCTCATCGGCCTTTTGCTCAGCATAGGTGCGGTCAAATCCGGTGGCGGGGACCACCACCACGCCGCAGCCTGCCTCCGGGCAGTCGTGCCTCAGGTAGCCTACATGCCAGCTGGCGCTGAGGATGCGGGGGTCTTTTTCCATCTCGTCCATGTACTGGTTGAAGGAACGCACCGGTTCGTCAACGGAGACGCTCTGCTCGCCGCCCAGAATCAGCGGCAGCTTGCGGTATACCGGCGTGATGTTCTGGCGGTGGCGAATCAGCTCGATCAGGGTGCGGCAGGTGCGCTGTACGGTCTGGGCAATGTCGGTGTGGGGAGCTTCGCGGTAGCTGCGGATGAAGGTGGTGTTCTCCACATACTCCTTGGTCAGGTTGCCGTGGGGGTCGCAGGAGACAGCCAGCGGCATGTAGGAGCCGATGATCTGCCGGATGGCGGCTACCAGATGGTGCTCGCCGGAGCCGATCTCTTCCACATAGCTGGCACCGTGCAGATGCAGATAGATGCCGTCCAGATCCTGCAGGTTGTCGCGCACAGCGTTCAGGATGGTCTGCTCGATGTAGTCAAAGCAGGTCTTTTTCATCACACCGCTGCAGGCGGCGTCTGCACAGATCACGGGCACCAATTCAATGTCCGGGTCGTTGAACACGTCTCCCAGCTGCATGTGGCTCAGTGCATCCCGGCCATAGGAGATAGCCACGTTGGGCAGGTCGCACTTCATATCCACGTGTTCGTTGGCTTCCAGCTGAAATTTTGCAACAAGGATCTTCATGCTTTTTCCTCTTCTTTCTGATAGATTTTGATTAGGTTCTTGAACCGGTAAGAACTCTTTTTGGGGGTGCGCTTGTTGTCGTGGTCAAAGTCCACACGCGCAAAGCCGCAGCGCTTCTCGCAGCTGTTGACCCGGCTGTACAGGTCCGTGGTGGTAGACCATGCGTAGCAGCTCAGCGCGTTGCAGCCCTCTTTTTTCGGCTCTTTGGTGCCCGGCGCGATCTCCACTTGCTTTTTTAGATATCGTCCACCGGGAACATGGGGCGCATGATGCGCTTGAAGGGCAGGCGGCGGGTATCCTGCAGGGTAGCGCCATCGGTCAGGGACATCACGCACAGCGCGCCCTGCTGCATCGGCTCCGGGAAGGCGTAGCCGGTTTTGACGACCACTACATCGTAATCCATCCAGTCCACCCCGGCGGCAAGGGCCTGATGCCGTTCCACAAAGGGGTGGTTCGTGTCGGTGACGATGATGTCAATGGGCAGGCCCTGCACCGATACGGTGGCGCAGCCGCCAAAGTCGCCGTGCTCGGCAAACAGGATGGTGCCCTCCTGGCGGCCCAGATGCCGCAGGGTCACGGTGAGAGGTACCGGCTCGGTCAGGGCATCCAGTCCCATGCCAAGGGTCAGGGCCAAGGTGTCGCCAATGGCATGGCCGGCCAGCAGGGTATAGGCGGCGGTGTCCTGAATGGCGGAAAACAGTACCCGCTTGCCCTGCAGGGCTTCGGGTTTGGCCAGCACCTGCCGCAGCACCCAGGTGTTGGCACCCATGGCACCGCTGGTGGTGTTGTCGCCGGAATCGGTGAGGAAGGCAGGTTTGCCGGTACAGTGCAGCGCGGTCTGCAGGGCCTCGTCCGGCTCCTGGGTCAGGCCGGTGTAGTGGAACTCATGGCGGCGGTCCCACACAAAGGCAGCCAGCTCATCGGCTTTCTGCTCCGCATAGGGGCGGAACTCGTTGGAAGAGGGCACTACCACGATGCCGCATCCGGCCACATCGGTATCGTGGCGGATGTAGCCCACATGCCAGCTGGCGCTGAGGATGCGGTCATCCTTTTCCATCTCATCCATGTACTGATTGATGGAGCGCACCGGCTCATCGGCGGAGACGCTTTGCTCACCGCCCAGAATCAGCGGCAGCTTGCGGTACACCGGGGTGATATTGCGGCGATGCTCCAGCAGCTCCAGCAGGTGAGAGCAGACAAGGTGAATCGTCTGCTCCACATCGGTATGGGGCGATTCACGGTAGCTGCGGATGAGGGTAGTACCCTCCACATATTCCTTGCACAGGTTGCCGTGGGGGTCGCATACCACAGCAATGGGCATGTAAGGGCCCACGATGCGGCGTACTTCCTTTAAGATATGGTGGTCGCCGGAGCCGATGCCCTCCACCTCACTGGCACCGTGCAGGTGCAGGTAAATGCCGTCCAGCTCAGAAAGATGATCCCGCACGGTCTGCAGGATGGTGGACTCAATGTAATCAAAGGCGGTGCGCTTCATCACGCCATTGGAAGCTGCATTGGCGTCCAGTGCCGGTACAAGGGTCACATCGGGGCGGTCAAACACATCCCCCAGCTGCAGGTGTGCAATGCAGTCCTGCCCGAAGTGCAGGCTGACATCATTCAGATCGCACTTTTTGGGGATGTTCTCGTTGGCCTCCAGAATGAAGCGTGCAACAAGGATATGAAACATACAATATACCTCCTGAAACAAGCGGATCACGGTGGAAAAAGTTTCTATAAGATATTATAATACAATATAAGACAACTTGCAATAGACCCCGGACAAAATTTGCCGCTGAAAGACTGGATTTTACCACACAATTGTGTTATGCTCATATTGGATTATAAAATGTATGTCTTTGGAGGAAAAACGATATGCTGGTGCCGGACAGCGCGACCCCGCTTTATCTGCAGCTGAAAGAGATCCTGCGGCAGGAGATCCTTTCCGGCAGCCGCCGGGAGGGCGACAAGCTTTCCACTGAGAACGAACTGGTGGAACAATATAAGGTAAGCCGCATCACGGTGCGGCGTGCCGTGGAGGAGCTGTGCAAGGAAGGACTGGTGGTGCGCCACCCGGGCAAGGGCACTTTTGTGACCGGGGTGGTGATGCGCAATGACCTGAATGAGCCACGCGGCTGGACCGAAAATGCCATCGCCAACGGGTACAGGCCCTCCACTGTGTGCACAGAGCTGGGCATGGTGCCCGGCGCCGAGGTGTGCCGTCTGTTCGAGCTGAAGCAGGGTGAGAAACGCTACTGCCGTGCCCGGCGGGTGCGTGCACTGAACGGCAAGCCCGCTGTGTATGAGATCGACTACTTTCCGCCGCAGGATGCGGAGTTCTTGACAAAAGAGCTGCTGAACGGGTCGGTGTTCCGGCTGCTGCGGCAGTGGAAAAAGCTGCGGGTCATCCGGGAAAAGGAGACCATCATCCGGGTGCGGTATGCCGATGCGGAAACGGCGGCGGCACTGGGCCTTGCCAAGGGTCGGCCGGTGGTGTACACCCGTACCTGCTATCTGGACGGCAAAGACCGGGTGGTGCTGCTGAACGAGCAATACATTGACAGTGAACGTTATATGATCCGCACCGGCGGGCACGAGCTGCGGCTGGACGAAGCGGAAGAAAACGGGTAAGAAAACAGGAAAACGAAACAACAGTGTAAGAGGGGCCATGGGGCGGCCCGGTGAGGAAATGCTATGAACGCGATCGAACGAAAACGCTATATTCTGGGCGAGCTGCAGCGCAACGGCAGCGTGGTGATCACTGACCTGGCGGAACGTATTCAGGTGTCCTCCATGACCATCCGGCGGGATCTGAATGCGATGGCTGAGGATGGCATGGTCACGCTGGAACACGGCGGTGCGGTGCTGAATAACGGCTCATTGTTTGAGTGCAATATCAGCTTTAAAAATGAGATCAATGTGGCCGAAAAGCGGCGCATCGCAGCCAAGTGTCTGGAGTATATCAACGAGGGCGACTCTGTTTTTCTGGACGCGGGTACGACCCCCAACGAACTGGCGGCACTGCTGCGCAGCAAGCGCAACATCAGCGTACTGACCCACTCGCTGCTGGTGGCCAATACGACCGCCACCATGCGGAATATCAAGCTTATCATGTGCCCAGGCGAGTTCCGTGAGAATTCTATGGCCTTTCTGGGCCCGCTGACCGATGACTTTATCCAGCAGTTCCAGATCGACACCCTGTTCCTCTCCTTGGAGGGCATTGATCTGCGCGATGGCCTCTCGGTGGTGGACGTGCAGGATGGACACAGCAAAACAGTGCTGGTGAAAAAAGCCAAGCGGGTGATCTGCATGGCCGATCACAGCAAGTTCAACAAGTCGTTCTTCTACAAGATCGCGCCCATTGCGGATGTGGACCTGGTGGTCGCGGACGATGGTCTGGACGAGGCCACCCAGGAACTGTTCCGGCAGAACAACATCCCGCTGGTGCTGGCCTGAGAACGATCAAATCCAAAAGTAACATAAAGTAACATAAAAAGAATGGGTTTTCCAATGAAAATGTTATTTTTCGGCGGAAGATCCATTCTTTTTTGCGAAAATAGGTCAAAAGATTGGTAAAAGTGATGCAAAACTCGGATTTTCGTTTGTCTAAAGTAACAAATAATAACATTTATGAATAAAATATAACAAAAACCAATTGACTTTGACCCGGAATGTGATACAATGTAGAAAAGACGATGAACGGTTAAAACTCAACGAAATTCTGAGGGTTTTCGCTGCGGCCGAGCGGTGAGAATATTTCACGGCTGTTCATCACGTGAAGTGTAAAATGTGACGTTTTGTAACATTTTGCGGTACGAAAGGGAGGTATTTACTCATGGGCAAATATACAAAGATGTCCCAGGAAGTCCTGGAGAAGGTCGGCGGACTGAGCAACATCACCTTCGTTGAGCGCTGTGCAACACGGCTGCGCATCCATTACGCCAGCAAGTCCAAGGTGGATGTGGAAGCCATCAAGGGCATTGAACATGTCGTGGGCGTTGTGGACAAGACCGGCCAGGTGCAGGTCATCATCGGACCGGAAGTCAACGATGCGTTCAACGATTTCCTGGAGGTTTCCGGCTGGAAACCCACCGATGACCGTCCCACGGTCGTGGAGGAAGAGCCTGAAAAGAAGGGCTTTATGTACTGGGTCACGAAGTTCGGTAATTTCAGCGCAGCTGTCTTTATGCCGATCGTACCCGCTCTGATCACCGGCGGCCTGATCCTTGCCATCAAGAACCTGCTGGTCAACTACCTTGGCATGAGCACCGACAGCGGCACCGCAAAGGTCTGCCTGGCTATCTTCAGCGCCGGCTTCTCCATGCTGCCCGTCTGGATCGGCTACACCATGGCCAACAAGCTCAAGATGGAGCCTATCATGGGCGCGTTCCTGGGCGCTGTCCTCGTCAGCAGCTCCATCAGCGGCGTTGAGGGTCTGGATTTCTTCGGCATCCCCATCCCCACCGTGGAATACACCTCCAGCGTGCTGCCCATCGTCATGGGCATCATCCTGATGTACTGGGTGGATAAGCTGCTCAAAAAGATCATCCCCGAGATGGTGCGCTACTTCTTAAAGCCGCTGCTCACCATGTTGATCGTTGTTCCCATTACGCTGATCGTCCTCGGACCCATCGGCACCGAGCTCAGCGGTGTGGTCGGCAATGCTCTTCAGGCATTCTTTAGCGCAGCAAGTGTGATTGCAACTCCTGTCTGCTCTGTTATCTACCCCTATCTGGTCATGCTGGGCCTGGACAAGGCCATCACTCCCATCATGGTGGAAGGCATCTCCAGCATCGGTTACGACCTGGTTGTTATGCCGATGGGCTTTATCTCCAACCTGGCAGTCGGCGGCAGCGCACTGGCTGTTGCCATGCACCTCAAGGATAAGGGCCGCAAGGGCATGATCGCTTCCTTCGGTGTTACCGCACTGTGCGGCGTTACCGAGCCTGCTTTCTACGGCTCCCTGATCATGCGTCCCCGTGTGCTGGTGGGCACTGCCATCGGCGCTGCAGCCGGCGGTCTGATCGCAGGCATCTTCCAGCTGAAGAACTACGTTGTGGGCGGCTGCCCGGGCTTCCTGTCCCTGCTGTTCTTCCTGCCTTCTGACGGTTCCATGGGCAACATGATCGTGGCGCTGGCCTCCGGCATCGTGACCGTGGTCGTGGCGTTCATCGCCTGCACCGTCATCCTCAAAAAGGCATACAAAGAGGACGTCTGATCCCTGTTTAGTCTTTTGACATTCACAGCCATAATTTCATCATAAAGCAAAGCACATTGATGCCTGTCGCCGCTACGGCGGCGGGCATCAACGTGTGCCTGGGCTTCTTTAGAGAGGAGGGAGAACTGCTATGAGCAAAAAAGTTCTGGTGGCGCAGTTTGTGACCGAGTCCAACGCCAACATCCCCTACAAAACGGATCTGGAAAATTATGACCTGCGGTTTGGCGAGGACGCCATTTCTCAGATGAACATGGGCACCGTGTTCGCGGATGCCGGCATCGAGGTGGTGCCCTCGGTCTACGCCAATGGCTTTTCGGGCGGTGTGGTCACCCGCAACGCCTTTGATTACATCGAGAACCGCCTGCTGAACGATATCCGCGCAAACCTCGGCACGCTGGACGGCATGTTCCTGCATCTGCACGGTGCCAGCGAGGTGGAGGACATCGGCTCCGGCGACCATCACATTTTGAAGGAAGTACGCAAGCTGGTGGGCCCCTATATGCCCATTGTAGTGGCCTGCGACCCCCACGGCAATCTGTGCAAGGAGTATGTGGACGGCACCACCGTGATCCGCAGCTACCGCGAGTCGCCCCACACTGACCTTGCCGACACGGTCAAGACCTGCTGCCGGTATCTGGTAGACCTGTTGGAGCACCGCCGCAACATCCACCCCGCATACCGCAAACTGCCGCTGATCCTGGGCGGCGAGCAGAGCGTCTCCGCCGATGAGCCGGTGCGCTCCATCAACCAGTACATGGACGCGATGGAAAAAGACCCCCGCATCCTCAGCGCCAGCTGGCATGTGGGCTACATCCGCCACGACACCGATGTGGCCGGCTGCGGCATCGTGGTGGTGCCCAACTCTGAGGCCGATCAGGACTACGCCGAGCAGAAGGCCGATGAACTGGCCGCCTATGTGTGGGAACGCCGTCATGAATTCCACTACACCGGCCTGACCCAGGAACCGGAAGAGGCCATGCAGACCGCGCTGAACTGCCCCGGCAAGCCGGTGTTCCTCACCGACTCCGGCGACAACACCACCAGCGGCTCTGTGGGTGCCAACACCTGGGTGCTGCGGCAGGTCATGGCATTGCCGGATACCAAGGGCAAGAACTTCTTGTTCGGCTGCATTACCGACCCGGCTGTAGTGGCACAGCTGGCCGATGTGCCGGAGGGCACCCGGACGCATATCCGTCTGGGCATGGATCTGGACGAGCTGTCCCGCCCGGTAGAGCTGGACGTGACCGTGAAGCACAAGGGCCGTCTGGAAGGCTTTTTGGGTTATCAGGGCGACTACGGTGCCTGCGTGCTGGTGTCGGTAGAGGGCTACCCCATTGATATCATCGTAGCCGAGGTGAGTCACGCTGTGGTGGAGCTGCATCAGTTTGAAGCAGCTGGTGCTCACTGCGCGGATTACGGCGTGGTGATCGTAAAACAGGGCTACATCTTCCCGGAGCTGAAGGCGCTTGGTGCGCTGTGCGTGATGTCCCTGACCGATGGCGCTACCCTGCAGGATACCCGCCGTCTGCCCTTCAAGCGCATCATGCGCCCCATGTTCCCGGTGGACGATATTTAAAAAACAAAATGAGAGCTTATCATAGAAAGGACTTGTACCGTATGGAAAAGCAGAAATTTCTCTGGGGCAGTGCAACTGCCGCATATCAGTGCGAAGGCGCTTGGGATGAGGATGGCAAAGGTCTGGGCGAGTGGGATGTATTCTCCCACGGCAACCCGCTGAACCTGAACGGTGCCACCGGCGATGTCTCCTGTGACTTCTATCACCACTACAAAGAGGACATCGACATGATGGCCGCCGGCAAGCAGAACACCTACCGCTTCTCCATTGCATGGGACCGCATCCTGCCCAACGGCCGGGGTGAGGTGAACCCCAAGGGCATTGAGTTCTACAACAATGTGATCGACTACTGCCTGGAAAAGGGCATCGAGCCCAATGTCACCCTGTTCCACTACGATCTGCCCAACGCCATTGCAGAAGAAGGCGGCTGGGAGAACCGCTCCATTGTGGACGACTTTGAAGCCTATGCCAAGGTCTGCTTTGAAGCTTTTGGCGACCGGGTCAAGCTGTGGAGCACCATCAACGAGCCTAAGTACTACGCCTACTGCACCAACATGGTAGGCAACTATCCCCCGAACCACAAGCTGGACTTTGACCGCTACTTCAAGCAGATGTACTACGAAGTGCTGGCCAGCGCCAAGACGGTGGCCCTGTACCACTCCATGGGTCTGAAGGGTCAGATCGGCATCGTGCACGACAGCAGCAACGTGGAGATCGCGCCGGGCACCAAAGAACCGGAAAAGGTCCGCCTGCTGGGCGACCTGTTCTATAACCGCCTGATCCTGGACACCTCCATCAAGGGCGAGCTGCCCGGCGAGCTGATCCCTCTGCTGCGGGAGAACGGCATTGAGAACGACTATATCAAGCTGGACGATGCCCTGATCTTTGCCAAGGGCAAGGTGGATTACATCGGCATGAACGTTTACAACCGCATGTACCTGACCGACTGGTCGGAGGGCGAGACCGAGGTATTCCACAACAACCGCGGCGCAGGCTCCAAGGCCAAGGAAGGTATGCGCATCAAGGGCTGGTACGAGACCGCCATTGCCCCCGACACCAAGCGCAACCTCTGGGGCCGCGAGATCTACCCCAAGTGCATGTACAACACCCTGATGGAGATCAAGGAGCGCTACGGCGATATTCCGGTGTACATCACCGAAAATGGCCACGGCTGCTACGAGACCCCGGACGAGAACGGCTATGTGCAGGACGATGACCGCATCGAGATGATGCAGGGCTACATCGACTACATGCTCAAGGCCAAAAAAGAAGGCTGCAACGTGCTGGGCTACTACGCATGGTCTACCATGGACCTGTACAGCTGGGTCAACGGCTACGAGAAGCGCTACGGCTTTGTGCGTGTGGACTTTGACCACGATAACAAGCGCACCCCCAAAAAGAGCTATTACTGGTTCAAGAACCTGATCGAGGAATACCAGAAAACCGAAGAAGCAGGAGAGTAACATGGAAGCCACAGGCCAAGGTTCCCCCAAAAAGCCGGGCTGCATCCGCCATGGCATGGACGTGGTGCTGGACTTTATTGCCGGCTGTGTTTCGCCGGTGATCCCGGTGCTGCTGGCATCCGGCCTGATCGCTGCGGTGCTCAGTGTCTGCGTGAACTTTTTTGGCATGGACACCGGCAGCGGCACCGCCGTGGTGCTTAGCGCGGTTAAGGATGCGGGATTCTACTTCCTGCCCATTTTTCTGGGCTTTTCCACCGGAAACAAGCTGGGCATCAACGGCTATCTGGGTGCGCTGCTGGGCGGTGTGCTGGTGTACAGCACCATCAACGGGGCACAGGGACTCAGCTTTCTGGGGCTGGCCATCTACCCCACCACTTACAACTCCACCGTGATCCCGGTGATCCTGGGCGTGCTGTTTGAGGCAGCTGTATATAAGCTGCTGGACAAGGTGCTGCCTGGCACGGTCAAACCGTTTCTGCTGCCGCTGCTCACCGTGCTGGCGGCGGTGCCGGTCACTCTGCTGTTTCTGGGCCCTCTGGGTACCGTGCTCAGCGGATGGCTTACCGGCGGCGTGATGTGGGTGAGCGATACCTTTGGTGCCTGGGCCGTGGGCCTGTACGCTATGATCAATCCGGTGTGCGTGATGTTCGGTCTGGACAAGGCCATCACGCCGCCTATCCTCACATCCATTGCCGCCAATGGTTACGAGACGCTGTTCCTTCCGGGCAGTGTGGCATCCAATACCGCTGTGGGCGGTGCGGCATTGGCCGTGTGGTTCAAAAGCCGGAACGCCAAACTCAAAAATACGGCGGGCCCGGCGGGTACCACCGCGATCCTGGGCATCACGGAACCGGCACTGTTCGGCGTGTGTGTGCCTTATAAGCGCCCGCTGGCTGCGGCCATGCTGGGCGGCGGAATCGGCGGACTGTTCGGCGGCTTTGTGCAGCTCAAGCAGTATGCAATCATCACCCCGGGATTGTGTGCCCTGCCGGGATACATCGGCCCGGACGGCAGCCTGACCAATCTGCTGCTGGCACTGGCCACCATCTGCATTTCGGTAAGCAGCGCGTTTGTTCTGACTCTGTTGTTCTCCGCAAAGCAGACTTATGAAAGCTGAAAAGGAGAATGACATGAAAAACAGGATCAAAGGGCTGGCGGTGCAGTTTGTGTAAAAAAGCAGCCTGCCCGGTTGCGGACTGACGGCGGAAACGGTACAATAAAAGGAGAATAACAACGATGAAGATCCTGGTTGGCGAATTTATCACGGAATCCAATGCGAACATCCCGCAGAAATGCGAGATCAGCAATTACAAGATGCTTTTTGGTGATGACTGCATTCAGGCACTGCATGTGGCGGATGTGTTTGAGCAGGCCGGTTTTGAGCTGATCCCCTCGGTGGTGGCAGATGCCGGTGCCGCGGGTGTGATCAAAAAAGACACCTTTGATTACATCGAATCCTGCTTCGTGCGCACGGTCAAAGAGCACATCCACGAGATCGATGGAATGTTCTTGATGCTGCACGGTGCCAGCGAGGTGGAGGGCATCGGCTCCGGCGACCACCACATCCTGGCCGAGATCCGCAAGGTGGTAGGCCCGTATCTGCCCATCTTTGTGGTGTGCGACCCCCACGGCAACCTGTGCAAGGAGTATGCCGAGGCTACGACCCTGATCCGCAGCTATCGCGAGTCGCCCCACACCGACAGCATTGACACCATGCGTAAAGTAGCCGCCATGCTGTGCGACTTTATGAACGACCGCCAGAACATCCACTCGGTGTACCGCAAGCTGCCGCTGATCCTGGGCGGCGAGCAGAGCGTTTCCGGTGACGAGCCGGTGCGCTCCATCAACGAGTATATGGACAAGCTGGAACAGGACCCCCATATCCGCAGCGTGAGCTGGCATGTGGGCTATATCCGCCACGACACGCCGGTGGCCGGCTGCGGCATCATCGTGGTGCCCCAGACCGAAGCCGACCTGCACTATGCGGAGGAAGCCGCCGACTGGCTGGCTGTCTATGTCTGGAACAAACGCCGTGAGTTCCACTACACCGGCCTGACGGCTGCTCCGGACAAGGCTTTGCAGATGGCTTTGGAGTTTGAGGGCAAGCCTGCTTTCATCACAGACTCCGGCGACAACGTGACCAGCGGTGCCACCGGCTGGAACACCTATATCCTGCGGCAGGTGCTGGCCGAAAAAGATCTGAAAAAGAAGATCCTGTTTGCCAACATCTGCGACCCCGTTGTCTACCAGAAGCTTGCGCAGCTGGAGATTGGCGCAAAGACCCACCTGCATCTGGGTGTGGACCACGATGAGATGTCCCGCCCAGTGGAGCTGGATGTGACGGTGAAGGCAAAGGGCACTCTGCGCGGTTACCTGCATCATCCCCACGATGCCGTGTACGGCTACTCGGTGGCGGTATCGGTGGACGGCCTGCCGCTGGATATCAATGTGGCAAGCACCCGTCAGACGATGTGCGAAGAGCATCAGTTCGTGGGTGCCGGGCTGGACTGGGACGCATACGATGTGATCGTGGTCAAGCAGGGCTATATCTTCCCGGAGCTGAAGGAAAAGGCTGCGTTCTCGGTCATGTCCCTGACGCAGGGCGCTACCCCGCAGGATACCCGGATCATTCCCTTCAAGCAGATCATGCGTCCCATGTACCCCATTGACGAGATCTGAAACCGGCCGCAGGCCAAACACAAGAAATCAAGAGCGAGAGGTGTAAGAAAATGAAACAGTACGATATCCGCCTGGCTAAGGTGCCGCAGCCGCCCAAGGACTGCACCGGAGAGCCGGTAATGCTGACCGATGCCACCATTCAGGAGCGCCTTGACAAGGTGCTGCAGGGCATGAAGGCCCACGGTTTTGAGCAGCTGGTAGTGTACGGCGATGCCGAGCACTGCGGCAATTTCCAGTATCTGATGGGCTATTTCACCCGCTTTGAAGAGTCGCTGCTGGTGCTGGATGCCAACGGTACTGCTCACTTTGTGCTGGGCAACGAGAACCTGAACAAGGCGTCCAAAGCCCGTATCCCGGGGCAGGCCGTGCATGTTTCGCTCTTCTCGCTGCCCAACCAGCCCAACCGTGCCGACAAGCCGCTGCGCACCCTGCTGGAGGAGGCAGGCATTGCGCCGGGCCGCCGCATCGGCATTGCAGGCTGGAAGCATTTTACCAGTCCGGTGGAGAACAACGAAAAACTGTTTGACATTCCGGCCTTTATTCTGGACGCCATCCGTTCCATTACCGGCGGCGATGAGAACCTGTTCAATGCCGGAGACCTGTTCCTGGGTGAAGGCGGTGCCCGCACCACCAACAACGCCAACGAGATCGCCCATTACGAATATGGCGCTGCACTGGCTTCGGACGGTGTGCTGGATGCCATGGATCTTCTGGCTCCCGGTGTGCCGGAGACTGCACTGGGTGCTCAGCTCAACCGGCAGGGCCAGCACAACAGCATCGTGACCATTGCCGCCAGCGGTCCGCGCTTCATCAAGGGCAATATGTTCCCCACCCAGAACACGGTCAAGGTGGGCGATACCATTTCGCTGACCGTTGGCTACCCGGGCGGCTCTTCCAGTCGCGCGGCCTATGCAGTGCACGATGCTTCGGAGCTGCCGCAGGGCGCACAGGACTATGTGGAAAAGGTGGCTGCACCTTATTTTGCCGCTTACACCCGCTGGCTGGAGGAGATCCATGTGGGTATGAGCGGCGGTGAGATGTTCGATAAGGTGGAAGAGATCCTGCCCCGTGCGACTTACGGCTGGTCGCTCTGCCCGGGCCATCTGGTGGCTGAGGAAGAGTGGCTCTGCTCCCCGATCTATGAGCACTCCACCGAGGTGCTGCGCAGCGGCATGATGCTGCAGATCGATATAATCCCCTCGGTGCCGGGCTACGGCGGCAGCTGTGCCGAGAGCACCGTGGTGCTGGCTGACGAAGCGCTGAAGGAGCAGATCCGCCAGCAGTACCCGGAGATGTGGCAGCGGATGCAGGTGCGCCGGGAGTACATCATCCAGCAGCTGGGCATCCAACTTTCAGAGGATGTTCTGCCCATGTGCGGCACGGTAGCCTACCTGCGGCCCTACCTGCTGGATAAGGACATGGCCTTTGTGAGCCGCTGAGTTTCTCAACATCCATGGATGCCTTTGAGTACGCTATAATTTTGGCACCCGCCCGGGCTGCGATCTGAAATCCAAGAAGATAGTGACTTTTCAAAGGTATAAGACAACGTAAAAAATAAACCAAGCCCTTTGGCCTCTGTAACGGAAGCCAAAGGGCTTGGTTTGTTTTCAGAGAAAAGGGTTTTAGAGCTTCGTTGATTGCTGCGTTGGCAGCTCCACCGCGATGGTTGTGCCCTTGTCTGAGCTTTTCTCCACCCAAACGGAGCCGCCGTGAAGATCAGCAATCTCCCACACCAGAGAAAGCCCCAGTCCCGCGCCGCCGTACTCGCGGCTGCGGGACTTGTCTACTCGGAAGAAAGGATGAAAAATGCTCCGCTGATACGCATCCGGGATGCCGCAGCCTGTGTCGGAAACGCAAATGGTGCACTTTTCCTGCTTCTGCGCAAGCTCGACCCACACCGAGCCGCCGGGGCGGTTGTATTTGATGGCGTTCTCCGTCAGGTTGAAGAGCAGACGGTAGATCAGCGCATCGCTGCCGGTCAGGGCGGCATCGCCCTCTGCTTCCAGTGTGATGTTTCGCTTCTCCGCCAGCGGCGCAAGATCTGTAAAGATCTCCTCGACCATGGGGGCGAGCTGGATCCGCTCATTCCGCGTCACCTGCCGCAGATTGCTCATCTCCAGCAGGGTCTTGGTCATCCGGGTCAGCCGCTCCGTCTGCTCCCGCAGAAGGGCGAGAAACTCTGCCGTCTCCGGCTGCGTATCAGGATGCTCTGCGGAAAACAGCTCCAGCTGCGCCTGCATCAGCGCCAGCGGCGTGCGCAGCTCGTGGGCAGCGTTGCCGGTGAACTGCCGCTGGGCGGTAAAGGCGTTGTTCAGCCGCTCCAGCATCTGGTTGAACGAGCGGCTCAGCTGCCGGAACTCCGAAATGGCGTCTTCATCGATCCTCATATCGGCAAGATTGTTCAGCTGCACCTGCTCCACCTGCGAGGCAAAGCTGCGCAGGGGCTTGAGGGCGCGTCCGCTGACAAAATAGGCGAGGATGCCGCTGAGCAGCGTTACCGCCGCCGTGATGTACCAGTTGGTGGTGCGGAAGCGCCCCTGCAC
>CAKTGS010000045.1 GCA_934561485.1 uncultured Faecalibacterium sp.
ATGATGCCCTGCTTGGCCAGCATGGCGGCGTGCACGCCGCTGCCGCGCATATCCTGCGCGATCATGCGCTGGTCGAAGCGGATGGAAGAATTGAAGTCGTTGACGCGGGAGTCCACCGCCTTGGAAAACCGACCCTTCCAGAGTTGTTCTGCCATAATAAGCTCCTTAACCGTAAACAGGCAGCTATCCCGCGCCCTCATCAGTCACCTTCGGTGACAGCTTCCCCCGACCGGGGGAAGCCTTCAAGGCACTGCCGTATCGAAAGCCTTCCCCCAGACGGGGGAAGGTGGCATGACGCGGAGCGGCATGACGGATGAGGGTGCAATTTCTGCCGATAAAATATTTCTTATAAAAACGGCAAAGCCGCCGCAGGGGAAAACGCTCCTGCGGCGGTGCCGCCGGCAACGATGCCGGTGTGAGAACCCGCGTGTGAAAGTGTGAAAACACACGCAGTCGAAAATGTTGCGATTACTTGACCTCCGGCCAGTTCTTGGACAGCTTTGCGCGCTCCTTGATGGACAGGCCGAACAGGTTGATGAAGCCGGTGGCATCGGACTGGTCGTAGTCCTTATCGACGCCGAAGGAAGCGGTCTGCTCATCGTACAGGGTGTACGGAGAGGTGACACCGGCGTTGACCATGTTGCCCTTGTAAAGCTTCAGCTTCACATCGCCGGTCACGGTCTTTTCCAGACTGTCGGCAAAGGCATCCAGAGCCTCACGCAGCGGGGTGAACCACTGGCCGTTGTACACGATGTCGGCGTACTTCTGGGCCAGCTGAGCCTTGAAGTGAGCGCTTTCCTTGTCCAGCGTGATGGTCTCCAGCACATCGATGGCCTTGTACAGGATGGCGCCGCCGGGAGTCTCGTACACGCCGCGGCTCTTCATGCCCACCAGACGGTTCTCCACGATGTCCAGCAGACCGATGCCGTTGGCGCCGCCCAGCTTGTTCAGGTATTCCACCAGCTCCACAGCGCCCATTTCCTTGCCGTCCACGGCGGTAGGGATGCCCTTTTCAAAGTGGATGGTCACATAAGTCGGGGTGTCGGGAGCCTGCTCCGGGCTGACACCCAGCTCCAGGAAGCCGGGCTTGTTGTACTGCGGCTCGTTGGCGGGGCTTTCCAGATCCAGACCCTCGTGGCTCAAATGCCACAGGTTCTTGTCCTTGGAGTAGTTGGTCTCGCGGTTGATCTTCAGGGGAATGTGGTGTGCCTCGGCGTAGTCGATCTCCTCGTCACGGCTCTTGATGTCCCACTCACGCCACGGAGCAATGATGGCCATATCGGGGCAGAAAGCCTTGAGGGTCAGCTCAAAACGCACCTGGTCGTTGCCCTTGCCGGTGCAGCCATGGCAGATGGCGTCAGCGCCTTCCTTGATGGCGATGTCTGCCAGTGCCTTGGCGATGCACGGACGTGCAAAGCTGGTACCCAGCAGGTAGTCCTCGTACTTTGCGCCGAACTTCAGGGTGGGGAAGATGTAGTTCTCCACAAAGTCCTTCTTCAGGTCCAGCACATACAGCTTGGATGCGCCGGTAGCCTTGGCCTTTTCCTCCAGGCCGTCCAGCTCGGTGCCCTGGCCCACATCACCGGAAACGGCAATGACTTCGCAGTTGTTGTAGTTTTCCTTCAGCCAGGGAATGATGATGGAGGTATCCAGACCGCCGGAGTAAGCCAGAACGACTTTTTTGATGTCTTCCTTTTTCATGATGATTGCTCCTTTTAAAAATACACTTTTGTTCTCTGATGCAAGCATCCCTCTTGCACCCTCTCGCGTCTTGCTGTTTGCTATGCTTTTATTATACGCGGCGCGGTTTTTGCGTCAATGCCGAAAACCGCCAAACCTTGGCCGCTTTTGCAGTGCGTTTTGGTTTATTTTGTATCTTTATGCATTATTTGAATCATATATTCAAATAATATACATTTCAAATGTATTTTTACAGGGGCGGCCGGCCGGGGCAGGCAGCCGTAAGGAGGGTATTTTTATGAAGTTAAGGCTGCTCAGCGGCGTTCTTGCGGCAAGCATGGTGCTGAGCCTGTGCCCCGTTTCTGCATTCGCAGAATATACAGGAGGGGTATATCTCATGACGCGGTAACGGCGCAGGAGCCGGATGCAGATATGACCCTGCAGGTGCAGGTGATCAAGGCGTGGAACGCCGCCCAGAAGCTCAAGAACAACTGATGCTCTGCGTTTTTTCAAAAGACCGCAAAGGAGCCGCCCGGCTCGGCCGGGCGGCTCCTGTTTGTTGTTCAGTGATTTTGTTTTTCCACCCCAAACGGGCACCCGGCGGTCTGCCATGCGGCACAGAGAAGTTCCTTTTGGGCCTTGGGCAGCTTTTTCAGGGCGGCTTCCCGGCGCAGGGCGGCCGATTTATCCGCGCAGCGCTCCACATAGGCAAAGCCCACTGCGCCCCTGGCGCGGGTATAGCGGGCGCCCCGGCCGCTTTGGTGGGCTTTCAGGCGAGCGGCCGGGTCGTTGGTCCAGCCGGTGTAAAGCTGGCCGCCGGTGCAGCGCACCATATACACAAACGCGGCTTTGGGCCGCGCCGGGCGGTCAGATGCGGCCATTGTTTTTCAGCACCTGACGGCAGGCGGCCAGCGCGGTCTCCTTGTCCTTGGCGGTAATGAGGAAGCGGCTGGCATGGCAGAAGCTGATGCCCGGGATGCCGCTCTTCTGCTCAATGACTTCCTGCGGCTGACCCGCCCAGCTCTGGGGGAAGGGCAGCTTGGGGCGCTTGGTCTTGTGGTCGGTCACGCACTGGGCGCTCCACCCGCCGCGCTGGCTGGGGTACACCACAAACAGGGCGTCCGTCTTGTACAGGCCGTTTTTCCAGGGCAGGTAGCAGGGCAGTACCACAATGCCGTCCCGGGAGTTCTGATACGCCTGCTGCACTTTTTCGTCTGCGCGGTTCACGGCGTTGGCGCTGTCGATCTGATGTTCCAGGATCTGTTTTGCCACCGCCACCGCTTGAAAGAAGCAGGCATCCTGATCTTCCTTGGAGTCCCACACCGGGTTGAAAAAACCAATGGCATCGCACAGGCTGTTCTGCTCGCCGGTGTTGTCGTTCAGGTCCAGCGGCTGGATGAAGTTTTCATCGATCAGCCGCGCCTGGCGCTCGCCCACAAGGCCGGGGCCGAGCACCCGCCACAGCAGGCCGAAGGCTGCATAGGGCACGCCGTTGGGGCGGCACTCCCGGGGTTCCTGGTGGTGGTCGAACATGCCAAAGCCAATGTCATACACAATGCCGTCAAAGTCATCGGGCACCGCAAAACCGCGGGTGATCTTGATATCCGGCCGCAGGATCTGCAGCAGGGCCGTGGCAAACACATCGTCTGCATGGAATTTGCCGGCATGGGTAAAGCCGTTTGCGGGAATTTTCATGAAAGGTACCTCATTCATCCATATTTGATACCAGTATAGCACACTTTGCGGCGGGGGACAAACACCACCACCAAAAAAGAAACAGCATCCCGCCGGAAAACGGGATGCTGTGCTGTCGAAATGCCTTGCCTTTTGGCATATCCTGTGTTATTTTATAAGTGCCGCTCTTTTCAAGCGCGGCAGGGACACTGCATACAACGGCAGGCGGTTGGCTCCCACTTCCGAAAGGAGGTGAGAGAGATGCCCATTACTTTGACGTTCCATATTTTTGGACTTGTTTTCACAATCAAGGTAAAAAGCGAAAACCGCCACCGGGCAGGGTGACGGTTTTCTTTGAAAATCCAAACTCTGTAAGGGACTAACCGCTTGTCGCAGTGTCCTTTCTGTTTGTATTATAACAATCCCCTCTGCCGCTGTCAAGCCTGCAGAGGGGATCCTTTTTTATTTCGGTTCGCAGTTTTATTTCCGTGCTTTGCGGGCCGGTTTCTTGGCCGGGGCGGGGACCGTTTCCGGCTCGCCCAGGGCCAACACCTGGGTCAGTTCTGCCTGCACCTTTGCGTTGGCGGCATCGGTCACGGCCAGCACATCGGAGTAGAACTGCTCCATGCCCTCACGGGTGGAGAAGTTTGCCACATACATCTGGTTGCCCATGGCACCGGACAGCGCCTCCGGGATGCGGTCCACCATGCGCATATTTTCCTGGTACTTCTGCATGATCTGCTCGTGGCTGTACACAAAGTGCTTGCCATCGCGGCGGCCGGCAAAGGCACAGTAGAAGTGCTCGCCCACCGGCATATCGGTGCCGCCAAAGGCGATCATATCGGCCCAGATTTTGTACACGTTGGTGGAGCGGGCAAAGTTGATCATATCCGGGGTAAAGCCGCCGCAGGGACGCATGTTGACTTCCAGTGCCACGATCTGACCCTTTTTGCCCATGCTGGCCTGATCCTCGGTCATGCGGAAGAACTCAAAGTGGATGAAGCGGCTCTTGACGCCAAAGCTCTTGACGGCGGCACGGCCTGCGGCGCGGGTGTCCTCGGGCAGGTCCTTGATGATGTAATAGATGGAGTTGTCGTTGTCGTTCACAATGTCCATGATGGACACGGGGCTGACGTTGCCGGCCTCAAAAATGGGGTTGCCGTTGGCGTCAATGATGGCATCGTAGCTGTTCACCTCTGCCCGGACGAACTCCTCCATGATGTACTCCACATCCGGGTGATGGGCCGTCTTTTGGACGAGGAACTTTTTCAGGTCCTCATCGCTGGACAGCTTGTGGGTATCGGATGCGCCCACGCCGTTGTCCGGCTTGACCACCACCGGGTAGCCCACCTCATCAATGAACTTTTTGCAGCCGTCAAAATCGTCCACCATGTGGTAGCGGGCGGTGGCGATGCCGGCCTTCTGATAATACTCCTTCATCTTGCTCTTGTACTTGATGCGGAGCATGTCGGAAGTCTGGAAGCCACTGGTGATGTGGAAATCGGTGCGCAGGGCAGCGTCCCGCTCCAGCCAGTATTCATTGTTGGACTCCAGCCAGTCAATGCGGCCGTGCTTGAAGGTGAGGAAGGCCACAGCGCGGTAGACCTCATCGTAGTTTTCCAGGCTGTTCACCTTGTAGTATTCGTTCAGGCTTTCCTTCAGCTCCGGCTTCAGCTCATCGTAGGGCTGGTCGCCGATGCCCAGCACATTCATGCCGTTGTTTTTCAGTTCCCGGCAGAACTGCCAGTAGTTGGTGGGAAAGTTGGGCGAAATAAAAATGAAATTCTGCATGGTTTTATGATTCCTCTTTCCTCTATAAACCTCTATAAAAACTCCCTCCGTCACGGCTTCGCCGTGCCAGTTCCCTCTGGGGGAGCCTTTTTCGTTGCGGAGAACTTTTGCAAGGCCCCTTGCCATGAGGGGGCTGTCTACGAAACCGGGGGAGTCCCCTGTTTACTGCTGTCCCAGAATATACGGCATGTAATACGCAGTCTGTTTATACCACCAGTTCCAGTCGTGGTTGACATCGTGGCCCCACAGGTCCACCCAGACGGGGATGTGCTTGGCCTCGAAAATGCGCTTCAGGAACCATGTGGTGTCCGGCCGCTCCCAGTCGCCCTGACCGCAGCAGATGACCGCCTTCTGGCTGCGGTACAGCTGCATGTAGGGGTGGTCCTCCGGGAAGTTCTTCATGTAATCCACAGGGGAGTTCATGTACACCAGCTCGTCCATATAGTCGCCGAAACCGTAGTGGGCAGTGTAGATGCCGCTGAGAGCCAGGCACCCGCAGAACACGTCCGGGCGGCGCAGATACAGGTTCACCGCGTGGGTAGCACCCAGGCTGCAGCCAAAGGCAATGACGCCGGGCAGGTCGGCCCAGCCGTTGCGCTCTTTGGCCATGTACTGGATCTTGGGCACGGCTTCGTCCACAATGTAATGCAGCCACTGCTCATACCGGCGGATGCGCCAGTAGGGGTTGCCCTGGGAGTCCGACCAGGTCTCCTGGTCCAGCGTGTCGATGGAGATCACCATGATCTGGCCGGACTCGATCCAGGGTGCCAGGGTATCGTTCATGTGAAAATTTTCAAAGTCGTAAAAGTGGCCGTCCTGGCAGGGGATGTACAGCATCGGGCGGCCGGCATGACCGTAGATCTTGCACTCCATATCCCGGCCAAGGGCAGGGCTGTAATCCTTGAAATACTGCATTTCCATGGTGGTTCCTCCTTTGTTGACGATGGTCATTTTTAGCATGCTTGCCCTCTCAGTCAAAGCCTGTCGGCTTTGCCAGCTCCCCCAAAGTGGGAGCCCTTGGCAGTCCACAAAAACTTCATCTCTTTGCCAAGGCCTCTCCCTTTGGGAGAGGTGGATGCGACCAACGGGAGCAGACGGAGAGGGCTAGGCTGCTGCCCGTTACTCCTCCACCTCATACATCAATGTGTGGAACACAAAAGGCAGCTGCTTTTCCCAGCTGGCTTCACTGTGGGTGCCGCCGGGCACAATGCGGCTGGTCAGGTGGATGCCGCGGGTCATCACCTTGCCGCACATGTCGGCAAAGCCGCGGCGCATCCCGTCATGGTTGCCCATCTCGCGGGAGCCGTAATCCATGTACAGCACGGTGCCGGGTTCCAGCTTGGCCCGGCTCACAAGGCCCGAGAGCTTTTCCGGCGAGACCCAGAGGGAGGGCGACAGGGCCGCTGCCCGGCTGAAGGTATCGTTGTACTGCAGCAGGGCGTACAGGCTCATCAGGCCGCCCATGCTGCTGCCGCCGATGAAGGTGTGTGCCCGGTCCGGCAGGGTGCGGAAGCTGCGGTCGATGAAGGGCTTGAACCGGTGGATGTACCAGCTCATGGTGGCCTGACCCTTGCCGTCAAAGTGGCCGAACTGCGGGTCATCGAAGCGGTAGGGCGAATACTCCATCAGCCGCTCGTTGTTGGCCCCGGCGTTGCACTCCACGGCCGCCACGATCAGCGGAGTGTCGGTATAATCCAGATAATCCGCCACGCCCCAGCTCTTGCCGTAGGTGGCGTCCTCGTCAAAGAACACGTTCTGGCCGTCAAACATATACAGCACCGGGTACCGGCGCTCCGGCTCGGCTTCGTACATGGTGGGCAGATAAACATACACTCTGCGCTGCTCGGTGCCATTTACGGCAGGGTAGCTCACGCTCCATTTTTTGATCATGGTGGTTTTTCCTCTCAATCTTTCCTGCGCGCAGCCTGCCGCCATGCAGGCCGCGGTTCTGGATTCAGTTTAGCACCGCCGCAGAAAGATTGCAAGATATGGCAAACGCCGCCGAGCGGTGAGCCTGGCGGCGTTTATCCTAATTCTGAATAAAAAGGTTCTCTCCGGAGAATCTCGGGTCAGTTCTTTTTCTCCACCGGAACGATCCAGCCCTTGGTATCGGGGATCTTGCCCCACTGCATACCGGTCATGGTATCGTACAGCTTCTGGGTGACAGGGCCGATCTTGCCATCGCCGATGTAGGCGTGCTCGCCCTTCCACACCAGCTCCTTGACGGGGGACACAACGGCAGCGGTACCGGTGCCGAACACCTCTTCCAGCTTGCCTTCGCGGGCAGCAGCCATGATGTCGGCAATGGCGATCTTGCCCTCAACGACCTCGTAGCCCCAGTCCTTCAGCAGCTCAATGCAGCTGCGGCGGGTAACGCCGGGCAGAACGGTGCCCACGGTGGCGGCGGTGTACACCTTGCCATCGATCTTGAACATGATGTTCATGCTGCCGACTTCTTCCACGTACTTCTTTTCCACGCCGTCCAGCCACAGCACCTGGGCATAGCCCTGCTCCTCGGCCAGCTCGCCGGCCTTGATGGAAGCTGCATAGTTGCCGCCGCACTTGGTAAAGCCGGTCAGGCCGGGAGCGGCACGGATGTACTCATCCTCAACATAGATGCGCACGGGGTTGATGCCCTCGGCATAGTAAGCGCCCGAGGGAGCCGCAATGATGCAGAAAATGTAGTGCTTGGAAGCATGGACGCCCAGGCCCACATCGTTTGCAAACACGAAGGGACGGATGTACAGGGAAGCACCATCGGCATGGGGCACCCAGTCACGGTCCACATCCACCAGGGTCTCAACCGCCTGGATGTAGTCCTCCACGGGGATCTTGGGGATGCACAGACGGTCGGCAGAATCCTGGAAGCGCTTTGCGTTGCAGTCCGGGCGGAACAGCTGCACGGTGTCGTCTGCGGCGCGGTAGGCCTTCATGCCCTCAAAGATCTCCTGAGCATAGTGGAACACAACGGTTGCCGGGTCCAGCTCAAAGGGACCGTAGGGGACGATGCGGGCATCGTGCCAGCCTTCGCCCTCAGTGTAGTCCATCACGAACATATGGTCGGTGAACTTTTTGCCAAAGCCCAGATTGTTCTCGTCAGGCTTCTCTTTGGGAGAAGTGGTGCGAGTGATCTTGATATCCAACATGATAAATTTCCCTCTTTCCTGAATCGCGGGCGCACACAAGCCTGCACCCAAAACGCCGAATGCTGTTTTCTATTATAATATCATGCGCCGCATTTGCAAGGAATCGCAAAATGTTTCATCTTTCGCCCCGGTAAGTTGCGCCAAATTATGAGCAGACCGCTGTGCAAACTGCCAAAAACATGATACAATAGAGCCGAACGGGCACCCGCCCGGAAGGGAGTTTTTATGATTCAAGGTGTGATTTTTGATATGGACGGCCTGATGTTCGACACCGAGCGCATCTGGGCCACCTTATGGAAGCCTGCACTGGCCGCTCTCGGCCTGCCTTACAAGGAAGGGCTGGACACTGCAGCCCGCGGCGCGGCAGGCGACTCCATGCGGGCGGTCCTGCGCCGCTTCTATGGGCCGGACTGCGATGCCGATGGCATCATCGCCGCACTGCATGCCGAGGCCGAAAAAGCATTTCAGGCCCCGCCGCCCAAAAAGCCGGGGCTGGATGAGCTCCTGGCCTGGCTGGACGCACGTCAGATCCCCATGGCAGTGGCCTCTTCCAGCCGGATGGCCTCCATCCTGCACCACCTGAACGGCTGGGATATGACGCACTATTTCAAGGCCGTTGTCAGCGGCGAGCAGTTCACCAGTTCCAAGCCGGACCCGGAGATCTTTTATAAAGCTGCCGAGGCGCTGGGCACAACGCCGGCGCACACCCTGGTGCTGGAGGACAGCTACAACGGTGTGCGGGCCGGTGCTGCCGGCGGCTTTGTGACCGTAATGGTGCCGGACCTTTCGCCCGTTACCGAGGAGATGCGCCGCCTGTATACGGCCGAGTGCCCCGACCTGCACGCGGTGCGCGCAAAACTGGAAGCAGGCGCATTCTGACACGGCAGCGGGGAAGGTACCAGGCCCCTGCCGCCGGGCGCCGCACGGCCTGCCCGGAACCGCCTGCCTGCGGCTGCCAAAACGCCGCAGGCAGGCATTTTTTCTTTCTGCTGAAAAAAGGAAGATTTTCCCTTGACAAGCAGAATGCTCTTCCGTTATAATACGCATGTCGGTTAGTGATTACGAACAATGGCCGGTGTTCCTTTTCTCGGTGGGAGAAAAGGACTCTTCTTTGTGCAAGAAGTTAGTGTACGCAAACTTTTCGCCCCCGTTTTTTGCGATCTTTCGCAAATTCGGACGCCCGTAAAGTTAGATCGCGCTAACAACCGGCCCTAAAAAAGAAAGGAGTGTTTTCATGAAACCGAAGAAAATGCTTTCTCTGCTGCTTTCTCTGGCAATGATCCTGAGCCTGGTCTCTGTCACTGCTTTTGCAGCAAGCCCTGACGCTTCCGAGAACGGCTTCAGCTTTGCTTCCCTGTTCTCCAAGAAGTACACCTACCTGTACGCTGCCCTGGATTGGGACGAATACTGGGCAAACGAGGGTGTGTACGCCGCTGGCAGCACCGCCGCCAACGATCAGCTGGACAGCCACGATGAGCACGACAAGGGTGCTTTCGATGCTGTTTCCCGCGCAACTGCCAACCACGGCCTGCACCGCGGCAGCTTCCAGCAGGTCGCTACCATCTACGCAGCCGATGGCTCCAGCTACACTGTTTCTCACTGGTCTGAGGACGGCAAGACCTTCTACACCACCGATGGCACCGCTTACGGCTGGAACCGCGGCACTGTGACCAAGCCCGATGGCACCACCGTGAAGATGGACCACTACGAGATCAGCGGCACCAAGTACGTGCCTGTGCGCGTTGCCACCTCTGACCTGAACGACTTCTGCTCCAAGTACGCCACCGTGAAGAACGGCGAAAAGCTGGCGGGCGGCTACAGCGAAAACAAGCTGGCTGCCTACGAGGCAATTGCCGAAGTGGACGCCAACACCAATGGCCTGAAGTACGCCGCCAAGAGCGGTGACGGCTACACCTTCTCTGCTGCTCACACCGGCACCGGTTCCGGCATCCAGGGCGAGGCGCAGAAAACCGCCAGTGACCTGATCGTGACCGTGCGCAGCGGCAGCGATGTAGGCAGCTTCGGCGAGACCATCCGTGTGGACCTGACCGGCAACTACGGCGAGCTGGGTTCCCGTATGCAGTCCGTTGTGTGGACCTACTACGGCGATGACAGCACCTACACCAACGCAAAGGCTGCCTACGGCACCAAGTTTGCTGCCGACAACTGGATGCACAAGTCCATGGGCATTCAGCTGGGCCTGACCGACTCCCTGCGTGCACAGTTCCCGGAAGGCACCGATGGCACCGGTTACTGGACCATTACCGTCCGCGCACTGGGTTATGCCGACACCGTGATCCGCATCCAGGTCACCGGCGACAACATTGCAAAGCAGGAGCTGGCTGACGAGGCCGACCGCGCTGCTCTGCAGGCTGTGGTGGACCAGGCCAATGCCAAGAACAAGGCACAGTACACTGCTGCAAGCTGGGCAAACCTGGAGACCGAGCTGGACGAGAGCGTTGAGCTGCTGGCAAAGCCCACCCTGTACAAGGCTTCTACTCTGGAGCAGGTCACCCACCTGTCCGAGGCTCTGGCAAACCTGCAGGCTCAGTAAGCTGTTCCGTGCAGGCTTGCGCAATTCCTGAATAAACCCAAAAACAAGGTCGCCCCTGCAGCGGGGTGACCTTGTTTTCCATGTCAGAGGAGGGGAAACCCCTATGGAGCAACTCAAAGCGCTGCGCCCGCTGGTGCAGCTGATCCCGGCGGTGGCGGTGGCAGCGGCCGTGGCAGTCACGCTGCCGCATACCCAGCCGGTGCTGGCCGACATTCCGGAACGGCTGAGCGCAGTTGTGGAAGCGCCCGCCGACTCCGCAGAACCGGAACCCGCCGAAGAACCCGAGGACGCCCTGCCCACGCTGCCCTATGCTGACGGCGTGTACACCGGCTCCTCCCGGGGCTACGGCGGGCAGGTGAAGGTGCAGGTGACCATGGAGGGCGGCCACATCACCGCCCTGGAAATTCTGGACGCCTCCCACGAGACCGCCGCCTTTCTCAAGCGCGCATCCAAACGGCTGACCAGCACTGTGCTGGAAGCCCAGACCTGGGAGGTGGATGCCGTTTCGGAGGCCACTTACACCTCCCGCGGCATTCTGGGTGCGATCCGCAACGCCCTGACCGGCGAGGTGGTCAACAACCCGCTGCCGCCTCAGCCCAAACCCGCTGAGCCGGTGGTGGTGGAAGCGTTCACCACCCCGTCCGCATACCGTGACGGCGTGTACACCGCTTCGGCCGATGGCTTCGGCGGCCCCATCACCGTGCAGGTGACCGTGGAAAGCGATGCCATTACCGACATCACGATTCTGGACCATGCAGGGGAGACTGCCTCCTACTTCTCCCGTGCCCGCCGCGTGGTGTCCGAGATCCTCACCACCGGCACCCCGGAGGGCGTGGACGCTGTTTCCGGTGCCACCTATTCTTCCACCGGCATCCTGAACGCCGTCAAGCAGGCGCTGTCCAAGGCTGCCAACGAGACGGAATCCACCACCGAAGCCCCCTCCGAAGAGCAGCCCGTCCAGGAGACGGAGACCACTCCGGACAAGCCCCTTTACCCAGACGGCGTGTACACCGTGCCCGGCCAGACCGCCGAGGGCGCTGTGACCGTGACCGTGACCGTAACGGACGGCCAGGTGGCCAGTGTGGATGTACAGGCGGCCGCCCGGGAGCAGGAAAGCACTGCCGCCGCGCGCATCCGCGCCGCACTGAAGGCCCTGTTCTCCGGCCAAAAGCCGCAGGCGTCCGCCGGGGCATCTTACAGCACCCGCTACACCGCGGACAATGTGCCGGAAGCGCTGGCCCAGGCCGTGCAGGATGCCCTGCAGCAGGCTATGGCCGCCGCACCGGCCCAGACGCCGGATGAACCGGCAGCTTCTTCTGCGCCGGAAGCTGCGCAGGAACCGGAAGCATCCTCTGCAGCCCCGGCAGAGCCTGCCCCGGAGCCGGAGCAGCCGGAGGAAGGAGCCAACGGATGAAAAAGTATTTGAATTTTGCCCTGCGGGCCGTCAACCTGCTGCTGATCCTGGGCATTCTGTGGCAGTACCAGCGGGCCGCCGTGGTGCGGGCCGCCGCCGTTTCGGAGCGGCAGCAGCAGATCGCGGAGGTGGAAGCCTACAACACCTCCATCCTGCAGCAGCAAGCCCAGGAACAGGAGCAGGAAGAAGAAACCGGCCTGCGCAGCGGCACCTATGAAGGCTCCGCCTTCGGCTTTGGTGATATGATCACCGTGCAGGTCACCATTCAGGACGGCAGGATCACCGATATTTCGGTGCTGGATGCCAGCGGCGAGGACCGGCCCTACTACAACCAGTCCCTGCCGGTGCTGGATCAGATCCTGTCCACACAATACACCGAGGTGGACACCGTTTCCGGTGCCACCCTTACCTCCGCCGGCCTGATCAATGCCGTGGCGGATGCGATCGGAAAGGCGGCGGCATGATGGAAACAACGGAAAAAAAGCCGCTGACGGCGGCACAGCAGCGCCAGCGCAGCCAGAAGCTGCGAGCCGGGCTGCGGGCAGCGGTGCAGGCGGTGTTCTTTGTGGCCATGCCGGGTGCTTTTGTGGCCGGTTTTAACGGCGCAAAGCAGCTGTTCCTGCGCATTGGTACCGGGCAGGTGCTGCAGCTGGACAGCTTTGTGCTCTCGCTGGTGGGCCTGTGCGGCTTCACGATTTTATTCGGGCGCTTTTTCTGCGGCTTTGTGTGCGCCTTTGGCAGCCTGGGCGACTTTGTTTATTGGCTGTCCGGCCTGGTGCAGAAAAAGCTGCTGCACCGCAACCAGGTGTTCCGCCTGCCGGAAAAGACGGTGAAGTACGGCCAGGCCGTGAAGTACCTTGTGCTGGCCGGCATTCTGGCCCTGTGCGCCGCCAACCGGTACAGCAAACTGTCCGGCACCAATCCCTGGGAGGTGTTCTCCCGCCTGACCGCTCTGCGGCTGCCGCCGCAGGGCTGCGGCGCGGGCATCGTGCTATTTGTGCTCATTCTGGTGGGCATGGCCCTGCAGCCCCGCTTCTTCTGCCAGTTTTTGTGCCCCATGGGTGCCATTTTCTCACTGCTGCCGGTGTTGCCCTTTGCGCAGCTGCACCGGGAAAGCAGCCAGTGCATTCCCGGGTGCAGTGCCTGCGCCAGGCGCTGCCCGGTGAACCTGAAGCTGGACGAGCAGAGCCTGCGCAGCGGCGAGTGCATTGCCTGCGAAGCCTGTGTGGGCACCTGCCCGCGCAGCAGCATCGGCCGGTGGGATCTGCGCCTGAGCAAGAACTTCTGGCTGCCGATGCTGGGCAAGGCCGTGCTCTTCTTTATCATGGGCGTCTGCCTGGGCTTCTGCCGTTTCTTCTGAGCAGTCCCTCTCTCCATTCCCAAAACACAAGGTGCCCCGGGCATCGGTCTGTTTCGGCAGGCCGGGGCCAGGCGACCCGGAGATGAAGGCCAAACTCCGCTTAGCCCTGCTCACCTGATGCAAAAAAGGGCACTGATTGCAATGCAATACAGCGCCCTACATAAACGGACATGGAAAACACCCACCGTGCAAAAACCGTGCAGAAACCGTGCACTTACTCCCGGACAAACCAAAAACCACTTCATCCGACAACGACTTGACGGCATTGGTTCGAGTGACCGCACAGCAAAAATCAAGTCTTGGAGGATACGACTATGACGAAATTGCTTTCCTGCCGCTACAGCATGGACACCAACCGGATGGAAGCCCGGTTCGAGGATGGCTCTATTCTTGCCATCGACTGCATCGCCATCGAGGACGAGTACGGCAACACCCCGGCGCAGCGGGCAGAACTGGACTGGCTGCTCTACAACAAGCCCTTGGAGTATACGCAGATGGTGCTGAAAGGGGAGATGGAGCATTATTTATCGCTGGGCTGCGACCACGGCAGACTGGAAGATCGATCTACGAGATCGCACGGTTGATTGCACGCGTGCATTCGCCGTGCGATCTTTTCAGCGTAAATTTCATAGAACACACGTTTTATCGTGACTTTGTAAACACATTTTCCGTGCAATCAATCGCACGGCGTGCATTTCAGCATTCTTTCTTCTCTTTCAAATAATACTTTCTTGCACAGCCTTGTTTTTGGCCTTCGATTATTTCTTCACTGGAAAGCTTCTGAAGAATACGATACGCTTGTCCCCTCGTAAAGCCGCACAGCTCTTGCACCTTTTGGTTGGTGATCCACGGCTTATGCTGCAGATACTCCATGATCCGGCTTTTTGCCTGAATCTGGCTGACTGTCTTATCCTGCACATAGGCCACATCGGTTTTCACCGTTTCGTAAACCTTGAGAGACAGCATATAGGTCTTGCCGTTGAGTTCCAGAAGCCCCTCGTCCCGGAGGCTGTTCAGAACCTTGTGGGCATTGTCGTCAGTTTCCTGAATCGTCTTTGCCGCCTGCTTCAGGGTAATTTTCTGATGTTCCCGGAGATAGTGCAGAATCATCAGTTCCGACAGCGTGAACATCTTGGAACGCCTGTCCTGCGTCTCCGCGATAAAATGCACGAAGTTCTGATTTTCCATCGTGCTGCGAAGGGTCAGCCGCACAGAGTTGGGCGTGCTGGCGTACTCCGGGTAGGGTTTGCCCTCGGTGAGCATACTCTGGAACATGATGTCCACACCCTGCCCGGAACGCTGCACATACTTCAGGTGCTGAAGGGTCATGGCGATCAGCTTATTCCGGGGAATGGACTGGTGGGTGATGATGTTGCTTTCGTTGATGTCCCCCGGAAAGCCGCCGGGGTTCTCAATCACGATCTTTGTGGGGTAGTGCTTGACGTAGATTGGTGCCATGTCCTCATAGGAGCGGTGCGCCAGCGCATTCAGCAGAGCCTCCTGAAAAACCGCTTCGGAGAAATCGTACACCTCCAGCCGGAACAGCCCCACCTGCACATTGGTCAGGCGGTTATAGGTACGGATGCGCTCGGTCAGCTTATCCAGAATCGAGATCACCGGCTCCTGCATATCCATGCGGTTGTCGTATTCCGTCTGCGCTTCGTCGCTGTAATGGAGGTAGATCACCTCTGCCTGCGGCAGCAGCCGTGCAATAGACGCCGCCTTGCCCACAAACAGCAGCCCTGCCACCGTCACACGCACTTCTTCCTTGTCCATGCGGATCAGGTTCAGGTTGTCCAGAAAGGTGGTATCTGCCAAGTCCGGCAGGGCAGAGCCTGCATCCCGAATCCGCAGCTTCTCTTTCAGGCGGTACACTTCCAGCAGGTCAATGTCGCTTTCGGTTGCGCCCTCCACGATCTTTGCCGAAAAGTCCGGGTTATCGGCAGGGGAGTACACATCGTTTGCCGGGTAGTAAGGCTTTGTCACGTTCCCCAGCCGTCTGTAATAGATGCCGCCGGTGGTGGCAACATGAGAATTGGATTTCTCCACCGATACCACCAGCACCACGCCGTCAGAGGTTTCCACCGGCTCTATTTCGGTAAACAGGCTGGGCCGGGTCATATCGTAGATGGCTTCCATCAGTGCCTGCGGATCGCTCTTGGGGCAGCCCGTAATGGTGCCGTCATCTTCCACGCCAAACAGCAGAACGCCGCCCTTTGTATTTGCCAGCGCAACCGCACTTTTCACCGCAAGGTCTTTCCGCTGCCGGTAGTCCTTGCACTTCACCCACGA
>CAKTGS010000046.1 GCA_934561485.1 uncultured Faecalibacterium sp.
GACTGCGGCGGCCGCGGCTTTGTGATCCGCCAGCAGCGCACCCCCTTTGGCGTGATGCAGACCCAGCAGCCCTGCTCACGCTGCGGCGGCAAAGGCAAGCTGGTCAAGAACCCCTGCAAGGTCTGCCATGGCAGCGGCAAGAACGCCGTGAAGAAAACGCTGGAAGTTGGCATTCCCGTGGGTATTGACGATGATCAGAGCTTTGCACTGCGCGGCGTGGGCGATGCCGGCACCAACGGCGGCCCCGCAGGCGATGTGATCGTCATGGTCACCGTGCGGCCCAGCGAGGTGTTCCAGCGCGATGGCTACGATGTGTGGGTCACGGTGCCCATTACCTACAGCCAGGCCGTGCTGGGCGACAGCATCACCGTACCCTCCATTGACGGCAAGGTGGAGTACACCGTGCCCGAAGGCACCCAGAGCGGCACCACCTTCCGCCTGCGCGGCAAGGGCATTCAGTATCTGAATGGCCGCGGCCGCGGCGATATGTACGTCAAGTGCGAGGTGGAGATCCCCAAGAAGCTGAACAAGACCCAGCGCGATGCCCTGAAGAAATTTGAGGGCACCCTGAAAGAAGAAAACTACGAAAAGCGCAAGGGCTTCTTTAAAAAGCTGAAAGATATGTTCAACGCATAAGCAAAAATACAGAAAGGCGGCGGCATCGGAAACGGTGCCGCCGCCTTTTTGCGTGGAAAAGAAAAAGGGAGTTTTCGTCTAACACCTTGCGCTTTCGTCTCAAATGGGGTATGATTGAGACGAAAGAACCATTGTGAGACGAAAGGAGTGCGTGCGGAATGCGGCATTTTGACTATGAAAAGCTGGCAGACCGGCTTTGGGATCTGGAAACACTTACCGATGTTGCAAAGATCCATGAGTGCAAGGGGCGGCAGGAACTGTATGTGCGCCAGAAACCGGAAGAACTGGACCGTCTGGTGGAAATTGCACGGATCCAGAGCACGGAATCGTCCAATAAGATCGAGGGCATTGTTACAACGGCGACCCGCATGAAGCAGTTGCTTGCCGAAAAAACCACGCCGCGCAACCGGGACGAAGGCGAGATCATGGGATACCGGGACGTGCTGAATACGATCCACGAGCACCATGATGACATTCCGGTCAAGCCGGCTTATATCCTGCAGCTGCACCGGGACCTGATGCAGTACGCGGGCGTTTCTTACGGCGGGCATTTCAAAAATGTGCAGAACTATATCAATGAGACCCGACCGGACGGCACGCAGGTGACCCGCTTTACCCCCATGGCCCCGTATGAAACGGAGACCGCCATGGAGGCGATCTGCCAGAGTTACCAGCGCACGATTGCGCAGGAGAAGATCGACCCGCTGCTGCTGATCCCGGTGTTCATCTGTGATTTTCTGTGCATTCATCCGTTCAATGATGGCAACGGCCGCATGAGCCGCCTGCTGACGCTGCTGCTGCTGTACCGGAATGGCTACGAGGTTGGAAAATACATCAGCATTGAAAAGCAGATCGAAAATACAAAGGATACCTATTATGAGGTATTGCAGCAGATCGACCAGGGATGGTATGAGGAGACCAACGACCCAACGCCCTTTATCCGTTATATGCTCAAGGTGATCCTGGCGAGTTACCGGGAGTTTGAAGAGCGGGTCGGGCTGGTTCATGCGGCCGGGACCCGCAGCTCGGCATACGATGTTGTGAAAAAGTATGTGGATGGAAAGATTGGCCGTTTTACCAGTGCAGAAGTAATCGCGGCCTGCCCTTCGGCGGCAAAATCAACGATCCTGCGCGTGCTGAAGGAACTGACAGAGCAGGGGGTGCTCCGGAAGATCGGTGCGGGGCGCAGCACCTGCTACATCCGCAGCGATGCCGGGGAATGAACGGGATTTTTCATCTCACAAATCTTCTTTCGTCTCAAATGGGGTGCTTTTGAGACGAAAGCGGATTCCATGAGACGAAACGGGAAAACAAAACGGCGAGGGGGCTTCCCAGCGGGAAGCCCCCTCGCCTATGTTGTTCTTTGGTGTCTCCGGGCTTGTGCTATGAGACGATCAGAGCAGAACGAGGGCTGCGTTGACCACAAAGCCCACGCCGGTAGCGCAGGAGCTGACGACCCAGAAGGCGCGGCCCGCGTCACGGATCAGATTCTCGGTGCTCTTGTTCATATCAGCGGCCAGAGCGTCCAGGCCGGTCTCGATCCAGCTGTTGGGGTTGGACTTGCGGTAGTTGCGCACCGCCATAATGCCCATGTACCAGCCGATGGGCGGGATCCAGTTCAGAACGGCTTCGCCCATGGTGGCACCGCCGGAGGTATAGGTCATTTCTTCCTGAGACAGAACGTTGCAATACGCGGGAAGCATCATAGTCTTTTCCATAAGAACACTCCTTTACAAAGCTATCCTGACAGCGTGCGGGAATGCTCGCTGCGGGTTCCAGAAGAAACGGTCAGCGCCGCAGGAACAGCAGCGCGGCGCTCAGCGGGGCCAGGGCGGTGACCATGGCAGCCGACACGCCGTCCCGTACAAAGTTGGAAGCCGACTGCTTCATGTCGGCACTCAGGTCGTCCACAGCGCGGCCCAGAATGGTAAAGATGTTGCCCTCGGTGTTATCTTTTTCCTTGAGCCAGGCGCGGGACTGCCCGATGCCCCAGATATAACTGGAGGCAAGCACTACGCTGCCCACAGCCGAAGAGATGCCCACCAGGACACTGCCAAGGCCCAGGGCACCGCCCTCGGTATAGGTCATTTCCTCTGCGGTGAGGGGGGCATATCCTGCAGGAAAATGCAGTTCATTGCACATCGTCAAACACTCCTTTAAAAGGTTTTGTCCGCAATGTCAGGCAGCGGTTCTGCCCGCCGGATACCCGGTTGGAAGCCGCTTCCTGTAATGCCATTCTACAACACTTGTCTTTTTTTTGCAAGAGGATTTTGTGCAGCCTACGCAAAAATCGGAAAGGCACATAGAAAAGACTGCAAAAGTTTGTACAAAAAGACTGCAATTATTTCGGAATTATGAAAAACGCCCGCACAGCGGCAAAAAACAGTGCACTGCACGGGCAGAAGAAACAATGGAGCTTAATCGGCCACACCGGCACGGTAAAGGTACGGGTCACTCTTGAAGCTGTCAAAGCTGTACAGCACAAGGATCTGATCGTAGCCGTTGTCGGCGATCAGCTGGTCCAGGCCGTAGTTGTAATTGCGGAAGTCCACCACGTCAATGTCGGCGTAGTTGGCGGTCAGGTAGGGCACAAAGCAGTTGGCGTAGCTGTCCTTGATAACAAGGATGCGGCCGGTGCCATTGCCCTGCACCCGGCTTAAACCGTTGTTGCCGTGCAGGAACATGGCGTACTTGTCGTACACGTTCAGCTTGTCGGTGTCGTACAGGCCGGTCTCGGTGCCATCTGCAGGCTGGCCTGCCGCCGTGACGTTGTAGATGGTCAGACGGTTGGGCAGGTCGTACCAGGTGATGGTGTCCGGCACGGCGTTCCAGGTGCGGGCCTTGGAGTAGTGGGTGCCGTAGAAGTTTTCGGCGGTCAGCGCGGTATGGGAGGCCGTGTCAAAGGGCGTCAGGCCCAGGGCATCGCACAGCTGGCTGTAGGCGTAATACGCGCCCAGGCTGGTCCAGTGGTGGTCGGTGCGGTAGTAGATATATTCGCTCTTGTGTTCGGTCAGGGTGCTTCGCACGTCCACAAAGCGTCCTCCGGCAGCCTGCACCGTGGCAGACAGCTGGTCCAGATAGGCATTTTCGTCCAGCAGGGGGGCGTGGGCGGGCACATTTTCCGGGTAGATCTCCGAGGCCGCCGGGGCCAGCATCACATTCACCTTGCCAGGATATCGCTGGCAGAGGGATTCCAGTGCGGCGGTATTTTTGGGGAGGGTGCGCTCCTCACTGGAAAGCAGGCTGAAGGTGCGGGGGAACATCATATGCTCTTTGCCCAGCAGGATGCCGCCGTTCTGCTCCTTCTGCAGCACGGTGGTTTCCACAGCGCTCTGCAGGCCGATCCACTGATCCCGGCCGAACACCTGATCCTTCACGTACTTGGTGTAAGCGGTAAAGTAATTGTTCAGCCCCTGGGCCGAAAACTGGGTCAGGGCAGGGCGCTGGCTCAGGGTGGTGTTTTCCAGCTCGCTGTAGGCGCGGTCCGGCGTGAGCAGGTCGGCCGCAAACAGCCCCACAAAGAACAGGGTGAACACCACCAGCACCGGATACTGCAGCAGCGAAGCCGATTTTTTGGAATGCTTGTCCATCCATCACACCCCCTCAGAAATTGAAGTACAGGAACGGGCTGTTGGTGCTGCCCACCACGTAAGCGGTGGAAACCACCAGCAGCAGAAGGATCACGGCACAGCGGGTGACCGCATTGCGCCGCAGGAAGTTCCAGATCTTTTCGATCAGCGGGGTGCAGCACACCGCGCTCACGGCCAGCAGCACGCCGTAGTTGCGCAGGAAATACAGCGGCGACACACCGCCGGACGGGACGAAGAGCTTCTGGAACAGCAGCCCGAAGTTTACGCCCGTGTCATTGCCCACGAACATGGCCCAGCCCACCACCACAAGAAACAGGGTGTAGAGATGAGGCCAGACTTTGCCCTTTTGCAGATGCTTGAGCAGGAACAGTTTTTCGATGGCCAGCAGCACAAAGTAGTACAGGCCCCAGCAGATAAAGTTCCAGTTGGCACCGTGCCAGATGCCGGTGAGCAGTTCCACAATGAACAGGTTCAGGATCTGGCGCTTCAGGCCTTTGCGGTTGCCGCCCAGGGGAATGTACACATACTCCCGGAACCAGCCGGACAGGGTCATGTGCCAGCGCCGCCAGAACTCGGTGATGGAGGCGGAGATATACGGGTAATTGAAGTTTGCAGGGAAATCGAAGCCCAGCATCTTGCCCATGCCGATGCCCATCATGGAGTAGCCGGAAAAGTCGAAGTACAGCTGCAGGCTGTAGGCGATGATGCCCAGCCACACCAGCGGAGTGGAAGCGTTGGCCAGCCCCACAAAGGTGGTGGAAGGGCTGGACGATACGCCGATGATGTCGGTCCACAAAGCACCAATGGCGTCTGCCAGCAGCACCTTTTTGGCCAGACCGAAGGTGAACAGGGTCATGCCGTCCTCGATCTGCTGGAGGTTATAGCGGTGCTGGTAGACGTGCAGCTGGTTCGACACATCGCGGTATTTCACGATGGGGCCGGCGATGAGCTGCGGGAACATGACCACATAGGCACCAAAGTCGATGATGTTGCGCTCGGCCTTTACATCCCGGCGGTAGACGTCAATGGAGTAGGAAAGGGTCTGGAAGGTGTAAAAGCTGATGCCCAGCGGCAGGGTGCCGATGCCCTGGATCTCGGCAAAGGCAGTGCCCAGCAGGGCGTTGGCGCTGCGCAGCACAAAGTTTGCGTACTTGAAGTAGAACAGCATCCCCAGGCTGCCGATGAGGGCAATGAGCAGAAATACTTTGCGCAGGGCGGGGCTGGCATCAAAATGCTCAATGCACAGCCCGCAGAGATAGTTGATGAGGATGAGGGCCACCATGACCGGGAAAAAGCGCACTTCCCCCCAGCAGTAGAACACCAGGCTGCACACGAACAGCACGGTGTTTTTGAGCCTGGCAGGCGCAAGGTAATACAGCGCCAGCGTGATAGGCAGGAACCGGAACAGAAAAATGATGGTGCTGAAAACCAAGGCGTCAGCCTCCTTTTTGTAAATGAAAACCTTCTCAGGCCGCTTCGCGTCCAGCTCCCCCGAGAGGGGAGCTGGCAACGCCGTGAGACGTTGACGGAGAGGGTGCGATAAAATCGTTTGGCCGAAAAAAGCCGATGCCGCAGATGGCACCGGCTTGGGGTCCGTTGATTCAGTCGGCCAGCGCGCTGTCCACAGCGCTGTCCAGGTCTGCGGTGCACTCGTTGGAAGCGATCACCATGACCACACGGTTGTCCTTGAACGCGATGACGGCGTTTTCCACATTGGTCTGGGCCTGTGCAAACTCGGCGTAGTTGCCATAGAAGGCTACCTGATCCTGCTTGTAGGCAGTCAGGGCATCGGCAATGTCCTGTGCCTTGCCATCGGCGGCTTCGATCACCAGCACCAGGCCGGCATCGCCGTTGTCGTTGCTCTTCACGCCCTTGTAGGCAGCCACGTCCTCTGCCTGCAGGCCGAAGTCGAATTCAATGTTCATGGCTGCGATCTCGAACTGGTTGGAGATGGGGTTGGCATCCAGCAGGGTGGTAAAAACATCGTCCACAGCGCTGACGCTGTTGGTAGCGTCCGAGGAAGTCGCGCTGCCCACATCCGCCTTGACGGAAGAGGACGGCAGCTCCGAAGAGGCCGCCGTGGAACCGGCGGAGGAAGCGCTGCCGCCGCAGCCGGTGAGCACAGCGGCGGCCAGAGCGGCACAAGCCACGATAGAAACGATTTTTGTGCGGTTTATCATAAAATATTCCTTCTTTTGTTGAAATCATTCGTCATGCTGCAAGGGGCCGTTCCGGCCCTGGGCAGAACACTATTATCTTACCATAACCGCCTGCAAAATGCAACGCGCACGCAAAGTTTCATACAATCTTAACCGGTCATGCTCTGCCCGGCGGCCAGGCGCTGCAGCACGGCCACGGCATCCTCCAGGCACAGGCCGCTTGCATGGATCAGGGCCGCGTTTTCCGGCCCCACATAGCGCCAGTGCCACGGCTCGTAGGTGATCTCGGTCACGGCTTCGGCGGCCTTGGGGTAGCGCAGGATAAAGCCGTATTGTACGGCATGGGCGCACAGCCAGCGGAAGGCTTCCGTGTTTTCAAAGCCTTCGTCCAGGCCGGTGTGTTCCGGGCAGCTCAGGTCGGCTGCCAGGCCGGTGCTGTGCTCCGAGTGGCCCGGCGGGTTCACGATGGTGGCGGCCTGGGCTTCGGCATCGGCCCGGCTCAGCCCCTGGTCCAGGAACTGCTGCACCTTGCGCTCATACAGCCCGGCCTGGTAGTCCGCGCTGCGGTAGCCGCTCTGCATCCATAGGGTCACGCCGTCCTTGGCGGCGGCAGCCTGCATGGCAAGAAAGGCATCGGCGGCTTCGGTCTGCAGGGTCCTGTTGACGGCAGTGGAAGAGCCGCATTCCTTGGTGGTCACCGTGTAGCCCTCCGGCAGGCTCTGGGTGTGGTTCACCAGCACCATGCGGGGGTCGGCCAGCAGCGCCTGGGCCTGTGCGGCTGTGGGCACGCTCTGGGCCGAAAACGCGGCCAGGCTGCTGTCGGCGGGGGCGGCTGCCCGGCGGGAAAGCACGGACGCTGCCAGCCCGGCCGTCAGGCAGAGCGCAGCAAGCAGCAGGACCCGCCGCCGGGCGCGGCGTCTGCGTCTGCGGCGGCCGGTACGGGAAACGGAATGGAAAGCCATAACAGCACCTTCCTTTCAAAAAGGGATAACAGCCTGCCCGGCGGGGCAGACTACTCCCGGAGGGAATGAACCATGAAGATGACAGCACAGGAATATGCGCGCCGGGTGCGGCGTGTGGGGCCGCAGTCTGCGCTGGGCACAGACTGTCTGTGGGCCTTTGGCGTGGGCGGCGGCATCTGCCTGCTGGGCGAGGTGCTGCGCCAGCGCTTTCTGGCCCTGGGGGCTGAAGCAGACCTTGCCGGCACCCTGACCAGCTGCAGCCTGATCGCCCTTTCGGCGGTGCTGACCACCCTGGGCTGGTATCAGAAGCTGGCCGCCCGGGCAGGGGCCGGGTCACTGGTGCCCATCACCGGCTTTGCCAACGCGGTGGTCAGTGCGGCCATCGAGTTCAAGACGGAGGGCCGGGTGCTGGGCACCGGGGCCAAAATGTTCACCATTGCTGGGCCGGTCATTGTGTACGGCACGCTGGCAGCGGTGGTGTACGGCGCGGTGCTGTGGGCAGGCAGCCTGCTGTAATCCAGTATAGCATACTTTACGGAACAGTATGCCGCAAACCTGCAAAAGTTCTGTGGAAAAATGGATGGAAAGGGGAGAGCAGCATGGCCATCCGGTGCGGAGATACCCTGCAGTTCCCGCAGCCGCCGGTGATCGCCGCACAGGCAGCCGTGGGCGGCAAAAAAGAAGGAGAAGGCCCTCTGGCCGCCGCCTTTGACGAGCTGAGCAGCGACAACCGGTTCGGGCAGGCCAATTGGGAAGCTGCCGAAAAGGTTTTGCAGCTGCGTGCGGCCCGGCTCTGCCTGCAGAAGGCGCAGCTGCCGGAAGAAAAAGTCCAGCTGGCTCTGGCAGGGGACCTGCAGGCCCAGTGCACGGCGTCCGGCTACGCCATGCGGGAGCTGGGGGTGCCCTTTGCCGGGCAGTTCGGGGCCTGCAGCACCATGGCACAGGCCCTGGGGCTGGGGGCTGCTCTGTGCGCGGCGGGCATGGCCGAGCACCTGCTGGCCCTGGCGTCCAGCCATTTCTGCGCGGCGGAGCGGCAGTTCCGCACTCCGCTGAGTTACGGGGCCGTGCGCACCCCCACCGCCCAGTGGACGGCTACGGCGGCGGGCTGCTGCCTGCTGCGCCCCGGCGGTGCAGGGGTGCGCATTGCAGCGGCCACCTTTGGCCGGGTGCAGGATTATCAGATCAGGGACATCAACAACATGGGGGCCGCCATGGCCCCGGCGGCAGCTGCCACTCTGCTGCACTACCTGGCCGACACCCACACCGAGCCGCAGGAGTTCGATTGCATCTATACCGGCGACCTGGGCCAGGTGGGCAGCCAGATGCTGCGGGAACTGCTGGCAGCGGAGGGCCTGCTGGTGAAGAACCACGTGGACTGCGGGTGCATCCTGTTTGATGCCCATGAGCAGGCCGTGAAAAGCGGCGGCTCCGGCCCGGGCTGCTGTGCGGCGGTGCTGTGCGGGCACATTCTGCCCCGGCTGCTGCGGGGCAGCCAGAAGCGGGTGCTGTTCCTGGCCACGGGTGCCCTGATGAGCCAGACCACCTTCCTGCAAAAAGAGAGCATCCCGGCGGTGGCCCACCTTGTGGAGCTGCGCGCTCCGGAAAAGGAGAGCTGACATGAACTATTTCTGGGCGTTCTGCGTGGGCGGGCTGATCTGCGTTGTCGGCCAGCTGCTCATTGACCTGACCAGCCTGACCCCCGCCCGCATCCTGACCGGATATGTGGTGGCCGGGGTGGTGCTTTCGGCCATCGGGTGGTATGCGCCCCTGGCCGAGTTTGCAGGGGCAGGGGCCACCGTGCCGCTGCTGGGCTTCGGCCATCTGCTGGCCAAAGGGGTGCGCACGGCACTGCAGGAAGAGGGCGCTGTGGGCATCCTTACCGGCGGACTGACCGCAGCCGCGGCCGGCATTACCACAAGCCTTGTCTGCGGGGTGGTGTGTTCCTGGGTGGGCAAGAGCCATGACCAGAACTGAAAAAGGGAAGGACGAATGTCCTTCCCTTTTTGGTGTGGCGTTACAGCAGAAGCATTACCGCGCAAACCACGGCAACCACTGCACCCACGGCAGCAGTAATGCCGTAAATTTTGCGGGATTCCGCATCGTTTTTGTTCTGCGACAGGTAATAGAGACCTGCGCCGAACAGTAAAATGCCAATGATGAGACCTACGATCGTGATCATGCTTTTTTCCTCCAGTTTAATAGCAGTGCCGAATTGATGATCACAAGCACACTGCCTGCATTGTGCACCAGTGCGCCTACAACGGGGTTCAGGATGCCGGTGATGGCCAGCGTGATGGCGATGAAGTTCAGCGTCATCGAGAAGGTCAGGTTGAGCCGGATGGTGGTCATCATCCGGTGGGACAAGGCGATCAGGTGGGGCAGCTCCTTTACCTCATCATCCACCAGGGCAATGTCGGCGGCGTCCACGGCAATGTCGCTGCCGGTGCCGCCCATGGCAATGCCGACATCTGCCTTTTTCAAGGCGGGCGCATCGTTGATGCCGTCACCGATCATACACACCGGCTGGCCTGCGGCCTGGAACTGTTCAATGGCCTGCAGCTTGTTCTGCGGCAGGCAGTTGGCCCGCACCTCGGCAATGCCAAGCTGGCCTGCAATGGCCCGGGCGGCGCTTTCGTGGTCGCCGGTGAGCAGCACGGGCTGAACGCCAAGGTCGGAAAGGGCGCGGATGGTGTCAGCGCTTTCGGCACGCAGGGTGTCAGACAGGGCAAGAAAGCCCGCAAACACGCCGTCTACGGCCAGATAGATCACCGTTGCACCCTGCTGGAGCCAGCGTTCCGCAGGGGCCGGGGGTTCAAATGCAACGCCCTGCTCCTGCAGCAGTTCCGGGTTGCCTGCCAGAACCTGTACGCCGCCCACGGCGGCGCACACACCGCGGCCCGGGATCATGCGGAAGTCTGCCGCCGCAGGCAGGAGAGCGCTGTTTTCTTTTTTGTAACAGCGCACCACGGCCTTGCCCAGCGGATGCTCCGAAAGCTGTTCGGCGCAGGCGGCAAAACGGAATAATGCATCGCCTGTATACGCAGGGGAAACGCTTTCCACGGCCACCACTTCGGGGGTGCCCCGGGTCAGGGTGCCGGTTTTGTCAAAGGCCAGCACCTTTGCCTTGGCCAGGCGCTCCAGTGCATCGCCTTCGCGCACAAGGAAACCGTGCCTGGTGGCATTGCCGATAGCTGCCATGATGGCGGTGGGGGTTGCCAGCACCAGCGCACAGGGGCAGAACACCACCAGGATGGTCACGGCACGCAGGATCTGCCCGGTGATGGCCCAGGTGAGGGCGGCGGCGGTCAGGGCAATGACCACGATCCAGGTGGCCCAGCGGTCGGCAAGGCCCACGATCTTGGCCTTGCCTGCATCGGCAGACTGCACCAGCCGGATCATGCGCTGGATGGAGCTGTCCTCGCCCACCTTGGAAGCGCGCATCTCAAAAGCGCCAAACTGGTTCACGGTGCCGCTGGACACCGCATCGCCCACGGTTTTGTCCACAGGCAGGCTCTCGCCGGTCATCACGGCCTGATTGATGGAGGTCTGGCCGCTGGTGATGATGCCGTCCACCGGTACCGTCTCGCCCGGCAGCACCCGCAGGAGATCGCCCACCTGCACCCGCTCCGCGGGGATGGTCTGCTCGGTGTCGTTTTTCAGCACCCGGGCGGTCTGCGGGGTCAGGTGCACCAGCTTTTCAATGCCGGCGCGGGCCTTGGCTACGGTCAGTTCTTCCAGCAGGCCGCCCAGTTGCATGATGAATGCCACCTCCCCGGCGGCAAAGGTCTCGCCAATGCAGACCGATGCAATCAGTGCCAGCGACACCAGCACGTCCGCCTTGATGTCAAAGGCGGTCACCAGGCCGATAATGGCTTCCAGAATGATGGGCACGCCGCACAGCACAATGGCCACCCAGGCAATATCAAACGGGAAGGGCTGGATGCCAATCAGGCTGCACACCACGGCAATGCCGGAGAGCATCAGCAGAACGATGTCTTTTCGGATGCCGCCCAGTTCCAGCAGATGTTCCAGCGGCTCCATAAGCCGCTCGCGGAAGGATTTCATGATAAGACCTCTTTTCCATATTTGTACCTATGGGGGTATATGTATATGTTTCAAGAGGATTATACCTGTAGGGGTATGGGTTTGTCAAGGGGCAAAAAGAAAAAGGCAGTTGTACGAATGCCTCGTACAGCTGCCTTTTGCAAAGTGAGCCTCAGCCCATGTTTGCAAAGCGTTCCACGGCTTTGGTAAAGTCCTGAATGGTCTTGTCGGCATCGCCGTGCTCAATGCCGTCCTTCACACAGTGCTGAATGTGGCCTTCCAGCACGATCTGCCCGCACTTGTGCAGGGCCGATTTGGCGGCATTCAGCTGGGAAAGAATGTCCTCACAGGGCACATCTTCGTCTACCATGCGGTCAATGGCCTGCACCTGGCCGATGATCTTTTTCAGGCGGCGGTGCAGGTTTTCCGCGTCCATGCATTGTTTCATAAACAAAAACCTCCATACGGATGGGTGTATCGGTATTCTGTTCTTATTTTATCAGCTTTTGTCCAAACGTCAAGCGGGCAGGTTTCGGCCTGTTTTGCACATCCGCTGCGCTAGAATGTGGAAAACAGGAGGTGACCGAACCCATGAAACACCGCTGGACCACCCTGCTGTGGGAGCTTTGGGCGGCGCAGGTTCTGTGCACGGCTGCCGCTTTCTGGCCGGGCAGCCCCTTTGGCACGGCACCGGAGCTGGCCCTGCCCGGCCTTGGGCTGGCAGCTGCCGTGCCGCTGGCCTGGGCGGCCTGGGGCCTGTGGGCGGAACCGGCAGCATCCCTGCCGCCGGAACAGCTGCTGGAAACGGCGCAGCCCTTTGACCTGACCACCCTGCTGGACCTGCCCCTGCCGGTGGCATAAAAACAAAAACCCCTGTGCCGGGTTCCCGGCACAGAGGTTTTGTTCGTCAATCAATCTGCGCGATCAAGCGTTCTTGTTCGCACGCTTTGCCATACGGCTGATCTTGCGGCTAGCGGTGTTCTTCTTGATGACACCCTTAGCGCGAGCCTTGTCGATCGCGGAAACAGCAGCCAGGACGGTTGCGTCCTTGTCAGCGGCATTCGCATCGATGGCAGCGTCTGCCTTCTTGACGACTGTTTTCAGGTTGGTCTTAATGGCCTTGTTGTGAGCCTGCTCTGCAGCAGCCTGCACGACGCGGTCCTTCTGAGATTTGATGTTAGGCATTCGTTCCACCTCCTTGGCTACCTATAACAGCGCACCTTATGATACCATATTTGCCGTACCAACGCAAGCGTTTTTTTGATTTTTGTTTAGAAAAGTTTTGTTTTTCCCACACTTTGGGCAGCAGACGGGCGCAAAAACAGCCTGGAACGCAGCGAAGAGGTGGGAAAATGCGCAAAACAGACCTGGCCGATGAATTGTTTGGGACGGCGCAGGGCACGGCGGCCCCCGGCGGGGTGCGTCTTGCCACGGCAAAGCGCGGCGGTGTGACCGTGACCCGGGTGGAGATCGCCCGGGAGGGGCTGGCCCGCCCCCGGGGCCGGTATGTCACCCTGGAAATGCCCAGTGTCAGCGTGCTGGACGAGCGGGACGCCAACGTGATCGAGACCTGTGCCGAGGAGCTGCGCGCCCTGCTGCCGCCCCACGGGCCGGTGGTGGTACTGGGGGTGGGCAGCCGCCGGATCACGGCCGATGCCCTCGGCCCCCGCACCGCCCAGAAGATCCTGGTCACCATGGGGCCGCAGCACACCCTGCCGGTGCGGGGCATCCGCCCGGTGGCGGCTCTGGCACCCGGCGTGGCGGCTTCCACCGGGCTGACCCTGCGCCAGCTGGCCGGGGCACTGGTGGAAACGGTGCACCCGGCGGCCCTTCTCTGCGTGGACAGCCTGTGCAGTGCCGAAGCCGCCCGCCTGGGGCGCACGGTGCAGTTTTCCGACACCGGGCTGTACCCGGCGGATGCGGAGCACGCCCGCCACCTGGACGCCGCCGCCCTGGGGGTGCCGGTGATCGCGGCGGGCATTCCCACTCTGATGGAAGCAGAGGAAGGGGCCGACCTGGTCATCACGCCCCGGGCACTGGACAGCGTCATCGCCCATGGCTCGGCCCTGCTGGCCGGGGCCATCAACCGCGCTCTGCAGCCACGCCTGAGCGTGGCACAGCTGTGCTGGCTGACCGGGTGATTTCGCAGGGGACGGATTCATCCGTTCCGCAGGCAGGATGCATCTTACCGTTACAGGACATCGCGTATTCTAAACCGTCAGGTTCAATATATCTATGGTAAAAGCGACCATGAAAGGAGGCAGGTGCCATGCGCAGCCGGACCCCCACACCCCGCATCGGGCAGGGCCGGGTGCTGCCGTTTCTGGAAGCGGCGGCCCTGTTTGCCCTGCTGTGCGTGTTTGCCCGCAGTGCGGCATTGACCCTGGCTGCCTTTGTGGCGGCACCGCTGCCGGCGGCCCGCACGGTGCTCTGGCTGGGGCAGCAGGCGGTGCAGGCGGCGTCCGCCGTGCAGCAGGCTCCCGCTGCATCGGCCCCGGAACCGGCAGAAAGCGCGGCTGCTTCTGCGGTGGTGCCCACCGGCAGCATTGAGGACTACCTTGTGGCCCTGCAGGGCGAGGATGCCCGCCCTGCGGCAGCAGGCAGCGTGATCGAAAAAACATATCCCCAGGGCAGCGGCGAAAAGTACATCCCCTGTGGGGCGGGCAGCATCAAAAACAACACTCGGCAGACGGCGGCGGACCTTGCCGCCGAGATCGAAAATCCGCTGCCCTTTGCCATCGAGAAAGACAGCCCGGACCCGCAGGTGCTGGTGATGCACACCCACGCCACCGAGGACTACCGCCTTTCGGCCGGGCTGTGGTTCAGCCCCGGCGATGGGGCGCGCAGCACCGACCGCAGCATCAATATGTGTGCGGTGGGCCGGGTGGTGACGGATACCCTCAACGCGGCGGGCATCCACACCCTGCACGATGAGACCCTGAACGACTACCCCAGCTATACCGGCAGCTACGCCAACAGCCGGGCGGTGGTGCAGCAGTATCTGGCCCAGTACCCCAGCATCAAGGTGGTGCTGGATGTTCACCGGGACGCCATCGAGACCGAGGGCGGCTCCCGCTATGCGCCGGTGTGCACCGTGAACGGCCGACAGGCGGCGCAGGTAATGATCATCTGCGGGTGCGACAACGGCACCAGCGTGCAGCTGCCCAACTGGCGGCAGAACCTGCGCTTTGCCGCCGCCTGGGAGCGCAGCATGGAGGGCCTGTACCCCGGGTTTACCCGCCCGGTGCTGTTCAGCTACCGCTTTTATAATCAGGACCTGACCACCGGCAGCCTGCTTATTGAGATCGGCGGCCACGGCAACAACCTGAACGAGGCCCTGTATGCCGGGCAGCTGGCAGCAAAGGGCCTTGCCGCGGCACTGCTGGGCAACAAGGAAATCAATTTTCCGAATGAAGGCTTCCCCCGGTCGGGGGAAGCTGTCACCGCAGGTGACTGATGAGGGTGCAGGACAGCGGCATTTTGCCCTAAATACCCCTCATCCGGCGCTACGCGCCACCTTCCCCCCAAGGGGTGAAGGCTTTCGCTTTGGGTCAAGCTGCAAAAATTGGTTTCCATGGCTGGGCAATGCCGGTGCTTGACAAAACACCGCCAAAGTGCTATTTTTTAAAGGTCAAATGCAATGATCGGGAAAAGTAGCGCGGGCCGTCCGGCCCAGAGAGTGCGGCACAGCTGAGAGCCGCGCCCGCACGCCGCGTGAACGAACACCCGGGAGCAGCAAACTGAACACGGCCTTTTGGAACGGGCCGCCAGTAGGTGCGCCGCAGGCCCTGCGTTACGGGGGCAGCGCTTTTATTGAGCGCGTGAGCGACCGGACAGTTCCGGTAATTCAGGTGGCACCGCGGACATTACAAGACAGCTTGTTCGCCCTGAACTTTCAGGGAGAACAAAGCTGTCTTTTTCTTTTATTTTTTCGGGAGGAAAACTACTATGGAACGTACCGAGATCGTTTCGCTGTTCAAGAACACCCCCGCCGATGGCACCGAGATCACCGTCTGCGGCTGGGCCAAGAACATCCGCGACTCCAAGAACATCGGCTTCATCGCCCTGTCGGACGGCGGCTGCTTCAAGACCCTGCAGGTCGT
>CAKTGS010000047.1 GCA_934561485.1 uncultured Faecalibacterium sp.
GTCAACACCGCAATGGGCTATGAGCTGGACGCCATCGCAGCCTGCACCATCGGCGGTGTTTCCACCACCGGCGGCGTTGGTACCGTGCCCGGCGTGCTGGTCGGCGTTCTGGTGTTCGAGCTGATGAAGGTTGCTCTGCAGTTCATGAACGTGAACTCTTCCTACACCTACATCGTGCAGGGCCTGGTTATCATTGTGGCTGTGGCCATTGATATCCGCAAGTATCTGGCCAAGAAATAAGATCCCGTTTTGTGGGCCGTCTGCCGCTGTGCAGGCGGCCTGCTTTTTTTCTTTGCAGTTTTATGGTACAATGGTGCAAAACACAGCACAGCAGGAGGTACACAATGGCACAGCAGAACAAAACCACCGAAACACCCGAAGAGCAGCTGGCCCGCCGCGAAGCCGCTCTGGCCGCACGGGAAGAACAGCTGGCCCGGGAGCAGGCCGAACTGGCCGGACAGAAGGCTGCTTTTGAGGAAGGCCGGAAAAAGCTGCTGGACAACGGCGACAAAAACTTTGTGAATGCAAAAGAGAAAATTTACGATAAGTTTCCGCTGACGGTCCACCAAATGGACATCATCATTGGGGTGCTGTTTGCCCTCATCATTTTGTTTTTGGTGCTGGGCGTGACTCACACCAGCTTTTTCGGACTGTTTGGCGGCTGAACCCTCTCGGTCACCGCTGCGCGATGCCAGCCGCTCCCCCTTTTGGCTCCGCCATCTTTCCCCGACCGGGGGAAGTCGGTCCCGAAAGGGGGCGCTTTTATTTTACCCAGGTGGCAGATGCATGAAAAAAACGCCCTTCGGGAAAGGTGGATTTGCGAAGCAAAGACGGAGGGGGCTTTCTTTGCGGCATAGGTTTGCAAAAGCGATTGCATTTCATCTGCAATGTCCTTATAATTTTATAAGAAGCTGCCGGATGTGCGGCAGCCAAAAAGGGGTGTATGGAACAATGAAACAAAAATGGACTGCAGCGCTGCTGGCGGGCTGCCTGCTGGCGGCCCTGGTGCTGACCGGCTGCACCGGTGCCAAAACGGCCAGCCGGCTGCGCCTTGGCGTGGCCGGAGAGGGCGGTGTGTACCATGCCTTTGGCGAGGCTTACGCAGCGCTGGAAAATGAAACGCAGAACGGGACCGTAGAACCCAGAACCACCGCCGGTTCTACTGCAAACTTGCGGCTGCTGCTGGGCGAATACCTGCAGCTGGCCATTGCACAGGCCGACCTGGTGCAGGATGCCTACAACCAAACCGGCATTTTTGCCGAGGAAGAGGGCCGCAGCTTTGGGGCTGTGGCGGCGCTGTACCCGGAAGCCTGCCAGGTGATCGTGCGGGAAGATGCAGACATCCAGACCGTGGAGGACCTGCAGGGCAGGACGGTGAGCATTGGCGCGGAGGAATCCGGTTCGGAGCAGAATGCGCGGCAGATCCTGGCAGCCTACGGCCTGAACGATAAGCTGGTGAACACCGTGAACCTGAACTACGAGGACGCTGCCGCACAGCTCAGGGCAGGAAAGATCGATGCCATGCTGATCACCTCCGGTGCACCCAGCACCGTGGTGGCCGAACTGGCAGGCGAGTGCGGCATTCGCCTGCTGAATGTGGACGGTGCGGCAGCACAGCGGCTGCAGAGCGCTTACAGCGCCTACAACACGGTCACGCTGCCGGCAGGCACCTATCCCGGCCAGACGGAGGAAGTGCACACCGTGGGCGTGAAAGCCGTTCTGCTGGCCAGCGAAACACTGCCGGACAAGCAGGTGCAGGCGCTGACCGAACTGCTGTTTGCAAACCGCGAAGCCCTGAGCCGGCAGCTGGGCGTTGCACTGGACCCGGAAGTCGATGCAGTAGAGGGCGTGGGCATTCCGTTCCACAAGGGGGCTGCGGCGTACTATAAAACGGTGGGCATCACGGTAGAATGAGCCGCCGGGAAACTGAGGGAAAGAAATGAAGATCGAATTGGATATGTATCAGACACTGGCACTGGCGGTGCTGGTGCTGATGCTGGGCAAGTTTTTGCGGGAACGGGTGCGCCTGCTGGAAAAATTCTGCATCCCGGCACCGGTCATTGGCGGCGTGCTGTTTGCCATTTTTACCTGCATCTGCTATGTGACCGGTGTGGCGGAGTTTGCATTTGATGACACGCTCAAGGAAGTGTGCATGGTCATGTTCTTCACCTCGGTGGGCTTTCAGGCCAACCTCAAGGTGCTGAAAAGCGGCGGCAAGTCCATGGTCGTGTTTCTGGGCGTGGTCATTGTGCTGATCATCGGTCAGAATTTTCTGGCGGTGGGGCTGGCAAAGCTGCTGGGCGTGGATGCCCTGGTGGGCCTGTGCACCGGCTCCATCCCCATGGTGGGCGGCCACGGCACCGCCGGTGCCTTTGGCCCGGTGCTGGAGGACTTTGGCACCCGGGGTGCCACTACCCTGTGTACGGCAGCGGCTACCTATGGCCTGATCGCGGGCAGCATGATGGGCGGCCCGCTCGGCAAGATGCTCATTGAGCGCCACCACCTGCTGGACACCATCGTGCCCGAGGACGACAGCCTGCTGGTGGAAGAAGAAATGAAGCACGAGCGCCACAGCAGCATGTATCCGGCAGCCAGCTTCCAGCTGATCATCGCCATGGGCATCGGCACGGTGCTGTCCAAGGTGCTGAGCCTGACCGGCATGACCTTTCCCATTTACATCGGTGCCATGATCGCTGCGGCGATCATCCGCAATGTGGGCGAATACAGCGGCCAGTACACCGTGTATATGGGCGAGATCAACGATATTGGCGGCATCTGCCTGTCGCTGTTCCTGGGCATGGCCATGATCACCCTGAAGATCTGGCAGCTGGCGGAGCTGGCGCTGCCGCTGGTGGTGCTGCTGGCCGGGCAGACCCTGTTCATGATCTTCTATGCCGCTGTGGTGGTGTACAACGTCATGGGCCGCGATTACGATGCCGCGGTCATCGTGTCCGGCACCTGCGGCTTCGGCATGGGGGCCACCCCCAACGCCATGGCCAACATGCAGGCTGTGTGCGACAAGTATTCGCCCTCTGTCAAGGCCTATCTGCTCATCCCGCTGGTGGGCAGCCTGTTTGCGGATTTCATCAACAGCCTGGTTATTACGGTATTCATCAATTTTATCTGATCCTGTCTTGGAAGTTCGGTGCGCCCCACGCACCGGGAAAGGAGAGCTGTCATGTCGCTGAAGCACTACCTGAAGATGTGGTTCCAGCAAAAGATCTGGAGCAAGCCGGACCGGTCCCACACGGAAGAAACTGTGGCCCTGCCGGAGGTGCACACCGGCAAGGTGCACCACGCCTCGGCGCAGGATGCCCACGCGGAGGAACCCATCCACTACGACAATGTGGCCATTCCGGAAGTGCACATTCACCCAAGGAAAAAATAAGAAAAGGCCGCGCAGACAATACTGCACAGCAAAAAGGCTCCTGTCCAGATGGACAGGAGCCTTTTTGTTATGCAGCTGTAAAAATCAACGGATTTTGTGAGATTACAGGCAGACGTACTTCAGGATGAACAGCACGGTCAGCACGTACATCAGGGGGCTGATCTTCTTCTCCTTGGCCTTGCCGGTGACCACATTGATGATGGTCCAGGAGATCACGCCAATGGCAATGCCCTCCGAGATGCTGTAAGCAGTGGGCATGGCCAGAATGGTCAGGAAGGCGGGAATGCCCTCGCTGGGGTCGTTGAAGTCGATCTTCACGGCGGAACCCATCATATAGAAGCCCACGATGATCAGAGCCGGAGCGGTTGCAAAGCTGGGGATGGTCAGGAACAGCGGGCTGAAGATGGTAGCCAGCAGGAACAGCACACCGGTGGTCATGGCGGTCAGACCGGTGCGGCCACCCTCGGTCACGCCGGAAGCGCTTTCCACGAAGGTGGTGGTGGTGGAAGTACCCAGCACAGCGCCGGCGCAGGTGGCAATGGAGTCGGCCATCAGGGCGCCCTTGATGTGGGGCAGCTTGCCGTCCTCGTCCAGCATGTCGGCCTTGGATGCCACACCGATCAGGGTGCCCAGGGTATCAAACAGGTCCACGAACAGGAAGGAGAACATGACGGCAAAGAAGTTCAGGATGCCAACGCCGGAAAAATCGGTCTTGAACACCTGGCCAAAGGTCTTGCCCAGAGCCGAGAAGTCAAAGCTGACAAAGGCGGTGGGGATCACGCTGTACATACCTGCATCCGCATTGGGCACATAGATGCCGGTCACCTCACAGATCATGCCCAGCACCCAGGTGATCAGGATGCCGTACAGGATGCCGCCCTTGACCTTTTTCACCAGCAGAATGGCGGTGATGGCCACGCCGATCAGGGCCAGAATGGCACCTACGCCCACGCTGTGGAAGGCCTCGCCCTTGAAGTGCTGGTAGGTGACCAGGGTGGAGTCGCTGTTCACGATCAGCTTGGCGTTCTGCAGGCCGACAAAGGCCACGAACAGGCCAATGCCCACGCTGACGGCGCTCTTCAGGGTCATGGGGATGGCGTTGAAGATGCCCTCACGCACATTGGTCAGGGACAGCGCGATAAAGATGATGCCCTCCACAAACACGGCCATCAGGGCCAGCTGCCAGCTGTAGCCCATGGTCAGAACGACCGTGTAGGAGAAGTAAGCGTTCAGGCCCATGCCGGGAGCCAGAGCAAAGGGATAGTTGGCCAGCAGAGCCATGAGGGCGGTGCCGACAAAGGAAGCCAGTGCGGTGGCAATCAGCACGGCCTCAGAATCCATGCCCGAAGCGGACAGAATGTTGGGGTTGACCGCAAGGATGTAAGCCATGGTCATGAAGGTGGTGATACCGGCCATGATCTCGGTTTTTACATCGGTGTGGTTCTCTTTCAGGTGAAAGACATTTTCTAACATGAAGAACCTCCAGTGTTATCAGAAAACCTCCGGCGGGAACTGTCAGCCGGAGAAGAACAGTACCCATTGTAACACGAAGCGTGACAGCTTGTCCATACTTTCGACACAAAATATTCTTAATTTGAACAAAATTCACAAAAGAGTATGACTTTTGCCCCGCTGCCCGGAAGCGGGGCAAAAACAAAAAAGCCGGGGCGGAATTACAAGGCGGTGTTTTTCGGTGAAAAAACGGACGATTTCAGAAAGATGCGGTGGCACGCACAAAAAATACGGCAGAAATAATACGATCTGCAAATACGTGTACGAAAAATACGGAATGGCCCTGTAAAAGTACGTACTGCCGGAGGGGCGGCAGCCGTGGTATCCTGTTGCCATAGCCCGGAAGGCCCGGGCAGAAAGGAGGAAACAGACCAGCCATGGGCCAGACAAAAACCCCCAAGGGACTTGCAAGCCTGAGCCGCGCCACGGATATTCTGAGCACGCTGCTGGCCCAGCAGGTAAAAGACCTGAACACCCGCCAGAAGGCGGCCCGCCTGAGCGGAGAAACCGAGACGGCAGCGGCCATGAAGGGCCTGAAAGAAGCAACCGCCGTGCTGAAGGACCTGGCCGCTGTGGCCAAGACCCTGAACGATCAGGGTACTCAGGCGGAAGAAGCGGAGAGCGGCGTGGTGCTGCTGCCGTGTGTGGAGGAGGAGAGCGAATGAGGGAACAGCAGCTTCGTGCGCCGGTGGTCTGGCGGCCCCAGCCCCGGCAGCGGGAATTCATGAGCCGCCCGGAACCGGAAGCCCTGTACGGCGGGGCAGCAGGCGGCGGCAAAAGCGATGCGTTGATCATTGAAGCACTGCGGCAGGTGCACATTCCCCATTACCGAGCGTTGATCCTGCGCAAAACATACCCACAGTTATCGGATCTTGTGGACAAAAGCCAGCTGTATTACCGCAGGGCGTTTCCGCAGGCGCAATACAACGCCACGGCCCATGTGTGGAATTTTCCCAGCGGGGCCAAGATCTACTTTGGTTCGCTGCAGCACACCAAGGACCGCACCAACTACCAGGGCAAGGCGTTCGACTTCATCGGTTTTGATGAGCTGACCCATTTTGAGTGGGAAGAGTACAGCTACCTGATGAGCCGCAACCGCCCCACCGGCCCGGGCACCCGGGTGTACCTGCGGGCCACCACCAACCCCGGCGGCATCGGCCACGGATGGGTGAAGGCGCGGTTCATCACCCCGGCTCCGCCCGGCACCCCCATTGTGGAGGAGTACACGGTGACCCTGCCGGACGGCTCGGAGAAAAAGCTGCAGCGGGCGCGGGTGTTCATCCCGTCCAGCATCTTCGACAACCCCGCTCTTCTGCGCAACGACCCCGGGTATCTGGCCAGCCTGGCCAGTCTGCCGGAAGCGGAAAAGCAGGCACTGCTCTACGGCAGCTGGGACAGCTTTTCGGGCCAGGTGTTCACCGAGTGGCGCAACGACCCGGCCCACTACCAGGACCAGCGCTGGACCCATGTCATTGCGCCCTTTGCCATCCCGAAGCACTGGCCGATCTACAGGGGGTTCGACTTCGGCTTTTCCAAGCCGTTCTCGGTGGGGTGGTACGCGGCGGACGAAGAGGGGCGGCTGTACCGCATCAAGGAGCTATACGGCTGCACCGGCCGCCCCAACGAGGGCCTGCGCATCGACCCGGTGGAACAGGCCCGGCGCATCCGGGAAGCCGAGCAGAACGACCCCATGCTGCGGGGCCGGGTGATCCACGGCGTAGCGGACCCGGCCATTTTTGATGAAAGCCGGGGCGAGAGCATTGCCGCCATGATGGAGCGAAGCCCCAACTTCCTGCACTGGCAGCCCGGTGACCACACCCGGCTGGCGGGCAAGATGCAGTTCCATTACCGGCTGGCATTTGATGCCGAGGGCAGGCCGATGTTTCAGGTGTTCCACACCTGCAAACATTTTATCCGTACCCTGCCGAACCTTGTGTACGATGAAAGCAACGTGGAGGACATCGACACCCGGCAGGAGGACCACATTTACGATGAGTGCCGCTATGTGCTGATGGAAAACCCCATCAGCCCGCCGGTGCGCTGTGCGGCTCCGCCGGTGCCGGACGACCCGCTGGACCTGCACCGGAAAGCAAGATTTTACAGGATTTAAAGGAGAAACGCGATGGACGAATATCAGACCCAGGCACTGCCGGTGGGCGAGGCCCAGGTGGCCGAAGCGCTGCAGACCCTGCAGCGCTACAAGGCCGGCAAGGCGGCGCTGGATAAGCGCCTGGTGGACAACGAGCTGTGGTTCCGCATGGGGCACTGGAAAAATTACCAGAACGCCATGATGCCCGGCAAACCGCAGCCTTCCAGCGGGTGGCTGTTCAACAGCATTGCCAACAAGCACGCAGATGCCATGGACAACTACCCGGAACCCAATGTGCTGCCCCGGGCAGCGGACGATGAAGAAACGGCGCGGGCGCTTTCCAGCGTGCTGCCGGTGGTGCTGGAACAGGCCGACTACGAGAAGGTGTACAGCGACTGCTGGTGGCGCAAGCTCAAAACCGGCACCGGCGTGATCGGTGTGTTCTGGGACCCGGCAGCCCGGGGCGGCGTGGGGGAAATCGCTGTGCGCAGCGTGAACCTGCTGATGCTCTACTGGGAGCCGGGGGTGGAGGATATCCAGGCCTCGCCGGACTTTTTCAGCCTGAGCATGGAGGACACGGCCCAGCTTACAGCCCGGTACCCGCAGCTGGCGGGCCGCACCGCCGGAACATTGGATGTGCCCCGCTACATCCACGAGGACGGGCTGGACACCAGCACCAAAAGCGTGGTGGTGGACTGGTACTACAAGCGCCCGGACGAAACGGGCCGCATGGTGCTGCACTACTGCAAGTTCTGCAACGGGGTGGTGCTGTATGCCAGCCAGAACGACCCGGCGCTGGCGGCCCGGGGCCTGTACGACCACGGGCAGTACCCCTTTGTGTTCGACCCGCTGTTTGTGGAAGAGGACAGCCCTGCAGGCTTTGGTTACATTGACGTGATGAAGGACTGCCAGACCGCCATTGACAGGATGAACCATGCCATGGACGAAAACGTGCTGCTCTCGGCCAAGCAGCGCTATGTGCTCAGCGACACGGCGGGGGTGAACGAGGAAGAGCTGGCGGACTTCTCCCGGGACATTGTGCATGTGGTGGGCCGCCTGAACGATGACAGCTTCCGCCCGCTGCAGACGATGGGCCTGCAGGGCAACAGTCTGAGCTACCGCCAGAGCCGCATTGAGGAGCTGAAGGAAATCAGCGGCAACCGCGATATGACCCAGGGCGGCACCGCCGGCGGCGTGACGGCAGCCAGCGCTATTGCGGCCCTGCAGGAAGCGGGCAGCAAGCTCAGCCGTGATATGCTCAAGAGCGCGTACCGGGCCTTTGCCCGGCAGTGCTACCTGATGATCGAGCTGATGCGGCAGTTCTACGATGAGCAGCGAGTGTTCCGCATCGTGGGGCAAAGCGGAGAGAACGAATTTGTGCCTTTCTCGGCGGCGGCGCTGCGCCCGCAGCCGGTGCCCGCCGTGGGTGGCGTGGAACTGGGCAGCCGGGAGCCGGTCTTTGACATTGTGGTAAGTGCGGCCAAGAAGAGCACCTTCAGCCGCCTGAGCCAGAACGAGATGGCCAAGGAGTGCTACCAGCTGGGCTTTTTTGCCCCGGCCAACGCGGACGCCGCGCTGGCAGCTCTGGATATGATGGACTTTGAAGGCATTGAAAAGGTACGCCAGCGGGTGCGGCAGAACGGCACCCTGGTCCAGCGGCTGGAACAGGCCCAGGCCCAGCTGGCGGCCCTGCGGACAAAACCGCAGGAACCGGCTGCACCGCCCGCAAAAAGCACTGCGCCGGAAAACAGCAGCACGGCATTGGCCCGGAATCTGCCGGTGGCAGCCGCAGCCCGTGCCATGAATATATAAAAGGAACAGGAGGTGAAACGAAATGATCAAAGTTTGTTACAGCGAGCTGGACGGCCCCGAAGGCCTGAGCTGCTGCCTGGAAGCGGCAGGCCATGCGGGCTATGCACCCGCCGGGCAGGACATTGTGTGCGCAGGGGCCAGCACCCTGATGCAGGCACTGGTGTACCTGCTGGCGGGGGATGCCAACGCGCAGACGGATGCCTGGGACGAGCCGGACGGGCCGCGCCTGACGGTGCGGGCCAAGGCCCCTTGTGAGCCGTGGGTGCAGGGAGCCTTTGAACTGGCCAAGGCAGGCTTTACCCTGCTGGCCGAGCGCTACCCGGACAACCTGCGCTTTGCAGATGTGAGCCGCCGGGGGGAGCAGAGCATGATGGACCTGCAGCTCTTTGCAGAAGGAGATGCTGCTCCTGCTGCCCCTGCCCTGAGCGGTGCCCAGGCACAGCAGGCCATTGCCTCCGGCACCATGAAGCCGGGAGAGAACGCACTCCGGCAGCCGGTGCAGGAACCGGCTCCGGCAGAGCTGCAGCCGGAACAGCCCGGGCCGCAGCCCGCCCGGGAGCAGCCGCCCCGCCCGGCGGTGCCGCCCCTGCCGGAACCGGCCCGGAACGCCGTGCGGGAGCTGCACGTCCGCTGGGCTGCTGAGGAAGCCCAGCTGCGCCGCAGCCAGCCGGAGTTCAGCCTGCAAAGGGAACTGCGCGACCCGGAAATGCGCCGTCTGATGCAGCTGCCCGGGATGCGGGTGCAGGACGCTTACCGTCTGGCGCACTACGAGGACAGCCTGACCCAGGCCGCACAGGCGGTGGAGCAGGGTGTGGTGGAACGCATCCGCCAGCGGGCTGCCCGCCCGGCCGAAAACGGCATCCGCCCCGGCGGAGCCGCCACCGTGCGCCCGGATGTGGCCAGCATGACCCGCGCCCAGCGGGAAGCTTTGGAGCGCCGTGTGCTGCACGGTGCGCAGATCGAACTGTAAACCCAACAGAGAAAGGAAATGTATATGATGAATTTTAATCTTCAGCTGTTTGCTGACAACCTGCAGAACACCACGGCGTCCATGTCGCCCGAGATGAAAACCTTTTACGAAAAGCGCCTGATCGACCAGGCCGAGCCGCGTCTGGTGCACGATCAGTTTGCGGATTACTATCCGGTGCCCCAGAACGGCGGCAAGACCATCGAGTTCCGCAAGTACGACAGTCTGCCCAAGGCCACCACCCCCCTGACCGAGGGCGTGACCCCCAACGGCCAGGCCCTGAACGTGACCACCATTACCAGCGACCTGCACCAGTACGGCGGCTGGACCCCGCTGACCGATGTGCTGCAGATGACCGCCATTGACAACAACGTGGTGCAGGCCACCCGCGTGCTGGCCAGCCAGGCCGGCCGCACCATGGACAGCATCACCCGCGATGTGCTGGCCGGCGGCACCAACGTGATCTATGCCCCCAAGAACAATGCGGACGGCACCGAGACCGCAGTGGCCAGCCGCAAGGCACTGGACAAGACCTGCACCCTGACCCCGAAGCTGTTCTTCCGGGCAGCGGCCCAGCTGGGCGCCATGAACGCAGATCCCATCGGTGACAGCTACATTGCCATCATCCACCCCTATGCGGCCTATGACCTCAAGACCTGCAGGGAGTTCATCGAGGTGCACAAGTATGCCGACCCGGACACCATGTTCCGCGGCGAGATCGGCAAGCTGGGCAACATCCGCTTCATTGAGACCAGCGAAGCCAAGATCTGGAAGGACGACACCTGCCCGGAGGGTCTGGCGGTGTTCGGCACTCTGGTGCTGGGTGCCCATGCCTACGGCGTTACCGAGCTGGAAGGCGGCGGCCTGGAGCACATCGTCAAGCAGCTGGGCTACGGTGACGACCCGCTGAACCAGCGCGCATCCGTGGGCTGGAAGGGAATGCGCGCCGCAGAGCGTCTGGTGGAGCAGTATATGGTGCGCATTGAGAGCGTGTCCAGTTACTCCGCCAATGCAGCCGCAAACTAAGAACCCCTCTCACCGCTCCCGAAGGGCGGGCTTTGTTTCAAGGAAGGAGCAAAAATGGCAGAAAAGAAAAATGTGCGCATCCGGCTGTTCAAGGACAACAGCCGTTACAAGGGCGACCTCTTTGTCAGCGTCAACGGCGTGAACTATAAGATCCGCCGCGGCGTGGAAGTGGAAGTGCCGCCCGAGGTGGCTGAAGTGCTGGAGCACAGCCAGCGGCAGGATGAATCCACCGCCGCCCGCATTGCCGCAGCGGAAAACGCGGCGCAGTAATCCCGGAGGACCCGGCAGGGAGAGGCCCCGCCGGGTCTTTTTGAAAAGAAAAAGGAGTGTGAAGCATAATGACAGCAGGACAGGCGCTGGAACGCGCCGAAGAACTGCGTCCGGGCAGCCGGATCGCGCTGGCAACGCGGCAGGCCTGGCTGCGGGAAGCGGACGCCATGCTGCGAGAGCGGGTGTTCCGGCCCAGCGGTGCCGAAGGGTACGACACGGTGGGAGCGGACATTGCCTGGCAGGACGGCCTGCAGGACGAGGACGTGCTGCTGGTGCCGGAACCGTTTGATGCCCTGTACCCGCATTATCTGTGCGCCATGACCGATGCAGCCCTGGGTGAGACCGACCGCTACGCCGGAGAACAGGCCCAGTACAATGCGCTGTGCACAGAGCTGGCGGCCTGGCTGCGGCGCAGCTGCCCGCCCCGTGCGGCGGTGCAGTGGCGCTGGTGAAAGGAGGCAGAACATGGCACTGGCAAACCGGGCAAAGATCACAAACAGCCGCACCCTGCTGCGGGCCTTTGGCGGGCTGAACGAGACCTACGGCTGCACCGAGGCCGAGTACAGCGCCGGGGTGAACTTTTCGGCCCGGGATTTCCCGGCACTGAGCACCCGCAAGCCCCGCCGGAAACTGCGCGCGCTGACAAGCCTGAACGGAATGTATCATCTGAACGGACTGCTGACCGTGAGCGGTCGGGAACTGGTTTATACCCCGGATGACCCGGACAAGGAAACGGTGCGCTGTCCGGACGCTGTGACGGACAGCAGAAAAACGCTGGTGGGGCTTGGTACCCGGGTGCTGATCTTTCCGGACAAACTGGCCTTTGACACGGCGGAAGGCACCCTGACGAAACTGGGGGCCAAATGGAGTGCAGAGGGCAAAAGCGTGCGCTTTGCGCCCTGCGATGCAGAAGGCAAAACTTACACAGTGAACAGCTATGGCAAAAACGAACCGGAAAAGCCGGAGGACGGGGAGCTGTTTCTGAAGGTGGAGGACACGGACCACCCCTGGCGGGCGGACGGCACCCTGGAAGTGTACAGTGCGGCGTCCGGCAGCTGGACGGCGGTGCCGCTGGACTACTGCCGCATCACGGCCCCCGGGACGGAAACACTGTTTGCCCAGTGGGACACGGTGACCCTGCAGGGCACCGCTGCAGCCGGGCAGTGGGAGAAACTGGACGGCGACCACATTGTGTACGAACTGCTGGAAAAAGGTCTGCGGGTGCAGGCGGTGCCGAAGGGCAACTATTTTTACGGCACCCTGGTGCAGAACGCCGACAGCGCCCAGTGGACCAGCCTGGACGGCAAAGAGACCCGCACGCTGACCGGCTGCGGCACCGTGCAGCTGGAACGGCGGGTGCCGGACCTGGATTTTGTGACCGAGTGCGACAACCGCGTGTGGGGCTGCAGCAGCAGGGAAAACGTGATCTACGGCTGCAAGCTGGGCGACCCCACCAACTGGTTCAGCTACCGGGGCATTGCGGCGGACAGCTACGCGGTCACGGTGGGCAGCGATGGTGCTTTTACCGGGGCGGCCACCTGCATGGGCTATGCACTGTTCTTTAAGGAGAACACGCTGCACAAGCTCTACGGTTCCAAGCCTTCGGATTTTCAGCTCACCTCTTTGCGCTGCCGGGGCGTAGCCAAAAATGCGTCCCGCAGCCTGTGTGTGTTGAACGAGACGCTGTATTATCTCTCGCCGGACGGTGTGATGGCCTGGGACGGCAGCATCCCCACCAAGGTGTCCACGGCGTTGGATGCCAGCCGCCTGGCCAATGTGCAGAGCGCTGTGGGCGGTGCACTGGACGGGCGCTACTACCTGCATGTGTCCCGCGCGGCAGGGGAGCAGACCGAGGCCCGGCTGCTGGTGTACGACACCGAGCGCGGTCTGTGGCATCAGGAGGACGTGTGCTCCTACGAGATGACCAGCACCGGCGGCCAGCTTTATCTGTGGGACGGGCAGGCTCTGTGGGCCGCCGACCCCAGCCGGGAACCGGACTGGCAGAACACCGAAGGGGTGGAACAGAGCGTTCCCTTTGAGCTGGTAACCGGCGACATTGGCATGGACGGCACCGAGCAGCGGTATCTTTCCCGGCTGACGCTGCGGCTGGATGCCGCCTGCTTCAGCACCGTGGAGGTGGCGGCCAGCTACGATGGCGGGCCGTGGGAGATGGTGGCAAACCTTGCCGCACAGAACAGCCGCCGCAGTTACGAGCTGCCCTTTGTGCCCCGGCGGCACAGCACCCTGCGTCTGCGTCTGCGCGGCAGCGGGCAGATCACCCTGCGCAGCCTGGCAAAAACGCTGGCCGCTGCCCGGGGCGGCATTTTACAGCCGGAACAGGAGGAATGAACAATGGCAAGCACCACAGGCCTTGGCAAGATCGGCTTGCCGAAACTGAGCGAGAACATGGACCCGGATGATGCACGGGCACTGCGCAGCTACCTGTATCAGATGCAGGAGCAGCTGCAGTATGTGCTGAACAATCTGGATACGGAAAACCTGTCTGACGAGCTTCGTGCAAAGCTCCAGACCTTATAAGAAAGAGAGGTTTTATGGCAACCAAAAAGAAAGAGCAGCAGGCGGCGGACAGTCCCGGCAGCCGCGAAGAGGTGGAGCGTGCCCTGGCGGGTGCCAGCTACAGCCCCGGCCAAAAGGTGACCGAAGCAGCCGATGCGCTGAAGGAGTGGCAGGCAAACAAGCCGGGTGATTACCAGAGCCGCTATCAGGGGCAGATCGACTCCCTGCTGGATCAGCTGACCAAACGGGACGCGTTCCAGTACAGCCACACGCAGGACCCGCTGTACCGCCAGTACGCCCAGACCTATACCCAGAATGCGCACGAAGCCAGCGCGGATGCGGCTGCCCAGGCGGCGGCGCTGACCGGCGGCTACGGCTCCAGCTATGCCGTCAGCGCGGCACAGCAGGCATATCAGCAGCAGATCGGTGCATTGAACAGCGTTGTGCCCACCCTGTACAGCCTGGCACTGGATACCTACAACAGCAGCGGGGATGCCCTGCTGGATCAGCTGGACCAGCTGAACACCCAGGAGCAGAGCGCCCAGAGCCAGTATAACCAGCAGCTTTCGGATTACTATACCCAGCTGGAACAGAGGGGCGAAGCCTACAACACGGCCTACGCGCAGGATTACGGGCAGTATCAGGACTACCTGAGCCGCCTGGACACCCTGCACGGGTACTACACGGCACAGGAACAGGCCCAGAGTGCCCGGCGCCAGCAGGCCTTCAACGGCGTAATGACCGTGCTGGGGGTCATCGGGGATGCCATCCAGCTGGCCATCAGCGGCACCACCGGTCTTGGCTCCCTGGCAGGCAGCCTGCTGAACACCGGCTACAACATCTATGCAGGAAACCGCGCCTATGAGGCTGACCGCTCCGACACTGCGTGGAGCCAGCAGATGCAGGAGAAGCAGCGGCAGGACAGCCTGACCCAGCAGCAGTATGAAAACGCCAGCAGCGAGCGTGCTTATCAGGATACGCTCCGCCAGCAGGCGTTCAACAACCGGGTGACCAGCGAAAAGCTGGACATTGCCCGGGGCGAGTGGGCACTGAAGCAGTCCAACGCCAAGCAGCAGGCCAGCCGCGGGGCAGACACCGCCGCCGCAAAGGGCAGAAGCCCGGCGGGCGGCACGGCATCCGGCCAGACCAGCACAGCGCAGACCACCGGCAGCACAGCGCGCACGGGCAGTGCCACAGTGCCGTTTACGGCAACGCTGCTGCGCAGCCGTGGCAAGAACGATGCGGCCATTACGGCAGCCCTGCAGAAGGAAGGCTACTCGGCAGCGGAAATTGCAAAGATCCTGAAACAGATGAACCAGTAAAGAAAAAGCGGAGGCGTCCATCAAATGATGGACGCCTCCGTTTGCTGTATCAAAAAAATCCGCCGTTGCAAATGCAACAGCGGACAGAAGCTTCCCCGGTAGACATTCCTAATGGTTGGGACCCGCGGGCTAAGCAACAGCCCACTGGGCTGATTGCTTACGGTGCTACGCACCGCCGCCCTGTTCTCGTCCCACTGGGCACCCACACAAAAAAAGTCCGCTGTTAAAAACAGCGGACTTTTTGGTGGGGTGCCCAGTGGGACTCGAACCCACGGTCTCCAGATCCACAATCTGGCGCGTTAACCGACTACGCTATGGGCACCACATAGATGCGCCCGAAGGGACTCGAACCCCCGGCCCACTGCTTAGAAGGCAGTTGCTCTATCCACCTGAGCTACGGGCGCAC
>CAKTGS010000048.1 GCA_934561485.1 uncultured Faecalibacterium sp.
GCAGGACGAATTTCAAGCAGACCTGTGCAGGATATACAAAAATGCGGCTTGAATTTCGGACAGTTCAACGCATTGACATTTTCTGTGCTGGCTCGTATAATCAAAACAGACAAGTGAATTTATCAGTGCGTGTAACTGTTCGATCAGGCATGAGCATCAGAGGGAATGAGGCAATGGCATCCCTTTGGTTCTTGTGCCCTTTTTCTTTTTCACAAAAGCTGCGGCATGGAAGCGGAGGAGTGCGGCGATGCAGGCTGTAAAGGTATTCAATAACAATGCGGTGTCGGTGATCATGCCGGACGGCAGGGAAGCCATTCTCGTGGGCAACGGGCTTGGGTTTGGCCGCCGCCCGGGGGACGTGATCGACAAAAGCCGCGTTTCCAAGGTGTACTATGTGCAGAATGAATTGCAGACCAAGTTCCTCAAGATGCTGGATAACGTTACCCCGCAGGTGATGCAGGCCGCCGAGCGCATCTCGCTGGCGGCAGAAGAGCAGGGCATCCTGCTCGGTAGCAAAAGCACCATCTCGCTGGTGGATCACATCAGCTTTGCGCTGGAACGTGTGGAAAAGGGCACCTTTCTGCCCAACCTCGTGCTCTCGGAGACCCGGATGCTGTACCCGAAGGAGTATGCGGTGGGGCAAAGGGCACTGGAACTTGTCCGGCAGTTCTGCGGCGTACAGCTGCCGGAGGACGAAGCAGGCTACATTGCCCTGCATCTGGTAGCCGGTGCGGCGGACGGTGCGCTGGCTTATGATACCGTAAAATTCGTCAAGGCGGTCAAGGAGATCATCTGCGATACCTATCACTGCACCTTTGAGGAAGAGAGCCTCGAGACCACCCGCCTGACCGTGCACCTCAAGTTTCTGGCGGCACGCATCCTGCGGCACACCCCGTGGCAGGACGCCGGGCTGGAATCCATGTACACGGTGCTTTTGCAGTGCGACAGCCGCAACGAGGTGTGCTTACAGCGCATCAATGCCTATCTGCGTCAGGAATTTGATTACGAGCTGGATCATCAGGAGCAGGTCTATCTGCTCATTCACCTGACCAGGATCGTCCGATAAAACGCTTCAACAGGGCGTCCGGAAGCCCTGCGGAATAGAAATCATCCCCCAAAAACAGACAAGTCAAAAAGTGAGGAGTATTACACGATGAAAGAAAAAGTCATGAATGGCTTGGAAAAGTTCTCCAAAGCCATGCTCTCACCGCTGTCGTATATCTCGGCAGCAGGCCTGATCCTTGTGCTGGGCGCATTGCTTACCAGCACCAGCCTTAGCGCGATGATCCCCGTTCTGCAGTGGACCCCCATCAAGCTGCTGGGACAGCTGATCTACAACTGCATCATGGTCATCATCAACAACCTCAGCCTGATGTTCTGCGTGGGCATCGCAGCGGCGCTTGCCAAAAAGAACAAGCAGCAGGCTGCCATCATCGGCCTGATGAGCTACTTTATGTACCTGACCGCCGGCAACGTCACCCTGACCCAGCTGGGTATGCTGGCCGAGGCGGACCCGATGGTGGGTCTGTACGGCACCGGTCAGTCCACCGTGTTCGGCATCCAGACGGTGGATATGGGCGTGTTCGGCGGCATCCTGCTGGGTCTGGTCTGCGGCTGGGTGTACAACCGCACCTGTGAAAAGCAGTTCAAGGGCATCATCACCCAGATCTACTCCGGCAACCGCTGGTCCTTTACCTGCATGGTGGTCTTTTCCATCCTGTTCGGCTTCGGTTCCTGCTTCTTCTGGCCGCCGGTGCAGAGCGTCATCAGTGCACTGACCGATCTGATCGCCACCTCCGGCAACTTCGGCCTGTTCCTGTACGGCTTTTTGGAGCGTTTCCTCATCCCCACCGGCCTGCACCACCTCATCTACACCCCCTTCCAGTTCTCTGCACTGGGCAACAGCCTGACCGTGGGCGATGCCACTTACACCGGCTCCTACATCGTAATGATGATGGAGTACAGCATGGGTCTGCCCTTCTCGGACGGCATTGTGTGGATGTACACCGGCTTTACCAAGACCTTCGGCTACTTTGGCATCGTGGCGGCCTTCATCTTCTGTGCCCGCAAGGAGAACCGTAAAAAGACCGCTGCCGTTCTGGTGCCGCTGGCGTTTACCGCCTCTCTGGCTTCCATCACCGAGCCGCTGGACTTCATGTTCTGCTTCTCTGCCCCCATCCTGTGGGTGGCACACGCCTGCATCTCCGGCCTGTTCATCGTGCTGCTGCACACCTTCCATGTCACCGGCTTTACCACCAACCTCCTTGGCTCGGTGCTGATGAACCTTTCTGCCGGTGCAGATAAGACCAACTATCCCATCCTGTACCTGCTGGCGCTGTGCCAGATCGCGGTGTACTTTGTGGTGTTCACCCTGCTGATCAAGACCTTTAACATCCACACCCCCGGCCGGGAAGAGGTGAGCACCGAGACCGCTAAGAGCGTAGCACCCGCCAAAAAGGCAAGCGTGAAGAACGCTGCCGAGGTGCAGTGCGTCATTGATGGTCTGGGCGGCAAGGAGAACATCCTGTCGGTGGACAACTGCTTCACCCGCCTGCGGGTCAACATCAAGGACCCCGCAAAGCTCAACGAGGAAAGCATCAACCAGCTGCCGAACAGCGGCATCGTGAAAAAGGGAACCGATATCCAGATCGTTTACGGTCTGCAGGTAGCCGATATCAAGCGTGCCGTGGAGGCACAGCTGGAAAACCAGTAAATTGTTTTACCGTGCCCCGGCGGAATGCGCCGGGCAAACCTGAAATACAAAAAGGAGTGTTTATACTATGGTCATTACCATTGCTGGCGGCGGTAGTACTTTTACCGCCGGTATCGTCAAATCCATCGCACTGCGCCGGGAAGAACTGGAAGTGGACGAGATCCGTCTGTTCGACATCAACAAGGAGCGGCAGGACAAGGTGGCCGTTGTGGTGGACTGGGTCCTGCACAAGGAGCTGAATACCGACATCAAGCTGGTGGTCACCACCGATGTGCAGCAGGCTTACACCGATACCTCCTTTGTGTTTGCCCAGATGCGCGTGGGCGGCTACGCCATGCGGGAGCAGGACGAAAAGATCCCCCTGCGCCACGGCTGCGTAGGACAGGAGACCTGCGGCTGCGGCGGCATGGCTTACGGAATGCGCACCATCTTCCCCATGATCAAGCTGATCGACGATGTGGAAAAGTATGCCAAGAAGGACTACTGGATCCTGAACTACTCCAACCCCGCCGCCATCGTATCCGAGGCCTGCCGCAAGCTACGCCCGAAGGCACGGATCATCAACATCTGCGATATGCCCATCGCCATCATTGACGTGGTGGCAGCTGCCATGGGCATCCAGAACAAGAAGGAGATCGTTTACGATTACTTTGGCCTGAACCACTTCGGCTGGTTCACCTCCATCCAGTACCACGGCGAGGATCTGATGCCCAAGCTGCGCGCCTACATCAAGGAGAAGCAGATCCTTCTGCCGGAAAGCTACCTCAAGGGCATGGGCGCTCTGACTTCCTCCGCCAGCCAGAACCGCCACACCAAGGGCAGCTGGTACTATGTGTGGAAGGGCGAGTACGAGATCATGGAAAACTTCCCGGAATACCTGCCCAATACCTACCTGAACTACTATCTGCAGGCCAAGGAGTTCGTGGAGCATTCGGACCCGAACCACACCCGCGCCAACGAGGTGGAGGAGACCCGCGAAAAGAACCTGTTCGACGGCATCGACCACTACCTCAAGACCGGCGAGGTGGACGCCAACACCTTCTATGCCGGCAGCCACGGCGACTGGATCGCAGATCTTTCCGCTGCGCTGAAGAACGACACCAAGGCACGCTTTCTCATCATCACCGAGAACCGCGGTGCGATCCCCAATATGCCCTATGACGCAATGGTGGAGCTGCCCGCCTATATCGGCAAGAACGGCCCGGAGGTCATTGCCCGGGACAACATCCCGCTGTTCCAGCAGGGTCTGATGATGCAGCAGCTCAACAGCGAAAAGCTGCTGGTGGAGGGCTGCGTGGAAGGCAGCTACGAGAAGGTGTTGCAGGCCTTTACCCTGAATAAGACTGTGCCCAGCATGAACGTTGCCAAGGCCATTCTGGACGATATGATCGAAGCCAACAAGGGCTACTGGCCGGAGCTGCACTGAGCAGCCGGCTTTCCCGCCGCCGCAGGCATTGCCGCCTGCGGCGGCTTTTTTGTACGCATTGACCTTTGCAGAGCAAGGGCTTATAATGAGAAAAAACCAGTAAAAGCGAAAGGAAGCATCCCCATGCAAAACAAAGCATTTTCCATGGAAGATCTGTTTGCGTTTCTGAACGCCGGTGTCAGCGCGTTCCACTCTACGGCGGCCGCCGCGGCCATTCTGGAAGCCAATGGCTATCAGAACTGCCCGGAAAGCGCCGCGTGGGATCTTGTGCCCGGCGGAAAATACTATACCACCCGCAACGGCTCGGCCATTCTGGCCTGGCGGATGCCCACCGGCGAACTGACCGGCTGGCACGCTGCCGCCAGCCACAGCGATTCGCCCACCTGGCGCATCAAGACGCTGGACGGGGCAGACCACGGCTTTGCCCGCGCCGAGACCGAGGGCTACGGCGGAATGCTGATGTCCACCTGGTTCGACCGGCCCCTGAGCGTGGCGGGCCGCCTGCTGGTGCGCACCGCCGAAGGCGTAGAAAGCCGCCTGGTGCATCCGGAGCAGGCGCTGGCCTGCATCCCGAACCTGTGCATCCATTTCAACCGCGAAGCCAACACCGGCCTGAACTACAACCCCCAGGTGGACCTGCAGCCCATCTTCGGGGCCGAGGGCGGAAGCCTGAAGGAGACCCTGGCCGCCGAAGCCGGGGTGAAGGCCGAGGACATTCTGGCCGCGGATCTTGTGCTCTGCACCACCGAAAAGGCCCAGCGCGTGGGCCTGCAGGGTGAATATTTCATGTCCGGACGCATTGACGACCTGGAGTGTGCCTACACCACCCTGTGGGGCTTTCTGCAGGGGCGCGGCGAGGAAGCGGGCCGCGGCGACATCTGGGTGATGTTCGACAACGAGGAAGTGGGCTCTTCCAGCCGGCAGGGCGCACAGGGCAGCCTGATGAGCGATGTGCTGGCCCGCATTGAGGAGAGCCTTGGTGTGACCAAAGAGCAGAGCATCCGGGCCCGCACCAACTGCCTGCTGCTCAGCGCCGACAACGGCCACGCCATCCACCCCAATCACCCGGAAAAGAGCGACCCGAAGCTGCCGGTGAACATGGGCGGCGGCATCATCCTCAAGTACAACGCCCGCCAGACCTACACCACCAGCGGCCTGACCGGCGCGGCCTTTACTGCCATCTGCGAAAAAGCCGGGGTGCCGGTGCAGGTGTTTGCAAACCGGGCCGATGTGGCCGGCGGCAGCACCCTGGGCAACCTGCTGGGCCGCCAGATCCTGATGCCCATGGTGGACATCGGCGTGGGCCAGCTGGCCATGCACTCTGCCATGGAAACCGCCAGCTGCAAGGATGCCGAATATCTGGCCGCTGCCTGTGCGGCCTACTACAACACGCCCATCTTCCAGCCGCAGGACGGGCAGTGGAAGCTGGGCCTGTGAGCGGGGCAGTGACCGGGCGCTTTGCGCCCAGCCCCAGCGGGCGGCTGCACCTGGGCAACCTGGCCTGCAGCCTGCTGGCCTGGCTCAGCGCCAAAAGCCGGGGCGGCCGCATTGTGCTGCGCATTGAGGACCTGGACGCCGAGCGCTGCCCCCGCATCTACGCCGACCTGCTGGAACGGGATCTGGACTGGCTGGGCCTGCACTGGGACGAGGGCGGCAGCACCGGCGGCCCCCACGGCCCCTATTATCAGAGCGAGTGCGCGGATATCTACACGGAACAATACAACAAGCTGGAAGCACAGGGGCTGGTGTACCCGTGCTTCTGCTCCCGTGCCCAGCTGCACGCAGCCAGCGCACCCCACACCTCGGACGGCAATGTGATCTACCCCGGCACCTGCCGGGATCTGACCTCTGCCGAAGTTGCCGAAAAACGCAAAAAGAAGGCCCCGGCCTACCGGGTGCGGGTGCCGGACGAGGAGATCACGTTCACAGACGGCTGCATGGGGGTGCACACCGAGAACCTGCTGCGGGACTGCGGCGACTTCTATCTGCGCCGGGCCGATGGCGTGTTTGCCTACCAGCTGGCCGTGGTGGTGGACGATGCCCGCATGGGCGTGACCGAAGTGGTGCGCGGGTCGGACCTGCTGTCCTCCACGGCGCGGCAGCTGTATCTGTACCGGCTGCTGGGCCTGCCGGCCCCGCAGTTTGCCCACTGCCCGCTGCTGCTGGCCCCAGACGGGCGGCGGCTGTCCAAGCGGGACGGGGACCAAAGCCTGGAAAACCTGCGGGAAAAATACACCGCGCAGGAGATCGTGGGCAAGCTGGCTTACGCCTACGGCCTGCAGCCGGAACCGGCCCCCCGCACGCCGGAAAGCCTCATCGCGGAGTTTTCCTGGGCAAAGGTGCCCAAAACAGACGTCTGCCTGCCGGAAGGGCTGTTTTAAACAGCCGCTGCGCTCTGGCGATTTTCAGCGGAAGGATCCTTTTATAATTTTGGCTCCAGAAAAATCTGCGGATCTTTCTGGAGCTTTTTTCACGCAAAGGGCCGCAGCGAAAAGCGGCTGCTGTTTTGGCACCCACGAAAAAAGCTCCCCCTTTCGGGGGAGCTGGCAAAATCGAAGAGTTTGACGAAGAGGGTTATGCGCGCCGCACCTGCGGCTGTTCGCTGCGCTCGTCCGAGCGGGTGAACAAGGTGTCCAGCGCCAGGGCCAGCAGGGCACCCAGGGCTACATCAATGCAGCTGTGCTGCTTGAGCAGCATGGTGGAGCACACGATGGAAAGGCACAGCACAGCGGCAGCCGGGCGCATCCAGCGGCGGCGGGGCTGCTCAAAAATGCGGCTGCGGTAGTATGCCAGCATCAGGGTGACCGAGTTGAACACATGGATGGACGGGCACACGTTGGTGGAGGTGTCGGTGCGGTACAAAAAGCGCACGGCCCGGGCAAACACATCGCTGCCCGGCACAGTGTAGGGCCGCAGGTTCAGCCCGGTGGGCACGATCACATAGCAGGCCAGGGCAATGGTCATGCCTGCAAACAGCGGCAGGCACAGCCGCCAGAAGTCCTCCCGGGGTGCTTTCCACAGCAGGTAGAACAGGGTGAACGGAATCCACACGAACCATGCAAAGTAGGGGATGACCGCATATTTGCAGAAGGGAATCAGATCATCCAGGCGGCAGTGCACCAACAGGTGGGGCATGGAGATCCGGGTCTCAAGAAAATTGAATGCTGCCAGGTACAGCAGCAGATACAGCGCCATGAACCCGATGGGATGGCGGGAAAACCAGCTGCGCTTCATGGAAAAAGCCTCCTTTTTGCAGAAGTCTTGTATTCTACAAACTCTGAGCAAAGAAAAATTATACGCCGGACCGATGAAGAAAACAAGAACGAAAGGTGACAACTTTGTCAAAAAACACACGGATTATTTGTAGAATCTGCGTAGAGCGGTCCGGCGCGGACCGGGTGCGGAAAAGAACGTTCTGTATGGAAATACGATCCGGAAGCGCAGTTTCCTGCAAAAGGCGCAAAAAAATCTGCCGTGCGGCAGGGCACGGCAGAAAGGGCGCGGTCAGATGACTTCCTTTTCCAGCCATTTTCCGTGCAGAAAGCGGATCACAAAGCACAGCGAGCGGAACACCCAGTCCAGGAACATGCCCATCCAGATGGAGAGCAGACGGCCGTGGAAGCCCAGCACCATCACATAGCAGAAGCCCACCCGGAACACCCACATGGAAAGGATGCTCACGGCCATGGTAAACCGGGCGTCGCCGGCGGCGCGCAGGATGTTGGGCAGGGTGAAGCTGGACGGCCAGAAGAACAGGGACACAAAGTTGAACCACACCATCACCTGCAGGGCCATGGTCTGTGCCTCCGGCGAAAGGTTGAACAGGGAAATGGCGAACCGGTTGGCAAACAGGAAGGCGGAAATGTTCATCACCCAGGCACCGCAGTAGGCCACCAGCAGCAGGCGGCGGGCATAATACACAGCCTGCTCCTTCTCCCCGGCGCCAAGGCACTGGCCCACCACGGTCAGGGCGGCCATGCCCACGGCGTTGGCCGGGATGTTCAAAAAGGTGGTGGTGGTGTTGGCCACGGCGTTGGCCGCAATGGCGGCGGTGCCCAGGGTGGAGGTCAGGCTGGACACCGACAGCTTGCCGATCTGGAACATGCCGTTCTCGATACCGGCGGGGATGCCCACCCGCAGGATGCGCCGGATCAGCCCGGCGTTCGGTGCCATCGCCCGCAGGCTGTCCACCCGCAGGGCGCTGGCGGGCTTCTGCAGCAGGTACAGCACGGCGCAGCAGGCAATGGCGCGGGACACCAGGCTGGCAATGGCCGCACCCATGACCCCCATGCCGAAGCCGAAGATCAGCACCGCGTTGCCGCCGATGTTGATCACGTTCATCACCAGGCTGGACAGCATGCTGATCTTGCTGTTGCCCTGCGCCCGGAACAGCGCCGCACCGGCGTTGTACAGACCGATGAAGGGGTAGCTCAGCGCCGAGAGCAGGAAGTAAGTCTCAGCGTAGCGCATCACATCGGCGTCAATGGAGCCGAAGATGCCCCGCAGGATGGCGTGGCGGCCCACTACGACCACGGCGGCCACCACCAGGCTGAAGCTGGCCAGCACAAACAGGATCTGTGCAGCGGCGGCCTTGGCGTTTTTTGGCTCCCGGTGGCCGATGTACTGACTGGTGACCACGGCACCGCCGGTGGCCAGCGCGCTCATGATCTGGATCAGCAGGGTATTGAAGCTGTCCACCAGGCTCACGCCGGACACGGCGGCTTCGCCCACCGAGGACACCATCAGGGTGTCGGCCAGGCCGATGGTCACGCTCAGGGCCTGTTCGGCGATCAGGGGCAGCAGCAGCGCAAGGAGCTGCTGCCGGGTAAACAGCGGGGCAGATTTGAATTTGGTTGATGACATGGCGTCCTCCGGGTTGACAGTTGAAGCAAAACAGCGGGGTCCTTTTATGATACAGCACGATGGGGCAAAAAGCAAGGGCATGTATACAAGAATTCGGCGCATTTCGTGCTTTTTTGGCCTGCGGAACCGGTGCAGTGTTTCCCTTTACCCCTGCGGGCAATTGTGCTAAAATAAAGCTGCAGCCCGCTGCCGCTGTGCAGGAGCGCGGCAGGCTGCAGAAAAAACAAATGATAGATGATAGAAGGAAACGACCCAGCAAAGGGGGAACATTTATGCCCAAAACAGCCCATAAGGTGGTGGTCATCGGCCACCGCAACCCGGACACGGACTCCATCTGCTCGGCCATTGCGTATGCAGAGCTGAAAAATAAAACCAGCGACCTGGTGTGCGAAGCCCGCCGCGCCGGCAAAATGAACCAGGAAACCGAATTCGTGCTCAAAAAGTTCGGCGTTACCCCGCCGCGCATGTGCACGGACGTGAACCCCAAGGTGCGCGATGTGGACTACCGCGAAATACCCGGCATCCCGGGCAGTACCAGCCTGCGCAAGGCGTGGGAGATCATGCGCGACCAGCAGATCGACACCCTGCCGGTGACCAGCCCGGACAACGAGCTGGAAGGCCTGATCACGGTCAAGGACATTGCCACCGCCAACATGGACCTGTTCGACACCGGCATTCTGGCCAAGAGCAAGACCAGCTTCAAGAACATTCTGGAAACGCTGGGCGGCACCATGGCCGTGGGCAGCGAGGACGCTGTGTGCACCACCGGCCACATCCGTATTGGCACCGCCACGCCGGAAATGCTGGAAAGCACTGTGGAAAAGGGCGACATCGTCATCCTGACCAACCGCTACGAAAGCCAGCTGTGCGCCATTGAAAAGGAAGCTTCGCTGCTCATCATCTGCAACGGGGCCAAGGTGGGCCGCACCATCCAGCGCATTGCCGAGGAAACCGGCGTGGCCATTATGACCGCCCCCTGCGATACCTACGCGGCGGGCAAGCTGATCAGCCAGTGCGCGCCCATCTCCTATTATATGACCCGCAGCGACATTGTAAGATTTACCCTGGTCACCCCGGTGGCGGACGTGACCAGAGTGATGGCCAAGGTGCGCCACCGCTATTTCCCCATCCTGGACGAAGAGGGCAAATACTGCGGCATGGTCAGCCGCCGCAACATCATCAACCTGCGCAAGCGCCGCATCATCCTGGTGGACCACAACGAGGCCACCCAGGCCGTGGAAGGCTTTGACCAGGCCGAGATCCTGGAGATCATCGACCACCACCGCATCGGCAGCCTGGAAACCAGCGGCCCGGTGTACTTCCGCAACCAGCCGGTGGGCTGCACCGCCACCATCATCACCCAGATGTACGATGAGAACGGGGTGGAGATCCGGCCCCAGATCGCGGGCCTGCTGCTGGCGGCCATCCTGTCCGACACGCTGGCCTTCCGCAGCCCCACCTGCACGCCGGTGGACGCGGCCTGTGCCAAGCGTCTGGCCAAAATCGCCGGGGTGGAGGTGGAAGCCTTTGCCAACGAGATGTTTGAAGCCGGTGAGAAACTGGACGGCAAAACCGCCGAAGAGGTGTTCCTGCAGGACTTCAAGGTGTTCATGTGCGGCGATATCCGCTTTGGCGTGGCGCAGGGCAGCTACATGACCCGCAAGAACCTGCTGGCCGCCGAAGCGCTGCTCAAACCCTATCTGGACGAGGCACGCAACAAGCAGAATGTGGAGGACCTGTACATTCTGCTGACCGATGTGCCCAAGGAAGAGAGCGTGGTCGTCTGCAGCGGCCGCTATGCCGCCGACATGCTGTCCGATGGCTTTGAAGTTCAGCCTGCAGAGGACGGCAGCTGGACCCTGCCCGGCGTGGTAAGCCGCAAAAAGCAGTTCATCCCCGCCCTGATGACGGCATACCAGGAACTGTAAAAAATGCTCCCCCTCGGGGAAGCTGCCGCAGCCGCGGCGGATGAGGGGAATGGCCCGTTTGAAACCGTTTGAGGAAAAACAGATGTTTGACTTTCTGAAGAAAAAAGACCGCACGCCGCCCACCCTGCCGGAAGGCACCCGGCGGCGGCGCTACTCCATCACCGGGCAGGTGCAGGGGGTGGGGTTCCGCTACCGGGCACGCTATGCGGCCCAGACGCTGGAACTGACCGGCTGGGTGGAAAACGAGGACGATGGCAGCGTGACGCTGGAAGTGCAGGGCGACCCGGCAAAATTCCCGGAGCTGTTCAGCATGATCCAGCACAGCGACTATATCCAGATCACCGGCCTGCGGGAAACGCAGCTGCAGCCGGACCCCTGGGAGCGCGGCTTTTCGGTGCGCGGGTATTGAACCCGGAACCTCTGCATACAGTAAAACGGCGGACGCAGCTGCGTCCGCCGTTTTACTCTTTCTAATTTCAACCTGCAATTTTGAGGGGAGAATTGGCAGTCCAGATGGTTCCGTCCAGCAGGCGGGTAAGGGCCAGCGTGCCGTTGACGGAGATGCGGGCCGGGTCCAGCGCATAGAAATCGCTTTCCTTCAGGTTCGCAGGGTCGGCCGTGGGGGAGACGCCCACCACGCACACCCAGTGGCCATAGGTATCACTGGTGGCAATGTGTGGGTAATTTACCGGACTCCAGCCGGAGCCGGTCAGATGATATTCGTATGTAGAGGTGCGGTTGGTGTGCTTGGACACCCCGCTGACCGTGGTGTTTTTCAGGTGAACGATCACCGGGTGCCCCGCCGAAAGCTCGGTGTAAAGCTTCTGCAGGCACTCTGCCAGGCTGCCGGAATAGCCGTAGTATCCGCCGGCAGACCACACCGCGCCATTGGACCACATGCCGCTGCCGGACGAAGTCTTGCCGTCCAGAATGGTGCGTGCGTAGCGCAGCGCATACCAGCTGCACTTGCCGGAGGTCTGGTTGCCGATGGAGAGGAGCTGGCTTTTGTCAAAGCTCAGCAGCCGGATGCCGTGTGTTTCCTGCAGGGCGGCTGCGTGGGCGCGGGGCGCGGCCAGTGCCAGCACGAGCACCAGTGCAAGCACTGCTGCCGCCAGACGCTGTGCCGCGCGGGCGGGACAGTGTTGCATCGGTGGGATCACCCTTTTGTCTTGTTTTTACGACATCATTTTACCACCCAAACGTGGTGAAATTGTGTAATTTCGGCCCGGTTTGAAACGAAATTTTTGGCACCTCGGCGTAAACATGGGCGGGTGCTGTGCCGCCCGGGGCAGGCAGCACAACAAAAATGCAAACTGCGCTGCCTGCGCAAACAAGGGCTCTTTGCCGCTGCGGGGCACGGCAGCGCCCTGCCGCCCGTGCCCGGCGGCAGGGATTTGGGACCATTGGGGAAAAGTGCGGCAATACTGCAACAAAACGGGCTGATTTTCGTTTGTTTTTCACGAAAGCGGCAGGCAAACTTTATACAACTTTGGCAATTGACAAAACGGACGTTTGTCGGATACAATAAGGCCAGAACAACACCTGCCGGATGTGCGGCAGAGTGTATCAAACATGCAACAAATATGCAACGAAATTCTGCAATGACAGGAGGGTTCCAAAATGAAAAAACTGCAAAAACTGTCCGCTCTGCTTCTGGCCTGCGCCATGGTGCTGCTGCTGTTCACAGCCTGCTCCGGCGGGTCTGCTCCCAGCGCAGAGGCAAAGGCAGAAGCCGAAACCATGAATGCCATCAACGCAGAACGCACGGATAAGCTGCCCAATGACCCGGAACTGAAGCAGGAAGCAAAAACATTCCTGGATTCCGCTGTGGACGTGAATACCGGATGGCTGAACGTATTGAATTCGGTCAAGATAGACCGTAACAATGCTGGAGTGTATTCTATTCGTGTGGTCGTAAAGGTTGAACGTGTTGCTAAAATCCTGGATGATATTTTCGGCGTAGTACATGCGAAGGATAAAAACGTGGACATTTCCGCAGTCGGCCACTGGACCAAGGTCGGCGTGGCAGCCAAGGTTGTGCAGGGCAACACCTATGTCTGCGTGGCAATTGAAGTGAACCCGAACGCCTGACCGGACAGTCCGGCAGGAGGACCCCAAAACAACCGTTGAGTTTCCAATCGCGTGCAATTTGCCGGGGAGCAGCCGCTCCCCGGCTTTTTTGCGCCATTTTGTGACAAACTGTGCCCGTTGTGGTACAATAAAACCGTATTCTATCATAAGCAGAAAGGGATCGTTCCATGCAGCTGTTTGAACTGGTCAGCCCGCGGCTGTTCCGCCCGTTGGCGGGGCCGAACCGGGCTTTTTATGCAGAGTTGCTGCTCCTGCTCTGGGAGGAGTGCCGCCACACGGCGGACTACAGCATCTCCCGCGCCGAAGCAGTTTCCCGCGCGGAGGATTACTTTGCCGCGCTGGCAAAGCCGCTGGCGCTGGATGCGGATGGTGCCGGCGATGAAGAGGAACAGCCCACCCGGGACCCCCACACCCTGGCCATGGGTTTTTTGCTGCGCCTGCGCCGCACCGGCTGGCTGGAAGAGCAGCCCGGCAGCTACGAAGGCGAAGCCACCCTGACCTTTGTGCCGGAGGTGGCCCCGCTGCTGGAAGCATTGGAAGAGATCCTGAACCCCCGGGTGGTCACCTACACCGGCAAGCTGTACAAGGCCTGGCAGCTGCTGCAGGGCGTGGGGGAGGAAAAAAGCCCCTACGAGAATGTGCTGCGGGAGGTGGCTGCCGACCTGGAAGCCCTCAACAGATCCCTGCGGGCGCTCAATGCATCCATCGGCCATTACATCGACCGGCTTACCCGCAACCGCACCCCGCAGGAGGTGCTGGAACTGTTTGACCAGTACGAAGAAAAGGTGGTGGCGGCGGCCTATCACCGCTTTAAAACCAGCGACAACCTGTTCAATTACCGCGCCTATCTGGAAGAGGGGCTGGACGCCTGCGAGGAGCAGTATCTGCCCCGGCTGGCCCTGGACTATGCCCGGGTGGAGCGCTGCGCCCCCGGCGAAGCCGCACCCCGGGTGCGGGCGATCATCCAGCAGCAGCGGGACGCGCTGGAAGAGATGAGCACCCTGATCAAAGAAATTGACGCCAGCCACATCCGTTACCGCAAGCGGGCCGTGCAGCGGGCACAGTTTTTGCTGCTGAGCGACCGCTCCTCGCAGGGCAGCGTCACCGCTCTGCTGCGCCGCTATGCCGAGGAGATCAAGACCCCGGACCAGCTCTTTGCACCGGACAATGGCCCGGTGGCAAAACGGCTGCGGCTGTATCCGGCGGCGGTGTTTGGCGAAAAATTCCTGTATCCGCCCGCTGCGCCCCGCACGGTGGCCCCGCTGGCCCCGGTGCAGGCCGAGACCCTGGACCCGGACCAGCTGCGCAAAGAGCAGCAATTGCTTCTGGACTATGCCCGGCTGGCCGTGACCGAAGAAAACGTGGCCCTGCTGGCGCAGCAGGCGCTGGCAGCCCGCCCCCGGGTGGAAGCATCCACTCTGGCGGACGAATACCCCGGCGATTTTGCCCGCATCATCGGCCTGCACACCTATTCACAGTCGCCGCATCGCAATTATGACATTCAGCTGACCAATACCTGGGTGGAGCGCGGCGGCTTCCGGTTCGAGGACTTTGTTCTGACCCGCCGCAAGGAGGAAAACACGGATGGCAATTGTTGATATGTTGGAAGAAACCGCAAACTACCTGCTCAACCACTGCTTTGTACTGGGCGGCGTGGAAGATCAGCGGGCAAAATACCTCTACGTGCAGGACCACCTGCCCGAAGTGCGGGCCGTGTTTGCCCCGCTGGGCTATTCGGTGCTGCTGTACCCGGCCCCCCTGCAGGCGGCGGCCCTGGTGAACGGCCACGAAGGCAGCCAGGCCCGGCTGCTGAAATACGAGAGCATCCTGCTGCTGGTGCTGCGCCTGCTCTACCTGCAAAAGCGGGAGAGCCT
>CAKTGS010000049.1 GCA_934561485.1 uncultured Faecalibacterium sp.
ACCTGGGTGATGTTCAGCAGGCCCGCAAAGCTGTTCAGGGGGTTGCCCTCCCAGCCGGTCAGGTAGTATTCGTCCACCTCGTTCTCGCTGGGCAGCACGCCGGGCAGGATGGGGTAATGGGTGCGGTCGTTGTCGCCCAGCAGCACAGCGCCCTTTTCCAGGTAGAGGGTGGTATTGCTCTTCAGAAACAGGCTGCAGGTGCGGTAGCGGCCAGCAGGCACATACACGGTGCCGCCCTTGGGGCAGGTGGACAAAGCCGCCTGCAGCTTGCCGGTGTTGTCGGTCTCGCCGTCCGCCACCAGGCCGTAGCGGGAAGCATCCACAAAGAAGGTCTCCGCCTGGGTGGTAAAGGTCAGGCTCAGGGTCTCGCCCTCGGCCTGCACGCCCACGGTGTATTCGGTGCCGGGCAGCAGGGAGAACAGCGAGAACACATTGGTGTTGCAGCTTTCGTACACCGTTTTGCCGTTCAGGGTCACGGCAAAGGGGTGTGTCGGGCGGTAGCACAGGCCGTTTTCCAGCTCGAAAACAGCGCTGCGCGTCATGGAGCGGATGAGTGACAGATTCATGAGAAAAACCTCCTGAAAGATAGTGGATACGGATGCATCTTGCCCGCGCGGGGCGGGCGTGGTATCATGAAGAAAATAAACTGAAGGAGTTTCCTTGTATACATTATAATCCCTGCGGCAGAGATTACAAGAGAGGAATGTGCAAAATGAAATCCGAACGCGAAAAATTCCATGCAATGGTCACCGCATCGTCCCTGCGGCTCACCAGCGGCAAAGCACAGCTGCCGCAGGACGATGAGACCTGCTGCCTGCTGCTGGTAAGCGAGGGCAGCTGCACCCTGCAGCGCGGCGAAGAAAAGCTGTTGGTGAACCCGGGCAGCGCCCTGCTGCTCGGCCCCGGGGGCGGCACCCTGGCGCAGGCCGGCTACGCCGTACCGGAGCTGGTAGGCTGCCGGTTCCCGCTCAGCATCCTGCACGAGCTGCGCAGCCTGACCCAGAAGGATTTTTCGCGGCTGTTTGCGCCCGGCCAGGCCACCGTGCTGTACGGCCCGGTGCAGTGGACCACCCGCCTGCGCACCCTGCTGGAAATGATGCACTCGGCCAGCGATGAGCCGGATTACCCCGGTGCCCTGTACCTGCTGCTTCTGCTGCACTATGTGGAGCAGGAATGCCTGGCCGAGAGCAGCGCCGTGGCCCGCCCCCACAACGAGACGGTGGAGCAGATCTGCGCCTACCTTTCGGCCAACTACCAGCAAAAGTTCTCTCTCAGCGAGGTGGCGGCCCGGTTTTACCTTTCGCCTTACTACCTCAGCCGCCTGTTCCGGCGGGTAACGGGGCAGTCCATTGTGGATTACATCAACAACCGCCGCATTGAAGCCGCCCAGAAGCTGCTGGAGACCACCGAGCTGTCCATCAGCGCGGTAGCCGAGCAGACCGGCTTTGCCAGCGCCGCCCACTTCCGCCGCGTGTTCCGCGAGGTGATGGGCACTGGCCCGCTGCAGTACCGCAAAGGGCATAAGAAATAAGAAACACCCCCTGTGCCATGTTTACGGGAAACGGCACAGGGGGTGTTTGTTTGCGTCAAACGATCATTCTGCAGGGGCGCGCGGGCTTAGCCCTTGACGGCACCGGCAGAGATACCTTCAACGAACTGATCCTGTGCACAGAAGAACACGATCAGCTGCGGCAGGATGGAGATCAGAGACAGGGCCAGGATGCGGTTCCAGTTAAAGCCGGTATCACCATCCATGGACAGCTTGACGAAGATGGACATGGGGTACTTGCTGGGGCTGCTGACATAAAGCAGCGGGCCCATGAAGTCGTTGCAGCTCCACATGAACTGGAACAGTGCGCAGGAGACCAGCGCAGGTGCCAGCATGGGAACGATCACCTTGTACAGGGTCTGGAAAGAGTTGCAGCCGTCAATGGCAGCAGCCTCGTCCAGGTCGCGGGGGACATTGCGCATGAACTGCACCAGCTGGTACACAAAGTAGGTCTCGGTTGCAAATGCGCAGTGCACCCAGATGGCCAGATAGTAGGGGCTGTCCACCCAGCCGAACTTGTTGTACAGCAGGAACTGCGGCACATTCAGAACGACCTGGGGCAGGAACAGGGTGGCCAGCATGATGCTGAACAGGAGCTTGCGGCCGGGGAAGTCGAAACGACCAAAGCCGTAAGCGGCAATGCAGGAGGACAGAACCGTGAAGAACACCTTGGGCAGAACGTAAGAGTAGGTGTTCAGCATGGCCTGGAGGATGTTGATGGAGCCGCCGAAGTTATCCAGCGCGCTGCGGTAACCGTCCAGAGTGGGGTTCTTGATCCACAGGCTGATGCCGGAGAAGATCTCGCTGTTGTCCTTGAAGGTTGCGCTGATCATCCACAGCAGCGGATAGATCATGATCAGGCCAACCAGGATCAGCACAAAGTACTTGAAGAAGGTTGCAACTTTATTTGCTGCTTTCATTCCCATTCTGCTCACCTTACCTTTCGTCCGAGTAGTAGACCCACTTCTTCTGGCTGGTGAACGCAATGATCGTCAGGATGCAGACGATGATGAACATGATCCATGCCAGAGCAGAGGCCATGCCCATCTTGTACTCCTTGAATGCGTTCTGGTAAACCAGCAGAGAGATCAGCGTGGTTGCACCGCGCGGGCCGCCGTTGGTGATGATGTACGGGCCATTGAACTCCTGGAATGCCTGGCAGATCTGGGTAACCAGGTTGTAGAAGATGATGGGGGTGATCATCGGGACGGTGATGGAGAAGAACTGCTTCCACTTGCCGGCGCCGTCAATGGTGGCTGCCTCGTACAGGTCGGCAGGCACACCCTTCAGGGCAGCCAGGAACAGCACCATGGCGGAACCGAACTGCCACACACGCAGCAGGCAGATGACCCACAGTGCGTAGCCGGACTCGGACAGCCAGGAGGGGCCATTGAAGTGGCCGAAGGTGATCATCTTGATCAGGGTGTTCAGCAGGCCTTCGTCACGGAACACGGCCTTCCACAGCACGGCAATGGCCACAGAGCCGCCCAGAATGGACGGAATGTAGTAAACGGTGCGGAACAGGTTGACGCATGCGATCTTGAAGTTCAGGATGTATGCGATGAACAGCGCAAAGATCAGCTTCAGGGGCACGGTGATGAAAGCGTACTTGAAGGTGATGATCAGTGCCTTGGTGATCTTGGGGGTGGTAAAGGCCGTGATGTAGTTCTGGAAGCCCACCCAGTTGGTGGTGGTGCTGAAGAAATTCATATCGGTGAAGCTGTAGTACAGCGACTGGCCGAACGGAACAGCCTTGAACACCACAAAACCAATGATCCAGGGGATCAGGTACAGAATGCCCTGATATTTATCCAGCCACTTCTGGAACGGAGTGCGCGCGCCAGCGGGCACATTGTCTTTTTTCATCTGGGAATCCTCCTTTTACGGGAAATTCGGCGTGCTGCAAAGTCACAGTTTTGAAACCAGTTTGTCAAAGTTTTGTAATCGGCTTTTTATAAAAAGGGGGCATCTGCCGTTTGGGCGGCGGGTGCCCCCTGTATTACCTCAAAACGTGCTCACTCTGCAAGCGGGTGAAGAAAGTTTAGCCGACAGTGTAGCCAGCCTCTTCCATGCCGTCCAGCAGGATGTCAACCACGTCTGCGCCAGTGGAGCCTTCGTAGTCCATGGTGTCGAACACTTCCTGGTACACGCCGGTGCCGGTAGCCTTCAGGCTGTTGTCCTCGAACAGGGGGTCCAGCTGGCAGGTCACAAAGTTCATGACCTTGCTGTTTGCCTCAGCAACCATCTCGTCCACAACACCTGCATCGGTAGCGAACTGCAGGCCGGCCTTGGAAGCGGGCAGGCCGCACTGGGTGCCCAGGATCTCGGCGCCGGTCTTTTCGTTCAGCAGGAAGTTGATCAGCTGAGCAGCCTCAACGGGGTGCTGGCTGGTCTTGGTGATGGCCAGGCCCATGGAGACCTTGGAGAAGCCGCCGTTGGTGTCGCCGAACTTGATCTCTTCGCCGATGGTGAAGCCGGGCTTGTTCTCATCGTCCAGAGCGTCCTTGTACTTGGCAGCAGCAGAGTCCCACTCGAAGGTGCCGGCGATCTTACCGGTGATCCACTCGTTGGTCTGGTGGCATGCAGTGCCATCGCCAGCCTTGCCGGCGTAGGTCTTCAGGTTCATCACAACGTGGCCCTCGACCAGGCTCTTGATGAAGTCCAGGCCCTCGATGATCTCATCGCGGGTGTAGTTCAGGGTGGAGGTAGCGGGATCTGCCCAGTCCTTGCCGTGCATAGACTCCAGGTAGAAGGCCAGCAGGATCATACGATCGTAGCCGGACATTGCCATAGGATAGTAGTCATCGCCCAGCTTCTCCTGGAAGGTCTTGCCGGCTGCAAACAGGTCCTCTTTGGTCTTGGGCACTTCGGTGATGCCAGCCTTGTTGAAGGTGTTCATGTTCCAGTAGAAGATACGGCCGGTCATGGCAACGGGCACGCACTGCTGAGAATCGGCAACGTTGCAGGCTGCCATAGCCTTCTCATCCCACTGGGTCAGGTCGATGTAATCAGACAGGGTGTTCAGGTCCACGAACTTGCTGCCGTCGCCGGAGTAGCTGAACAGCCAGCTCCAGTTCACCTGGCACACATCCTGTGCGGTGCCGGCCATGAAGGAAGTAGCCATCTTCTCTTCCCAGCCGGACCATGCGCCGAAGCTGGGCTCCACGGTCACGTTGGTGTGCTCAGCAGAGAAAGCCTCCAGAGCCTTCTGATAAGCCTCGTGACGGGCATCGCCGCCCCACCAGCTCATGGTCAGGGCCACAGGGCCGTCAGACGGGCCTGCAACAGAAGCAGCTGCAGAAGAAGCAGTGGAAGCAGCAGAGCCGGATGCAGCAGAGTTGCCGCCGCAGGCAGCCAGAAGGCCGGCAGCGCCCACAGCGCCGGTGACCTTCATGAAATCACGACGAGAAATTGCCTTGCTCATTTTCGTTCTCCTCCTAAATACAGAAAACATCATCTTGAACGGGGGTTCTGCACATACCCCGTTGTATACAATTATGATAACAAAACAACAACCAAAAAGAAAGACGCAAATTGCAGATATCCAAACAAAAAACGCACAAATATTGCTCTTGTTTTCGCGTGAGAATTGACGTCTTTGCTGAAATGAATAAACTTGGCGCGAAAAACTGTGCAACTTGTATACTTCAACACTTTGCATAGAAAACCGGGATGCAAGATGGAAAGAACAGCGAATTTTGCAATAATTTTGTAAACATTTAGCGTCCCTGCCGTGAAGGGCTGCACACAAAACTCCATTCCGGCAAAATTCCCGTCCATCCGCACTGCGGGCCAGATCTGATATATCAGTTGCGCAAAAAACGTTCGTCCGCCCGATGCGGCTCCCCTGCCCGCCGGTGCGGCCCGGCATCGTGCACCTTTCCTGCCCCGGCTGGAAAAATGTTGCTGCACCCCTGCCGCACGGCAGCAAAAAAGCGCCGTACACCGTACAGCGCCTTTCCATGCACCTTATTCTTTTGCTGCCTTGTCCGCGTAAAAAGCCCGTTTTTCCCGGAAGTAGCACTGCGGGCACATGCTCACATACTGCACATCGTTTTGCAGGTCGATGGCCACCTGCTCGCCCTCAAACACGAACCGGCCGTTCACCTTGCGGCAGTTGCAGATGGCCTTGCGCCCGCAGGTGCAAATGGTTTTCATCTCTTCAATGGTATGGGCCAGCTCCAGCAGGCGGGTGGAACCGGGGAAGCCTTTGAGCGAAAAGTCCGCCCGCAGCCCGTAGCAGATCACCGGAATGTTCAGGTCCACCGTGACCATGAACAGCTGCTCGGCCTGTTCTGCGGTAAAGAACTGGCTCTCATCGCACAGCACGCAGGCCAGGGGGCCGTTGGCCTTGCCGGCCTGCTGCACCGCCGCAAACACATCCATTTCCGGCGGGATCAGCAGGTCCGCTTTGCGGCGCACGCCCAGGCGGCTCACCAGCTCATCGCCGCCTTTGGTATCCACCCGGGGCTTGAGGATCAGCACCTTCATGCCCTGCTCCTCGTAGTTGTGGGCCACCTGCATCAGGGCGGTGCTTTTGCCGCTGTTCATGGCGCCGTAGCGGAAATACAGTTTTGCCATTTGAAAGCTCTCCTTACAGAAGAAAAAACTGCCACACCTGTTTTGCCTTTCGCGTCCTCGCCCTCTCAGTTTCGCGCTGCTCAACAGCTCTCCCAAAGGGAGAGCCCTTGGCAAAACCGAAAACTTTGCCGCACTGCCAAAGCCTCTCACTCTGGGAGAGGTGGCAATGCGTAAGCATTGACGGAGAGGGCGAGCCCGCTGCCCTTGTGCAGCAGCCTTGATTTCTTCTTATTTATTTTTCGTTTAGGGGTGCTCAGTCCTGGTTGCGCAGGCGGTAGCCCAGGCTCATCAGGCTGTCGCCCAGGTGGACGTTTTCCACCACCACATCCGGGTACGACACCGAGAGGTCGTAGTGGGAAAAGTTCCAGAAGCCCTCAATGCCCAGGTCCACTAGGCGGCCGCTCACCTGCTGTGCGCCGTCACGGGGCACACAGAGCACGGCCACCTTGGGGTGATGCTCTGCACAGAAGGCTTCCAGCTCATCCACATGGCGGATGCGGATGCCGCTGATCTCCTTGCCCACCTCATCCTGGGCCACATCAAAGGCGGCAATGAGCTTGTAGCCGTTGGTGTCCGTGGTGATGAACCGGCTCACCGCCTTGCCCAGGCGGCCGCAGCCGATCAGGATGGTGGGCAGGCGGTCGCCGTTGCCGAACAGCAGCTGTTCCAGAATGGACAGCAGGTTCTCCACCGAGTAGCCGATGCCCTGCCGGCCGTTCACATCCCCGATGCAGTTAAAGTCCTGCCGCACCTGGGAAGCGGTGGTGCCCATCTGGGCGGCCAGCTCGCGGGAAGAAATGCTTGTAATGCCCTCTGCCTGCAGCGAGCACAGATAGCGGTAATATTTGGGAAGACGCTTGATCACGGGAAGCGAAGCTTTTGCGGGAGTATTCATGACAACGATTCTCCTTTCTGCCCTGCAGTGCTGCCGCGTCCACCCTCTATGCGGACCATCGGCAGCGGAAAATGGTATCTTCATCCATCAATGTCAATCATTTAAAGTATACTGCACCGGCGCGGAATGTCAAATCCCTATCAATAAAAAATCAAACTTTTTTTGCAATTTCTGCCCTGCCGCATAGGGGCCGGGGCAGCGGGGCAAGCTGTAAGCACTACCGCAGAAAAAAGGAGACGCCTATGCCGGACGAAACAAACACTTCCGCTGAGCAGCAGCGGCTGGAAAAAGACGCCCTGGAGGACCTGGGCACGGTCACCCTTGCCCGGGGCGGCCACGTGATCCACTGCCTGACCGTCATCGGGCAGGTGGAGGGCCACAGCGAAGCGCCCCAGGGGCAGAAGACCACCAAGTACGAGCACGTGATCCCTCAGCTGGTGGCCGTGCAGGAGGACCCCCGCATCGAGGGCCTGCTGGTGCTGCTGAACACCGTGGGCGGCGATGTGGAAGCCGGGCTGGCCCTGGCAGAGCTGATCGCCAGCATCTCCAAGCCCAGCGCCACGCTGGTGCTGGGGGGCGGGCACTCCATTGGCATTCCGCTGGCGGTGAGCGCGCAGCACAGCTTTATCGTGCCCACCGCCACTATGACGGTGCACCCGGTGCGCCATTCCGGGGTCATTCTGGGTGTGCCGCAGACCATGCACTGGTTTGATCAGATGCAGCAGCGCATCACCGGCTTTGTGGCCGCCCACAGCGGCATGACCGAGAAGCGCTACACCGAGCTGATGCTGCACACCGGGGAACTGGTGATGGACATGGGCACCGTGCTGGACGGCCGCCGCGCCGTAAAGGAAAAGCTGATCGACGACCTGGGCGGCCTTTCGGACGCGCTGGGCTGGCTGTACGGTGAAATTGAGGGGAAGTGAAAATTGCCCCGGGAGCGGCCTCGCCCTCTCAGTCGCTAACGCGACAGCTCTCCCAAAGGGAGAGCCTCTGGCGGAACCGGAAACTTTGTGTGGACTGCCAAGGCCTCTCCCCTTGGGAGAGGTGGCATTGCGCAAGCAATGACGGAGAGGGCGAGCACGCTGCCAAAGAACCGAAACCACAGCCAATTGCTTCCGCTCACAAAGAGCGCAGAAGGTGCAAAAAAATCCCCCGCGCTGCGGGGTGCGACCGCAGCGCGGGGGTTGGGGTATGAAGATGGCTTGATTTGTTGGGCCGCTTACTTGTTCAGCAGCTCGGTGTGGTCGTTGGCAATGATCAGCAGGGTGGGTTCAGCATCTGCAGTGTGGCAGAGGTAGAACACATCGCCCTCATTGCACAGGGCCAGCAGGTCGGCCACGGCAAAGCGGCTGACGCGGCCATTGGTCACAAACACAATGGTCTCGGCACCGTTGGCCTGCAGATACTGCAGGGTTTCCAGCGTACCGGTCAGGGTCGCATCGGCCTTTTTGCAGGTGTAGGTGCGCTCGGTGCCTGCCTGACGCACGGTAAACAGCAGGTCCCGCAGGGTGTTGCCGGGCACCACCACGCGCAGCTCAAGGGCTTCGGCATTTTCGGCATCCTTCTTGCCGGTGGCAGGGATCACCTCGCCCTTTTCCAGCAGCTTGCCGCAGTCGGCGCACACGGTGTCGCCGGTGTAGCCCGGTTCGGTCTCGGTGGGGTCTTTCCTGCCAACCACAGTGGGGGTGTGGCCCTTGGCAGGGATCACTTCACCCTTCTCCACCACGTCACCGCACTTGTCGCAGACTTTATCGCCGGTGTAGCCCGGCTCCTCACAGGTCGGCTCCTTCTTGCCTTCGATGTGGGTTTTCTCATGGCCGGTAGCCGGGATGACCTCTGTCTTATCGTGGGTTGCATCGGCTCCGGGGCGCTTACAGTGCTTCACCTTTTTGCCATCCGTTGTGCAGGTGGCATTGGTGATCTCGTCCCACTCCTCACCACTGTAGTCGTGGTCATTGTTGGGGGTGGTGCCGTCCGGCTCTTCCTTGGTTGCGCCGCATCCACTGCAGGTGTAGTCATCGTAGCCGCCCTTCATGCAGTTGGCATCGTGGTGCTCACCCTTCACCCAGGTGTGGCCCTTGGCGGGGATTACTTCGCCCTTTTCAATGATTTCGCCGCACTTGTCACAGACTTTATCGCCGGTATAGCCCGGCTCGGTCTCGGTGGCATCCTTCTTGCCCACAATCTTGGTGTGCTGGTGGCCGGTGGCATCAATCTTTTGGGTTTCCTTATGGGTGGGGTCGTTCTTGCAAACGCGCTCCTGCTCGCCGTCTGCAGTGCAGGTAGCTTTCTTGGTGGTCGTCCACTCGCCCCAGTTGTGTGCATCCTTGTCAATGGCAATGGTTTCAACAAGGTCATGGGTCTTATCGTTCGGGGCATTCTTGCAGTGCTTTACCTTTTTGCCCGCCGTGGTGCAGGTAGCCGGGATGATTTCATCCCACTCTTTCTCACCTTCTTCGCGGGTGTAATTGTGGGCCTTGGGGTCAACCGGAATTTCCTCGGTTTTGGTTGCGTTGCAATTTGTGCAGGTAAAGGTTTTTTCACCCTTCTCCGTGCAGGTGGGGGCCTTGGTCACTTCGCCCTCGTTCCAGGTGTGGGTGGGCACGATCCAGGTTTCGTTGGCATCTTCGCCCCTGGGTTTGGTCACCGACACCTTGGTGGTATCCAGGGCGGTAACATCCATGGTGTCGCTCTTGTCAGATTCGTAACCAATCACACCGTTGCCAATCGCAGCTGCAGATTCCGTGCCGAATGCGTACTTGCCGCCTACAGCCCCGATAAACGGTGAACCACTGATCGTTACATGCCCTTTTGTGGCCTCGGCTTTTCCGTCAGATTCAACGCGGGCACCACCAATACCGGCCGAACTTCTACCACCAATGGCACCGGTGCCTTCCACCAGCTTCCATACGCACTTTGCAATTTCTTCAAACTTGCCGATCGTACCGCCGGTGATTTTCACAAAGCCGTTTCCACTTGTATTCTCGCCTACAACTGTACTGGGAGAAACGCTATAGCCATCGCCGATGCCGGCACTGCCTGCGCTCTTGGCAAGGGTGATTTCTCCGTCTGTGATAGTAACCCGGCCAGCACCGCCAACAACATTACCAGCACCGCCGCCAATACCAGCGCCAGTCTGGCAATAGCTATCCTTGGCATCTGCCGTAATCGTGCCGCCGGATATCGTTACGATACCTGCACCGCCATCTTTTCCGCCGCCGCCGCCAATAGCAGCACCGCCGCCTTCGCTGACTGCGTTCACAGTGCCATTGCTGATGGTCACCGTGCCGGTGCCGCCGGTTTTGTCGCTGCTTCCATATCCGCCGCCGCCAATGCCTGCACCACCACCGCGTCCGGTTGCGTTCACGGTGCCGGTGGTATTGATGTCAATGGTGGCACTGCCAGCTCCATCACGGCTCCAGTTGCCGCCGCCGCCAATACCGGCACCACCGCCGCCGTTGCTGCCATTGTTTTCCGCCTTTACAACGCTGGCGTTGTCCTTGATCGTGATCAGCCTGATTTTGCCGTTACCGCCTGCGCCAATGCCTGCGGAGTCGACACCGCCAACGGCTTCTTGGATCGTGGCATTTCCCTCAATGGTGATCGTGTCCACATCACCACCTATATTACGATAGAAGTCCGTCTCACACATTCCGGCACCGATGCCGGCACCGCCATAAACGCTGGGAGCGCCTTTGGCCGTAACGACCGCATTGCCGCCAATGGTGATGGTGCCCACATTGCCGGCTCGGCCGCTGCCAATGCCGGCACCACCATTGCCTGTGCTTTCGGCGTTGATCTTGCCGCCGGTAATATGAATGTTATCGGCTGTTGCAGCTGTTGTGTTATAGTTCTCTCCGCTGCCGATACCGGCACCACCGTAAAAGCCGCCCTTTGCTGTAATTTTGCCGCCGGTAATGCTGATGTTGCTGGTGGTATATCCACCGCTGCTGCCAATGCCTGCGGCATTACCATTGCCAACTGCTTCCAGGCTGCCGCCATCCTGATCTTCATCCTGAATCGTCAAGGTACCCGACACTTTCTGGCCGTTTACATACTGGTCGTTTTTCTCCAGTCCGGCACGGTTCGTGTCACTCTTCAGCACATTCTCGCCGTTCAGCTCCAGCGTCACATCGCCGCTTCCTTTGACTTCCATGGCAGCCTTACCTTCGTTATACACTTTGTTGCCACTTACGTCAATGTGCACGTTATCCAGAATGATCTTCAGAACTTTATCGACCGCATTGTTGACCACCTTGATCACATTCTTTGTGGGGGTCTCTTCCTCGGTGGTTTCCTCTTCGTCCTGCACCGCAGTGCCTTCTCCGGCGGCTTCCAGGGTGACGGCTTCCGGCTGCGGTTTTACCGGGGCTTTTGCAATTTCCCGCTTTGTGGGCGCAGCAGCAGCTTCCTCGGTGGTTTTCGGCACTTCGTCCTCTTCCACCGGGTCCTCTTCCTCTGCGGCAGGCCCGGCGTCCTCTTCCTCAGATTCCTCGGTGTCGTCCGTCTCTTCGGTGTCCTCGTCCGGGGTCTCTTCCGGTTCAGCGGCATCTTCCGCAGGAGTTTTCTCTTCCGCGGCAGGTGCTTCCGGCTTCGGCTGCTCGTCCTCGGCAGGGTTTTCCGGTTCTTCGGTCTGTTCTTTCGTTTCCTCTTCGGGTTCGGGCTGCTCAGCGGCAGGCTCCTCTTCCGTTTTTTCCTCTACCGGGTAGCTCTCACCGATAGAAGGTTCTTCCTGCGGCTCTTCGGCTTTTTGCTTCTCCGCGTTCGTGCTGCTCTTGTTGCTCCAAGTATTGGTGCCGGAACCGCCCTTGATGGTCACTTCGCCGTCCTCATCCAGCTTTTCCTCATTGCCGGACTTGACGTAAACTTTGCCTTCCTCGTCCATACGCACGGTCAGGTCGCCGTTATCCATATAATAGGTACCCGCAAAGGCCGGGGCCGCAATGGATGTGATGATGGACATGACAGCTGCCGTAGAAAGCACCCGCAGCCCAAGCGGATTTTTCTTCTTCATGGCGTTTTTCCTCCTTGGGGGCACACACCAGCCCCCGGCTCCCGCACACCTGCTTGCAAAAAAGGGCCGCCCCTGCGTGCAACAGAAGCGGCCCTACCCTGCGAACCAAAACCCTTGCCGCACCGCCAACCCCTGGCGTGCGGCGCATTTTTTGTGCAACTGGCTGCCATGTTACAGGCCCTGTAGTTTTGCGTCCCAGCTTTTCAACTGGTTTGCCCAATATGCAGATGCGCGATGATTTTATTATTTACAGTATACCCCCCCCCCCTATTTATTTGCAAAGGGGTTTTTCGCAAAAAATACATTTTTGTATAGTGTAACAAAACTGCAACGCCGCATTTGTGGAAGGTGACGAAAGGGAACTCTCTCAGGCTCCGGTGCGCAAAGTGAGACGGAGAGGGTTTGTTGCCCACAACAATCGGTTTGCCATTTTCTCCCCTGCGTGGTACAATAATAGAATCAGAAATTCTGTCTATGGAAAACGCGGAGAGCAACGAAGAATGGCTACGAAAAAACGAAAAACAACGGCGCGGCGCAGTACCTCGCGCAAAAAGCGCGCCCAGCAGCGCCTGCCTGCCGGGCTGGGCACCCTGTTTGCAGGGCTGCTTTTGGTGGTGCTGGCCTTTGTAGAGGGCGATTCCGTCTGGAAAACACTGCACAATGTGCTGTTTGGCCTGTTTGGCTGCGGCAGCTTTGTGCTGGGAGCCGCCCTGTGCTGCCTGGCCGTGCTGTACACCCGGGGCGAGGACCTGCTGCCCCACATTACCAAGCTGGCGCTGGGGCTGGTGTTTGCCAGCGGCACGGTGATCGTGTTTTCGGGCATTCAGCCCCAGGGGCTTTCGGCCTTTCAGATGGTGGCGGCCTGCTACCAAAACGGCTACCAGGCCTGGCTGTCCGGCGGCGCACTGGGGGCCTTGCTGGGCGGCACTTTGTTGCTGTTATGCGGCCGCCCCGCCGCCAACCTGATCATGGTGGTGCTGGCACTGTGCGTCAGCCTGTATATTTTTGACCTGACCCCCGCCGAGGTCTGGCAGTGGCTCTGCGATGCCTTTGGCGGCGTGCACGCCCGGGGCGTGGCGGTATACGAGCAGAACGCGGCCCGCCGCGCCGAACGCGCTGCCGCCCGGCAGGAAGCCGAGGATGGACCCGGCGAAGGCGAGGACGCGGAACCGGACGTAGCGGACGAACCGGCCCCGGGCATCCGCCTTGGCGTGCCGGACTGGATGACCGGCGTGCTGCGCTGGGGCCACAAAGTGACCCAGGAGATGGAAGCGGACGAGCCGGACGCCCCCGCCCCGGAGCCGGAACCCGCCGCGCCGCCCATTGCCCCCGTGCGGGTGCAGGCGTCCCGCCCGCGTGCTGCCTTTGATGTGGACCTTGGCCCGGACCACACCGCCGTAAAGGAAGGCGGCAGCGAACCCATTGAGCCGTTCATCCCCGGGCCGGGCGGCACCTTTGGCATGAATCCCCTGCAGCAAAAGCCCCAGCGCCCCGCCGTGCAGCCCATTGTGCCGGACGCGGTGGAGACCGCCGCGGAGGACTTTTTTGCCGCCCCCGAAGCGGAACCGGCGGCCCCGGCAGCCCTGGACCTGTTTGACACGCCCATCACCCAGCCTGCCGCCGCGGAGGAGCCGCCCGTGCAGGCCGCACCCATCCAGCCGGAAATGCCGTCTTTCCCCTCTGCTGCACACCCCGTAAGCGCCGAAAACGCCGTGGCCATGCGCAGCGCCCCGGACGCGGACGGCTGGATCAGCATTTCCAGCGAGCCGGTGGAGGAAAAGGACATCAGCACCCTGGTGGCCGCCGCCATGGAAAAGCCCGCCGCCTCCGAGCAGGCGGCCGCCGCAGCCCCCGCCGAGGAAGCGGAACCGGCGGACACCTATCAATACCAGTACCCGCCCATTGAGCTGTTTGAAAAGCCCGGCGAAGAGAGCGACCCCACCGCCCAGGACGAGCTGAAGGCCAACGCCCAGAAGCTGGTGGACACCCTGGAAAGCTTTGGCGTGCGCACCCGCGTGCTGGACATTTCCCGGGGGCCGTCCGTCACCCGGTATGAGGTGCAGCCCATGGCGGGCGTGAAGATCAGCCGCATCACCTCGCTGGCGGACGACATCGCCCTGAACCTTGCCGTGGCGGATGTGCGCATGGAAGCGCCCATCCCCGGCAAGCCCGCCGTGGGCATCGAGGTGCCCAACCGCAAAAAGAGCGCGGTATCCATCCGCAGCGTGTTCGAGAGCCAGAGCTTTCTGCGCATGACCTCGCCTTTGGGCATTGCCCTGGGCAAGGACATTGCCGGTGTGGCCCAGGTGGCCGACCTGTGCAAGATGCCCCA
>CAKTGS010000050.1 GCA_934561485.1 uncultured Faecalibacterium sp.
AGCTTCAGGGCCTCGAAGATCTCGGGGTTGGGGTAGGAGCAGGTGGTGAAGTAGCCGTTGGGGTACTCCTGCTCGGGTACAATGGTAATGTCGGTAATGCCCATGTCGTTCAGCACATGGGTCACCGGCACCAAGCCGGAACCGTTCAGCGGGCTGTACACCAGCTTCAGGCCGGCCGTCTTGCACAGGCCCGGGCGCACCTGGCGTGCCTCAATGGCATCGTACAGGGCCTTTTTGCAGTCATCGCCCACAAAGCGGATCAGGCCCTGCTCCACGCCCTCGGCAAACGAGATGTACTTTGCACCGGTGAGCACATCGGTTTTCTGGATCTCATCGTACACAATGGCAGCGGCGTCATCGGTCATCTGGCAGCCGTCCGGGCCGTAGGCCTTGTAGCCGTTGTACTTGGCCGGGTTGTGAGAAGCGGTAACCATGATACCGGCGTTGCACTGATAGTAACGGGTGGCAAAGCTCAGAGCCGGCACGGGCATCAATGCATCGTAAATGCGGACCTTAATGCCGTTGGCAGCCAGAACACCGGCGGCCGTCTTGGCAAAAATATCGCTCTTCAGGCGGCTGTCGTAGCTGATGGCAACGGTCTGGCTGCCGCCCTGGGTCTTGACCCAGTTGGCCAGGCCCTGGGTTGCCTGACGCACAACATAAACGTTCATGCGGTTGGTGCCTGCGCCCAGAACGCCGCGCAGACCGGCGGTGCCAAACTTCAGCGCCACTGCAAAGCGGTCCTTGATCTCATCATCATTTCCCTCGATCTTTGCCAGTTCCGGCTTCAGATCGGCATCGTCCAGATCTGCAGCCAGCCAGCGCTTATATTCATCCAAATACATCTTGCACACCTTACCTTTTGTAAATTTTTCCGCAAAAAAAGAAATTGGTTTGATAAACCTATTTATAATATAAACTCTTGTGTCCAACGTGTCAATTGCGTAATCTGCACCAAGATTTTCCGGCAAAAATCAGCAAATGCCACAAAAGGCAACGTTTTTTCCGGCCATCCCCTGCATAACATCCGCATCTTCGTCCTCTTCCAGCCGCTGGTAGGGCTGGCGGGCATCGTCCAGCACATCCAGCCACTGTTCCAGTCCGATGCTGTTTTCGCACAGGTAGCGCAGCAGCTGCATCACCCGGGCAAAGCTGCCCGGCGGGGTCAGCACCCTGCTGCGGCGCACAAAGCCTCCCTGTTCCCAGCGCACCTCCGCCAGCACCCCCTGCGGCACGGTTGCCGCACAATAAAGCAGCGTGTGTGCACGCTGCAGCCCCTCCAGCTCCGAATAAATGCGAATGTACCGACAATATTCTTTTCCTGTCATGCTCTCTTGCTCTCCTTTCCGCTGCATTGACATCTTTCCTGCCCTCCACTATAATGGACATAAGCAAAAAATGCTGTCGAAGGATGGCGGAATATTCCATCATTTTCCATTTTTGAGAAAAACAAGCGTGCCTGCGCGGGGACGCAGAGCAGAGAGGAGCACCATGTATTCGGTTACCAAGAGCTTTGGTCTGCGCGGCCTGAGCGGCTTTGCCGTGGCGGTGGAAGCCGATGTTTCGGGCGGGCTGCCGGCCTTTTCCATTGTAGGCCTGCCGGATTCTGCCGTGCGGGAAAGTGCCGACCGCGTGCGCGCCGCCATCAAGAACCTGGGGTTCAAGTTCCCGGACCGGCGCATTACGGTCAACCTGGCCCCTGCCGATGTGCGCAAAACCGGCCCGGTATATGACCTGCCTCTGCTGCTGGCGGTGCTGATGTCCAGCGGCCAGCTGGAAGATGTGCCGGCAGACGCCGCCTTTCTGGGCGAGCTGGCGCTGGACGGCACCCTGCGGCCGGTGTCCGGTGTGCTGCCCATGGCGCTGGCCGCTGCCGAAAACGGCATCCACGCGCTGTATGTTCCGGCCGAAAATGCCGCCGAGGCAGCCGAAGCCTGCGCTGAGGGCATGGCCGTCTACCCGGCCCATACCGCGCGGGAGGTGGTGGATGCCCTGCGGGGTGTGCGGCCCCTGTCCCCTGCGGCTGCTGTGCCTTTTGACCCCGCCGATGCCTGGAACCAGGTGCCGGATTTTGCAGACGTCATGGGCCAGTCGCTGGCGCGGCGCGCCATGGTGATCGCAGCCGCAGGCGGGCACAATGTGCTGCTGATGGGTGCACCGGGCACTGGCAAATCCATGCTGGCCAAACGCCTGCCGGGCATTCTGCCGCCCCTCACCCGGGAAGAGGCCGTGGAGACCACCAAGATCTACTCCATTGCCGGACAGCTGCCCCAGGGGCGCGGGCTGATCGCGGCACGGCCCTTCCGCAGCCCGCACCACTCCGCCAGTGCAGCGGCTCTGGCCGGCGGCGGCACCCAGTTCCGGCCCGGCGAGTGCAGCCTGGCCAACTGCGGCGTGCTGTTCCTGGACGAGCTGCCGGAATTCTCCCGCGAGAGTCTGGAAGTGCTGCGCCAGCCTTTGGAGGATGGGCAGATCACCGTGAGCCGGGCCGCAGGCAGCGCCACCTACCCCAGCCGGTTCCAGCTGGTGGCCGCCATGAATCCCTGCAAATGCGGCTACTACGGCCACCCTACCCGGCCCTGCACCTGTTCTCCCAGCGCGGTGCGGCAGTACCGCAGCCGGGTGTCCGGCCCGCTGCTGGACCGCATCGACCTGTGCGTAGAAATGGACCCCATCGCCTTTGACGAGCTGCACACCGCCGCCCCTTCCGAAAGCAGCGCCGACCTGCGCAGGCAGGTGCTGGCAGCCCGGGCCGTGCAGGCAAAGCGCTACGCCGCCCCCGGGTTTGAGGGCGTGCGCTGCAACGCGCAGCTCACCGCCGGGCAGGTGCGGCGCATCTGCCGCATGACCCCCCGGGCCGAACAGCTGCTGCGGGCTTCCTACGACACACTGGGCCTTTCGGCCCGGGCACACGACCGCATTCTGCGAGTGGCCCGCACCGTGGCGGACCTGGCGGGAAAGTCCCTGCTGGACGAGGACGCTTTGCTGGAAGCACTGCAGTACCGGGCACAGGAAAAAGTAGAGGTATAAAACCCTCTCCCTCTTTGCTTTGCAAATCCACCTCACCTTAGGGGGAGGTTTTATGTATTTGACCCTTACGCACACAAAAAAAACACTCCCTTTCGGGAGAGCCGGCATCGCATAGCGATGACTGAGAGTGAACAAAAAGGCCATCTGCAGCTTTCCAAACGCTCGGCATGAGCAGGAGAGCACAGATGGCTTTTTCTTTTGCGTCTATCAGAATCTGCGCCAGGTGTCCGGCAGGAACAGCACCAGCATGGGGAAAATCTCCAGGCGGCCTGCCAGCATATCGAAGATCAGCACCAGCTTTGCGGGGTCTGCAAAGCAGCCGAAGTTCTGCATGGGGCCTACCTTGACAAGACCCGGGCCGATGTTGTTCAGGGTAGCGGCCACGGCGGTAAAGTTCGTTACCATATCAAAGCCGTTCAGGCTGATCAGGAAGAAGGAGACCGCAAAGATAAAGATATAGGCCGCAATGAACACATTGGTGGTGCGGATGGTCTCGTGGTTGATGAGCTTGCCGTCCATGCGGGCGGGCGCCACCACCTGCGGGTGCAGAGCGGTCTTGAGCTCCTTGACCAGAGTCTTGCCCAGAATAAGGAAGCGGCTCACCTTGATGCCGCCGCCCGTGCTGCCGGCACAGGCACCAATGAACATGAGCATGACCAGGATCTCTTTGGAGAGGGTGGGCCACAGGTCGAAATCGCAGCTGGAAAAGCCGGTGGTGGTGATGATGGACCCTACCTGGAACGCTGCCTGCCGCAGTGCTTCGCCAAAGCTGTTGTACAGGCTGTGGATGTTCACGGTAATCACGGCAATGGCTGCCGCGATGATGACAAAGTAGCCCCGCACCTCCTCGCTGGCAGCAGCGCGGCGGAACTTGCGCATGAGCAGCAGGAAGTAGGCGTTGAAGTTGACGCCGAACAGGATCATGAACACGGTCACGACCCACTGGATGTAGGGCGAAAAGCTGGCAAAGCTGTCGTTTTTAAAGCCAAAGCCGCCGGTGCCCGCCGTACCAAAGGCGGTGAGCAGGCTTTCAAACAGCGGCATTCCGCCAAGCAGCAGGAACACCAGTTCCAGCACCGTCAGAACAATGTAAATGCCATACAGGATCTTGGCCGTGGACTGTACCTTTGGCACCAGCTTGTCCACCTGGGGGCCGGGGCTTTCGGCCTTCATCAGGTTGACGTGGGAACCGCCGGTCAGCGGCAGCAGCGAGAGCAGAAACACCAGAACGCCCATGCCGCCGATCCAGTGGGTAAAGCTGCGCCAGAACAGAATGCCGTTGGGCAGCCCCTCCACGGCGGGCAGGATGCTGGCGCCGGTGGTGGTAAAGCCGGAGACCGTCTCAAACAGGGCGTCCACGGGGTTCGGGATGCAGCCGGTGAGCACAAAGGGCACCGCGCCCACCACCGAAATGACGATCCAGCTCAGGGCCGTGGCTGCAAAGCCTTCCCGCATGTAGAACACCTTGCTGCGGGGTTTGATGGCCCGGAGCGCAAAGCCAATGCCCGCACTGACTGCTGCCGTGAGCAGAAACACCGCCAGCACAGGCCACTCACCGTAAAGCAGGCTGGTGGCAGCGGGCAGCAGCAGCAGGGCACCCTCGATCATTAAAATATAGCCCAGCAGGCGGAACACGATTGCATAATTCATAGCCCGCCTCCGTCAGCTCTCCACAATGTCCCGCAGGTCGTGCAGGCCATGTTCCAGCGTGACCACGATCACGTTGTCGCCCACCTGGATCTGGTCACCGCCGCGGGGGATCAGGATGCGGTCGCCGCGGGTGATGCAGCACAGCAGCAGGTTCTTTTTCAGGTGCAGCTGGCTCAGGGGCACACCGGTGGCGGCGCTTTCCTCGTGCACCGTAAATTCCAGCGCTTCCACGCGGTCATCCAGAATGCGGTACAGGGTCTTGATGTTGCTGCCCGCCTCGTTTTGCAGGGCGCGGACGTACTGTACGATGTAGTCACAGGTCATGTACTTGGGGTAGACCACGCTGCCCAGATCCAGCCCGGCCAGAATATCGTCAAATTCCAGACGGTTGACCTTGGTCACCAGCTTGCCCTGCGAGTGCTTTTTAGCAAACAGGGTCAGCAGCACGTTTTCTTCGTCGATGTTGGTCAGCGCCACAAAGGCCTCGGTGGATTCCAGACCCTCGGAAAGCAGAAACTCGCGGTTGGAGCCGTCCTCGTTCAGGATCTGGGCACCGGGCAGCTGCTCGGCAAGCTCTACGCAGCGGGCTGCGTCCCGCTCCACAATGCGCACCCGCACATGGTTTTCCAGCAGTTCCTGGCTCAGGTAGAACGCAATGGCACCGCCGCCCACGATCAGGGCGTTGCGCACCGGCCGCACCGGCATGTGGATGCGCTGGAAGAACTCGTGGGCCTTTTCCTGGGTTGCCAGAAAGGTGACCTGGTCACCGGTCTGCAGCACAAAGTTACCGTTGGGAATGATCACCCCGCCGTCCCGCTCCACGGCGCACACCAGAATATCGCTCTTGAGCCGGGTGGGAATTTCGCGGATGGCCACACCGTCCAGCCCCTGCGCTGCCGTCAGAGCAAACTTGATCAGCCGCACACGGCCGCCGGCAAAGGTGTCGATCTTGCTGGCACCGGGGAACCGCAGCAGATGAGAGATCTCTTTGGCTGCCGCCATTTCGGGGTTGATGATGGCCGAAATGCCGATCTGCTTTTTGATAAAATCCAGCTCGTGGCTGTAAGACGGGTTGCGCACACGGGCAATGGCGTGGCAGTGGCCCGCCTTTTTGGCAAACATGCAGCACAGCAGGTTCAGCTCGTCCGAACCGGTGATTGCAATGAACACGTCCGCATCTTCAATGCCCGCTTCGGCCAGTGTGGTGATGGACGAGCCATTGCCCACAATGCCCAGCACGTCATAGCTCTCGGTCAGGTGTTCCACACGTGCCTTGTTGGTGTCCACCACAGTTACGTTGTGGCCCTCCTCGCTGAGCTGGCGTGCCAGAGCCGTACCGACCTTGCCGCCGCCCACCAGAATGATCTTCATAACAAGTCCTTTCTCTTTCCGTGTTCCTCGCCCGGAACAACGCGAATACAGCACAGTATAGCACATCCCGGCACAAAGGTCTACCATTTATCCTTCAAATACGGAAAAATGCTCAAATCTCTGCCATTTTTCAGACAAAGCACCTTTTTCTGTCGGGCAGCAGGCTGCAAAAAACTCCCCCTTTCGGGGGAGCCGGCTGCAAACGCAGTGCGCAGACCGAGAGGGTCAGTACCGCTCCACGCCGTCTTTGGTCACCAGGGCGTACACCAGCGGGGCTTCCTCCGGCCTTTCTGCGCCGTACACAAGGCCGCTGCGGTACTCGGCGGCAGCGGCTTCAAACTTGTCTGCCGCACCATAGAAGGTAGCCAGGCTCTCACCCTTGTGCACATAGTCGCCGCGCTTTTTGTGCAGGGTAATGCCGGCAGCAAAATCCAGCGGATCGCCTTTTTTCTGGCGTCCGGCCCCCAGCAGCACACTGGCGGAACCGATCTTCTCGGCATCATTGGCCACAATGTACCCATCCTGCTCAGCCAGCAGCTCATAGCTTGCGGCGGGCTTTTCAAACAGGCTGTAGTCGTCCAGCACGCGGGTGTCGCCGCCCTGGGCTGCAAACATCTCCTTGCACTTGGCAAAGGCCGAGCCATCTGCGATCACGGCCTGCGCCATGGCACGGCACTGGGCGGGGGTGCCCTTGTCGGCCAGCACCAGCATGTTTGCCGCCAGCTGCAGGCACACTTCCGTCAGGTCGGCAGGGCCTTTTCCCTTGAGCACGTCCATGCTCTCCATCACTTCCAGGCTGTTGCCGATGTTGTGGCCCAGCGGGGTGTCCATATCGGTGATCATGGCGGCCACACGGCGGCCATGGTGGGTGCCAATGGACACCATGAGCTTGGCCAGCTCAATGCTCTGCTCCACGGTTTTCATAAAAGCGCCGGTGCCGGTGGTCACATCCAGCAGAATGGCATCCGAGCCGGAGGCCAGCTTTTTGGACATGATGCTGGACGCAATGAGCGGAATGCAGCTGACCGTAGCCGTCACGTCCCGCAGAGCGTACATCTTTTTATCCGCAATGGCAATGCCCTCGCTCTGGCCGATGACCGACAGCCCGATCTTGTTGACCTGCGCAAAGAACTCTTCCTGCGAGAGGGCGGTTTTGGTGCCGGGCACACTCTCCATCTTGTCGATGGTGCCGCCGGTGTGGCCCAGGCCCCGGCCGCTCATTTTGGCAATTTTCACCCCGCAGGCCGCCACGATGGGGGCGATGACCAGGGTGGTCTTATCGCCCACGCCGCCGGTGGAGTGCTTGTCCACCTTGATGCCCGGAATGGACGAAAGATCCACCATGACGCCGCTGTGCGCCATCACATCGGTCAGTTCGGCGGTCTCTTCATCGGTCATGCCGCGCAGATAAACAGCCATCATCCAGGCTGCCATCTGATAATCGGTCACATCACCGGCCACATAGCCGTTGACGATGGTTTCCAGTTCTTCGCGGCTGTGGGTGCCGCCATCGCGCTTTTTGGCGATCAGATCATAAATGCGCATAACTTCACGCTCCTGTCGAAATGGTATGACATTATAGTCTCAGTATAGCAAAAATCCACTCAAAAGCAAGGTTTTTCTGTGAATTTTGTCCAAAGTCAGACAAAAAAGGCGCAGCTGCCCGAAAAAGCAGCTGCGCCCGAAGTTCTTTTTCAGCAAACCCGTAACAATCAGCGGGAACCCTTGTCGTAGGGGATGCCCTCGGCCTTGGGGGCCATGCTGTTCTTGGAGGTAAAGGCCAGGATCACCATGGACGCCACAAAGGGCATCATGTTGTAAATGTTGCTGGACCATTGCAGCTGTGCCAGGAAGGTGGAGTCTGCAATGTTGGCCAGGCTCTTGAACACAGCAAAGAACATGGCCGCGCCAAAGATGTTGAAAGGCTTCCACTGGCCAAAGATCATAACGGCCATAGCCAGGAAGCCTGCACCGGCCACGCCCACCTCAAAGTTCCAGGTCTGCACCGGGGGCACAATATAGGCCATGCCGCCAATGGCACCCAGCGCACCGGAAATGATCACACCGGCATAACGCATCTTATACACGTTGATGCCCACCGAATCGGCTGCCTGAGGGTGCTCACCACAGGCGCGCAGGCGCAGGCCGAAGCGGGTCTTGTACAGCACAATGTAGCTGATGATCAGCAGCAGAATGCCCAGCGGCACAAACACGCTGAGTTCCAGCCCGCCGATGCTGAACAGGAACGGCTTGTTGGAATAGTTCAGCTTGGCGCTGCCGCTGTCACTGAAATACTTGGCAATGACCACGGCAATGGCGGTGGCCAGCAGGTTCAGGGCCGTGCCGCCGATGGTCTGATCCGCCTTCAGGTTGATGGAGGCAAAGGCCAGCAGCAGACTGTAGACCATACCGGCCAGGGCTGCCACCAGGATGGAGATCAGCACCACCAGGAACGTGGGCATTCCGGCGGGCAGCATGGTCAGGGTGAGAACACCTGCCACACCGCCGATGACCATGATGCCTTCCAGTGCGATGTTGATGATGCCGGAGTGCTCACTGAACATACCGCCCAGAGCCACCAGCATCAGCACGATGCCATACAGCAGCGTATATTTGATCAGAAGCAGCATATCACTTGCCCTCCTTCTTGGTTTCCGTGGCGGCAGGGGCAGGCTCTGCGTTCACGTTGGTCTTGTCTGCATTCTTGAACAGCAGTGCCTGGATCTTGCCGCGGAACAGCATGGAGAATGCACACAGATAGATGATGATGCCGCTGATCAGATCCGAGATCTCGGTGGGGTAATACTTGGTGGACAGGAACGAGCCGCCGACCGAGATGTGGGAAATGAAGATGGCCGAGAAGATGGTGCCAATGGGGTTGGAGCTTGCCAGCAGAGCAACGGAAATGCCGTTGAAGCCCATGGCCGGCAGGCTGGTGGAGTTCAGCGGGTTCCACTGGGACACATTGGACAGATAGTACAGGCCTGCACCAAAACCGGCCAGCGCACCGGCAATGGCCATGGAGAGGATGATGTTCTTCTTCTCGTTGATGCCGGCGTAGCGGGCAGCGTTCTTGTTCAGGCCAACGGCTTTCAGCTCATAGCCAAAGGTGGTTTTGTTCAGCACCACCCAGATCAGAACGGCCACCAGCGCTGCCAGGAAGATGGCAATGGTGGTGCTGTTGGTCTGGAACAGCTTGTTCAGGCCAAAGTCCGGAATGATGGACTGGGCATACTCCGCATTCTTGCTCAGGTTCAGGGTACGGGTGTTGCGCACATCGTACATGGGGCCGGTGCCGTTCTGATAAATCAGCTCGTTGACCAGGTACAGGCCGATCCAGTTGAACATGATGGAGGTAATGACCTCATTGATGTTGAAGTAGGCCTTGAAGAAGCCGGGGATCGCGCCCCAGATGCCGCCCAGGATGGTGGCAGCGATCAGGCAGACGAACCAGGGCAGCTTGAGCATGATGGCGCAGTACAGGGCGCCAAAGGCACCCAGCGTGTACTGACCGGCTGCGCCGATGTTGAACAGGCCGGTTTTAAAGGCAAAGGCCACCGAAAGACCGGTCATGATCAGGGGTGCGGCGTTGGCCAGCTCCTTGCCAATGCCGTAGGGTGCATCGTAGAAGCCGCCCTTGAGAATGCGGGCAAAGCCCTCGCTCCAGGCATGTGCCGGGTTGATGGCCAGCAGCACCAGAAAACCGACCACAAGGCCGATCAGGATGCACAGCAGAGCCGCCAGCACACTGGTAATGGAGCTGTTCAGGCTGCCGTGGGAAAGTTTTTTCTTGTTCATGTGTTATTTGCTCTCCTTTCCCTGCTTGCGGGCACCTGCCATGTACAGGCCCAGCTCCTGCACGGTGGTGGTCTTGGGGTCAAACTCGCCCACGATCTCACCCTCGTACATCACAAGGATCCGGTCCGAAAGGTTCATCACTTCGTCCAGCTCCAGGCTCACCAGCAGCACGGCCTTGCCCTTGTCGCGCTCGGCCACGATCTGGCTGTGGATGTATTCAATGGCACCCACATCCAGGCCGCGGGTAGGCTGCACAGCCACCAGCAGCTTGGGGTCTTTGTCGATCTCGCGGGCAATGATGGCCTTCTGCTGGTTGCCGCCGGACATGCTGCGCACCGTGGTGGCACTGCCCTGGCCGCTGCGCACATCGTACTGCTCGATCAGCTTATCGGAATACTCCCGCACCTTGTCCGAACGGATAAAGCCGCCCTTCTGGAACTCCGGCTGCCAGTAGCGCTGCAGCACAATGTTATTTTCCAGGCTGTAATCCAGCACCAGACCATGCTTGTGGCGGTCCTCCGGAATGTGACCCATGCCGTCCTTGGAGCGCTGGCGGATGCTCTCGTGGGTAATGTCCTTGCCGTCCAGAGTGATCTTGCCCTTGGTCAGCTTTTCCAGGCCGGTCAGGCCGTAGATGAACTCGGTCTGGCCGTTGCCCTCAATGCCTGCCAGGCAGACGATCTCGCCTGCGTGCACCTGGAAGGTGACATCCTTGACCAGGTCTTTTTTGCGCTGGTCGCTGTGCATGGTAACGCCTTCCACATCCAGTACCACTTTGCCGGGGTTGGCAGGCTTCTTTTCCACCTGCAGCTGCACATCGCGGCCCACCATCATGCGGGAAAGCTCTTCTTTGGTGGTATCCTTGATGTCCACGGTGCCCATGTACTTGCCCTTGCGCAGCACGGTGCAGCGGTCTGCCACAGCCATGATCTCGTTGAGCTTATGGGTGATGAACAGGATGGACTTGCCTTCCTTTTTGAACCCGCGCATGATCTCCATCAGTTCATCAATTTCCTGCGGGGTCAGCACAGCGGTCGGCTCGTCAAAAATCAGGATTTCATTGTCGCGGTACAGCATCTTGAGGATCTCCACGCGCTGCTGCATACCCACCGAAATATCACTGATCAGAGCATCCGGGTCCACGCGCAGGCCGTACTTCTCGCTCAGGGCCATGACCTTTTTGCGGGCCTCGGCCTTCTGCAAAAAGCCCAGCTTGTTCGGCTCCACGCCCAGAATGATGTTGTCCAGCACACTGAAGCATTCCACCAATTTGAAATGCTGGTGCACCATGCCAATGCCCAGAGCATTGGCATCGTTGGGGTTGCGAATGGCGACCTCCTTGCCATTTTTCAGGATTTTACCAGCCTCCGGCTGGTACAAACCGAAAAGTACGCTCATCAGCGTACTTTTGCCGGCACCATTCTCGCCCAGCAGGGCGTGCACCTCGCCTTTGCGCAGCTGCAGGGTGATATCATCGTTCGCCTTGATACCAGGAAACTCCTTGGTAATGTGGAGCATCTCGATCACAAAATCCTCTGCCAATCTGCTCACTCTCCTTTCGTGCCGTAGCGACACCTATACTATTCTAATTTTCATTATACCTGATTTTCGACTGTTTGCACACGCCTTTTTTGTTTTTTGGCAAAAAGTACAGATAAAAGTATTACTTTCGCATCATTCTGCCCGAAAATTTCAGCTCGATTTGCGCTTTTTACCCCGTCCACATACAAAAACAGGGTGCTCGCCTGCATTGAGCACCCTGTTTTCTTTTAGTAATTCATTATTTCACGCGGCAAACCGGCTGCAAAATCCAGCTGCCGCCGGGAAATCGTTTTTACTGGATGTAGTTCACGGTGGTAAACTCGCTGACGGTAGGCTTGGTAGCGTCATCAGAGTTGTTGTCCACGGTGATCTCGCCGCTCTTGATCTTGCCCTTGACTTCCTCGTACTCCTCCACAGTGAAGGACTCGAAGTTCCAGCTGTCGTCTGCGGTGGGCAGGCCAACGTAATCGCCGTCTTCCAGGCCGAAGTTGCCGTTGGTGGCTGCAATGTCGCCCCAGTTGCCTGCCTCGATGTCGGACAGAGCGGTGTTGACGGACTCGGTCAGGCCCTTCATAGCAGAGGTGATGAAGGGGTTGTAAGCGTAGCCGTCCTTCTCCACGCCGTTGACACCGATGTAGTTCTGGTCAACGTCCACGCCGATGACGTAGCCGTTGTTCTTCAGAGCAGCTTCCACAGCGGAGGTGTAGATGCCGCCGCCGCAGGCAAACACGACCTGAGTGCCATTGGAGTACCAGCCCTCCATACGGGAGGTGATGTTGGCATCGCCGTAGAACTGGCCGCCGTAGAAGTAGTTGATCTCGATGTTCTGGCCCAGCTCGTGTGCGGCAGCATCAGCGCCCTGCACGAAGCCGTAGCCGTAACGGATAACAGCGGGCACAGCCATGCCGCCCAGGAAGCCCAGCTTGGTCTTGCCGTCCTTTGCGATGGCGTAGCCTGCCAGATAGCCTGCCTGCTCCTCCTTGAAGGTGATGCAGTAGCAGTTGGCGGGAATCTCATCGGTGCCGATATCGACCTTGGTCACGTCCACAGCAATGAACTTGACATTGGGATACTGCTCGGCAGCCCATGCCAGAGAAGCACCGTACAGGTAGCCAACGCAGACAATCACCTCAGCGCCCTCGTTGACGGCGGTGCGGATCATGGTCTCGCGGTCCTCATCGGAAGCTTCCTGCGGAGGCAGGTAGTACTGGCAGTCATCGCCCATGTAGCTGGTAACAGCCTCCCAGCAGGACTGGTTGAAGCTCTCGTCATCAATCGTACCGGTATCGCACACCAGGGCAACCTTGCCGATCTTGTTGTCGCCCTCAGCAGCAGAGGAAGCGGCAGTGGAGCCGGCTGCAGAAGAAGCAGTGCTGGTAGAAGAAGCGGAAGAACCGCCACAAGCGGTCAGGGCAGCAGCGGCAGCAGCAGCACCAGCCACAGCCAGGAAGTTACGACGAGAAATCTTCATAAGAAACTCTCCTTTATTTTAAAAAATTACGTCAAAAGAACGAAATGTGCACAAAGGCACATTTACTGGCTCCAGTATAACGAGAAGAACCGTCAGATGCAAGCAAATTCCGATTACAAAATCTTTACAAATCTTTTGTAAAAATCAGATAAAAGTATTCCTTTTAAACAAATTTCCCGGTCTTATCCGCCTTTTGCAAAGCCAGCGGTTTACTTTTCGTCCACCGCCTTGTTGCCTGCCACATTGGACGGCCCGAATCCGAAGGGCAGCAGCTCATCCATACTGCGCTCGATGAAATCATCCGGACTTTTCGCCATGATGACGTTCAGCTCTGGGCCGCCGAACTCAAACAGCGCCTGGCGGCACACGCCGCAGGGCGAGGTGATCTGCTTGTTCACCTCGCCGCGGCGGCTGCCCACCACCGCAATGTCAGTAAACTCGGTCACACCGTCTGCCACGGCCTTGAACAGGGCGGTGCGCTCGGCGCAGCTGGTGGGGGTGAATGCGGCGTTTTCCACGTTGCAGCCGGTGTAAATGCGGCCATCCCTGGCGCGCAGGGCAGCGCCCACCATAAAGTCCGAGTAGGGAACATAGGCCTTTTCCCGTGCAGCCAGTGCCATGCGGATGAGTTCCTTTTTTTCTTCCAGTGTCAGATTCGTCATAGCATTTTCTCCTTTTTCCGGGGTCAAAACAGCGCGGTCGGCCTTTTGCAGGCAAACCGCGCTGAACGTTCTGATTTTGGGGTTTAGTATTCTGCGCCCAGGGCCACCTTCATCATGTCGGTAAAGCTCTTCTGACGCTGTTCGGCGGTGGTAACCTCCGGAGCCACAAAGCTGTCAGAAATGGTCAGCACGCAGGCTGCATTCTTGCCCAGCACCTTCGCATTGGCAAACAGGGCAAAGCTTTCCATCTCCACACACAGGCAGCCGCGCTCATCCCGCAGCTTTTCCCAGTAGGTAGGCTTGGCATCGGAAGGCTGGCGGTAGAACACATCCGCAGAGTGGATGTTGCCCTCGATGAGAGGAATGCCCTGCTTGGCGGCAGAAGCACGCAGTTTGTCGTTCAGGCTCTGGCTGGGCAGGGTGATGTCACCATCAAAGCCGCTTTGCACCCGGGCATAGTTACTCTCGCTCACAGCACCGGTGGCCAGCACCACGTCAAACAGCTTGGCCTTGTCGGTGTAGCTGCCGGCAGAGCCGATGCGGATGATGTTGTCCACATCGTAGAACTTGAACAGCTCATAGGAATAGATGCCGATGGA
>CAKTGS010000051.1 GCA_934561485.1 uncultured Faecalibacterium sp.
CGGCCGGGACAGCGAGGTAGCTGCTGCTGGCCTCCTCCGGGACAGAGCTGCTGTCTGCTGCCGGGGACGCAGGCTCGACCGGCTGCACAGGGGTGGCTTTGGAATGCTGGAAGAAAAAGCAGGCCAGCACCAGCACCGCCAGCCCGCCGCCCAGCCACAGGCGCCAGGTGCCCGGCTTTCTGGCTGCGGGTTTTGCCGGGGGTTCCGGTGCGGGAGACGGTGCTGTGCCGAGGGCCTGTTCGCCCAGAATTTTCTGAGCCACCTCTTCCGGGGTGCCCAGCTCGGCAATGGCCTGGGCTTCCTGTTCCGGCCCGGCAGCGTCCAGATAATCCTCATAATAAGCCAGTGCATCCCTGCGTTCATCTTCGGGCAAGGATGCAAGCAGCTGCTCCAGTGCGGCAAGAAATTCAGCGCGGGTCATAGTCATTCCACCTCCTGCAAGTGCAAAAACGTATCAATGGAAGCACGGTAGCCGGCCCACTCCTGTTGGTAGGCGGCCAGCTGTTCCTGCCCGGCGGGCGTTACCTGATAATAACGGCGGTTGCGGCCATTGACCGGGGCATCGTACACGGTGAGCAGCTCATCCTTTTGCAGGCGGCGCAGCACGGGGTACAGGGTGGACTCGCTCAATTCCAAAGTGTGGGTGACTTCCTGCGTGATGCGGTAGCCGTAGGTGCCTTGCGGCTCCCGGGCCACCACCGCCAACACAATGGCATCCAGCAGGGCGGCACTGATGGGAAAACTCATGCGAGGGGCCTCCTTTCGTGTTTTGCTTTTCTATAATATTATATATCATATAATATTGCATAAGTCAAGTGAACTCGCAAAAAAACCGCCGTGGAAATTCCACAGCGGTGCGCTTGCATTGTTGAAAAATCAGTTCTCGGAAGAGATATCCTGGCCGAAATATTTCTCGCTCAGTTCCTTCAGGGTGCCGTCCGCGCGCAGCTCGTCAATGGCGGTGTTGATGGCTTCCAGCAGGGAAGCGGTGGCATCGCCCTTCACCAGCGGGATGGCCACGTGAGAAGCGTCCTCGGTCTGGGCTACCAGCTTGAAGTTTGCATCCGGATGGACGTTCAGGTAATCGTAGAAGGAAACATCCGCGTTCAGGGTGGCATCAATGCGGCCTGCGGTCAGCAGCTGGATGGTCTCTTCCAGGGTGTCGATGCCCTGCACGGTAGCGCCGTAGCTCTCGGCCAGTTCCATATAGGTGGAAGCCAGGCTGTTGGCAGTGGTCTTGCCCTTCAAGTCCTCAAAGCTGGTAATGTCCTCGTTGTCCTTGCGCACAGCCAGGGCGGTGTGGATATAGCCATAGGGGGTGGTAAAGTCATAGGTCTTGGCGCGCTCTTCGGTCACTTCCACACCGTTGCACACGATGTCGTAGCGGCCGGCGTCCAGGCCGGCGAACAGGCTGTCCCAGTCGCTTTCCACATATTCCGGCTCTACGCCCAGCTTTTCGGCAATGGCGCGGGAAACTTCCACGTCATAACCCACCAGGGTGTCGCTTTCATCGTGGAAGCTCCAGGGCTGCCAGGCACCTTCCAGGGCCACCACCAGCTTGCCGTTGGCTTTGACCGCGGCCAGCTTGTCCTGTGCAGCGGTGCTGCCGGATGCGGCAGTGCTGGCGGACTTGTCGGAAGAGCAGCCTGCCAGGGTCAGCACGCCGGCAGCAGCCATAACACTCATCAGAGAAATAAAGGTTCTGCGTTTCATAGTTGTATCCTTTCATTTGGGTTGGATGAAGGTCAGCGTTCCGGTAGCTTTCTCCTCGGACACGATACGGGCCATTCCATCGCCCGCCCTATTGCCTTCGGCAACAGGGACCCACCCTCCGGACGGTCCTCGGAGAAACTCCCGGCCCACTGACCGGATTAACAGCATCATTCTGTATGCGAAATTTTGCGCAAAAACTCCCGGGTGCGTTCCTCTTTGGGGTTGGCAAAGAACTCGTGGGAGGGTGCCTGCTCCACCACCACGCCGTTTTCCATGAACACGGTTTTGGAGGAAACGTTGCGGGCAAAGCCCATCTCGTGGGTCACCACCAGCATGGTCATGCCCTCTTCGGCCAGCTGGCGCATTACGGCCAGCACCTCGCCGGTCAGCTCCGGGTCCAGGGCGCTGGTGGGTTCGTCAAAGTAGATGATCTCCGGGTCGGTGGCAAGGGCACGGGCAATCGCCACCCGCTGCTGCTGGCCGCCGGAGAGCTGCCGGGGGTAATAGTCGGCCCGGTCGGCCAGGCCCACCTTTTCCAGCATCTTCCGGCCAAGGACGTCTGCCTGCTCCTGGGGCATTTTGCGGGCCACGATCAGGCCTTCGGTCACATTCTGCAGGGCGGTTTTGTTCCGGAACAGGTTGTAGTTCTGGAACACAAAAGCCGTTTTCTTGCGCAGGCGCGCAATGTCGGCGCGGCTGGCATGGGCCAGGTCGAAGGTCTCGCCATCAAAGGTCAGCTGGCCTTCGTCTGCCGTTTCCAGAAAGTTCAGGCAGCGCAGCAGGGTGGTCTTGCCGGAACCGGAAGGGCCGAGAATGGCCACCACATCGCCCTTGTCCACGGTCAGGTCCACGCCCTGCAGCACCGGCAGTTCGCTGACCACGCTGCGCGCCCCGGGCCGGTGAAAAATACCGGTCTGCAGGCCGGGCCTGGCATAGGTGCGGAAGGTTTTATGTACATTGCGGATCTCAAACATCGCCATACGTTCCACGCTCCTTTCTTACTGGAACCCGTGGGCATTGAGCCTGCGTTCCAGCAGCGCCTGCAGCTTGGTGATCACCGTGCAGAACAGCAGATACACCACTGCCACTTCGCAGTAAATGGGCAGGAAGATGTAGGTGCGGGCGGCCACCCGCTGGCCGGCCATGAACAGCTCTGCCACCGTGATGTTGGACGCCAGCGAAGTGTCCTTGATCATGCCGATGAGGGAGTTGGACAGGGCGGGCACGGCTGTGCGCAGTGCCTGCGGCAGCACGATGCGGCGCATGATCTGCCACCAGCTCATGCCCACGCAGTAACCGGCTTCCAACTGGCCCTGGGGCACGCTTTCCAGTGCGCCGCGCATGGTCTCGGCGCAGTAGGCACCCTCGTTGAAGGCAAAGGCAATGACGGCGGCAGGAAAGGCGTCCAGCATGATGCCCACGCTGGGCAGGCCGTAAAAGATGATGAACAGCTGCACCAGCAGCGGGGTGCCGCGGATGACCCAGATGTAGAACCGGGCGATCTGCCGCAGCACCGGCACATTGGCGTACTGCACCAGTGCCACCGCCACGGCAATGATCATGGCAAAAAAGAAGGAGACCAGCGTCAGGGGAATGGTCATGGTCAGGCCCGCCGTCAGGATGCGGGGCAGGGCCTCTGCTAAAACGCTGACCGTTCGGTTGGAAAGCAATGCTTCAAACATGAAAAACTCAGTACCTCAAATCACTCTCAAAAAAGGCGATAACAGGATTATACCACTTCAAGCACACTTTAAGTCAAGTGTTCCGGAACAAATCCCTATAAAACCTACCAAAATACTATAACATGAAACGGCGGTAAGTGCAATTGCTTTGCGCAAAACCCGTGATGTGACCAAAATGTTTTGTTAGCGGCTGGCAACTTTGTGCAATGCGGCAAGGCTTGACGCTGCCTGCCCTTTCGTGTACAATGAACATAACAACGTGCACACCGGCAGCACCGGTGCGGCGCAAAATCACCGGCGGCGGGGCTGCCGGTGCAAACGGAGGACACGAACGTGACAAAGAAAAAAATTGGCGTTCTGGGTGCAGGCACCTGGGGCATGGCACTGGCACGGATGCTCACGGTGAGCGGCCACGAGGTGCAGGTGTGGTCGGCCATTGAGGCCGAGGTGGATAACCTTTCCGCCACCCGGGTGCACCCCAACCTGCCGGGCATGAAAATTCCGGCGGAGCTGCAGTTTACCAAGAGCATCCAGGAAGTGTGCACCGGCAAGGATGTGCTGCTGTTTGCGGTGCCTTCGGTGTTTGTGCGGTCTACGGCCGCCAAGGCCCGCCCCTATGTCCCGGACGGCCAGGTCATTGTGGATGTAGCCAAGGGCATGGAGCCGGATACCTTATATACCATGACCGAAGTGCTGGCCGATGAGCTGCACCGGGACGGCGGCCTGCAGCAGGTAAAGCTGGTGGCTCTGAGCGGCCCCACCCACGCCGAGGAAGTGGCACTGGACCTGCCCACCACCATTGTATCGGCCTGTCCGGACGAGGAAGCTGCCCAGTACGTGCAGGACGTGTTCAGCAACACCTGTATGCGCGTGTACACCAACCCCGACATTAAGGGTGTGGAGCTGAGCGGTGCCCTGAAAAACGTCATCGCGCTGGGCGTGGGCATTTCCACCGGCCTTGGCTATGGCGACAATGCCCGTGCGGCCCTGATCACCCGCGGCATTGCCGAAATCGCCCGCCTGGGTGTGGCCATGGGCTGCAACATCCACACCTTTGCGGGCCTGGCCGGCATTGGCGACCTGATCGTAACGGCCACCAGTATGCACAGCCGCAACAACCGCGCCGGCATCCTGATCGGCAAGGGCGAAAGCCCGGAGCAGGCCGTGAAGGAAGTGGGCATGGTGGTGGAAGGCATCAATGCTCTGCCCGCTGCTATGGAGCTGGCCGCAAAGTACAATGTGGAGATGCCCATTGTGCAGACGGTGAACGCCATTGTCAAGGAGGGCATGAGCGCCAGCGATGCCCTGCGCAACCTGATGGACCGCAACCGCAAGAGCGAGATGCCGCAGGGATACGAGAACCTGTAAAAACGAAAAATGCAAAAAGGCACAGCTGTCTCCGGATAGCTGTGCCTTTTGCTGTAGCCGCTGTGCGCCGGTAATTTCTCCTCGGACAGATACGGGTTGCGGCCCCCAGCATCCGCTTCGTGCCTTGAGCGGCTCTCGCGTCTTGCTGGCCGCTGCCCCAACAGCAGCTCCCTGTTTCCGCCGCAGGCGGCAGTCGCTGCCGTTGCAGGTCATTCCATCGCCCGCCCTATTGCCCTGCGGGCAACAGGGTCCCACCCCAGCGGACGGTACTCGGAGAAACTCCCGGCGTACGGGAATAAAGTGCAAAAACAATTCAAACTTTTTACCAAAATCAGACGAAAAAGGGTAGAAGGACGGGAAAGTTTCTGTTATACTGAAGCGGAACGCAATTGCGGCCCCGCCCCGGCGGGCCGTTGTGGAATGGAGGAGACTGCTATGCCGTCAACTTATGCGCACCGCCGCTTTGGTGCCAATGTTCTGGAGCAGCTGCCGGACGAGCTGCGTGCGGCCATTGTACCGTACCGCGCTTTGTACGACATCGGCCTGCATGGGCCGGACCTGCTGTTTTATTATCATGCCATCAAGTCCAGCCCGGTCAGCCGTCTGGGCAATGCCATGCACGAACAACCGGGCCGCGTCTTTTTCGACCGTGCCCGCGGCGTGGTGCGCACGGCGGATGATCGCGCTGCCGCCCTGGCCTATGCCCTGGGCTTTGTGTGTCACTTTGCGCTGGACAGCACCTGCCACCCCTTTGTGGAGCAGTACACCCGCAGCAGCGGGGTGACCCACTGCGAGATCGAGACCGAGTTTGACAACATGCTGCTGCGCCGGGACGGGCAGGACCCGCTGCACTTCTTCACGGCCAGCCACATCCGCCCCACAGCAGAAAATGCGGCGGTGATCGCTCCCTTTTACGAGGGCATCTCTCAGGAAGAAACGCTGGAAGCCCTCAAGGGTATGATCTCGGTGCACAAACGGCTGCAGGCATCCAACCCGGTCAAGCGCTGGATGGTGCTGACCGGCATGAAGGTGGTGGGCAAGTACGAGGGAATGCACGGCCTGGTGGCAAACCCGCAGCCGAACCCCCGGTGCACCGAAAGCAGCGAGAAGCTGGATGCCCTGTACGGGCAGGCTGTGCCGCTGGCGGTACGCCTGATCGAAGAGTACGTGCAGAAGCTGGACACGGACGAGCCGCTGGATAAAGCTTACGACCATACTTTTGGGGAGTTTTAAAATTACACGACTGGGGCAGTATGGTGAGAGCTTTCTCTTTGGACACAATACGGGTTGCGGTACCCAGCATCCGCTTCGTGCCTTGGACGGCACTTGCGTCTTGCTGACCGCTGCCCCAACAGCAGTTCCCTGTTTCCGCCGCAGGCGGCGGTCACTGTTGTTGCGGGCCATTCCATTGCCCTCCGGGCAACAGGGGCCCACCCGCCGGACGGTCCTCGGAGAAACTCCCGCCATACTGCCCGACAGTGCGAAAGGAATCAACATGGAAAACGGAAAATTCAAAGTTACCCCGCTGGAGCGCGCCTGGATCCTGTACGATGTGGGCAACTCGGCCTTTGTGCTGATGATCGCCACTCTGGTGCCTATCTTTTTCAATGCGCTGGCCGAGGCCGGCGGCCTGAGCAAGGTGGACTACCTGGCCTACTGGGGTTATGCAAGCTCGGTGGTCACCGTGATCACGGCGGTGCTGGGGCCGATCCTGGGCACCCTGGCTGACACCAAGGGCTTTAAAAAGCCTATTTTTATGTTGTGCCTGTTTGTGGGCGTGGTGGGCTGCTGCGCCATGGGCGTGGCCAGAACCTGGCTGCCGTTCCTGGTCATTTTCATTCTGGCCAAGATCGGCTTTTCGGGCAGCTTGGTGTTTTACGATTCCATGCTGGGCGATGTGACCACCCCGGAGCGCATGGACATGGTGTCCTCCCGGGGGTACGCCTGGGGCTACATTGGCAGCTGCATTCCCTTTGTGGTCTGCCTGGCGCTGGTGCTGGGCAGCGGTATGATCGGCCTGAGCCAGATGACGGCGCTTTCCATTGCGCTGCTCATCACGGCAGCCTGGTGGCTGATCACCACCCTGCCGCTGCTGCGCAAGTATAAGCAGATCAACTATGTGGAGGTGGAACAGCATGCCATCCGCCAGAGCTTTGTGCGCATTGGCCACACACTGAAGCATCTGTACAAGGACAAGCAGGTGTTTTGGTTCCTGCTGGCCTTCTTCTGCTACATTGACGGCGTGTATACCATCATTGATATGGCCACGGCCTACGGCGCGGCCCTGGGGCTGGACACCACCGGCCTTTTGCTGGCACTGCTGGTCACCCAGATCGTAGCCTTTCCCTCGGCGCTGATCTTCGGCGTGCTGAGCCAGAAGTACCCTTCCAGCAAGCTGATCCCCGTGTGCATTGCAGCTTATGTGGGCATTGCGGTGTTTGCCTTCTTCCTCACGCAGCAGTGGCAGTTCTGGGTGCTGGCCGTGGTGGTGGGCATGTTCCAGGGCGGTGTGCAGGCACTGAGCCGCAGCCACTTTGCCAAGATCATCCCGGCGGAGAAATCCGGCGAATACTTTGGCCTGTTCGACATCTGCGGCAAGGGCGCTTCCTTCCTGGGCACCATGATCGTCAGTGTGGGCAGCCAGCTCACCGGCAGCGCCAATGTGGGCGTGGGCAGCATTGCGGTGCTGTTCGTCATTGGCTTTGTGCTGTTCCGGATGTCCTGCCGGACGGAGAACGCAAAACAGGTGTAAACCCATTGTAAACAAGGCCCCGGGCTTTCCACTGCGGAAAGCCCGGGGCCTTGTTTGTTATGGTGGTTATTCCAGCTGTATACCGGCCTGCACTGCGGTATTTTCAAAGCTGACATTCCGGCCTTCCTGCCATTCAATGGCTTTTCCGGCAGTCTTTTTGCTGTTCCGGCGCAAGTTTTTTCTCCAGCAGTTCCCATGCGGCATCCAGATTGCTGTGAACAAGATATGCCTGGTTTTTCTGTACATAGAGATAGATCGCATCCTGGGTGCGGTAGGCAAGGTGAAGGTCCTGCCAGGCACAATGGCGGCTGGGGGCAGCTTTATCCTGCTCGCCCGCCATCCACACGCTGAGGCCTGCGTCTCCCAGTTCCAGCCGGTAGAAGGGGCGGGGCAGGCCCATTTTGCGGATCTGCGTTTTGAGGTTGTGGAAAAAGTTCCAGAACCAGGCAGCAGGCAGGCCCACGGCCACCACGGCCAGCACAATGGCCAGCAAAGCGGCACCCTCCCGCCGGCCTGTCTGGGAAAGGCAGATGCCTGCAGACACCAGCAGAATGGCAGCAAACAGCAGCGGCCGGTGCCAGGCTTTTTTGTGGTGCAAAAAATCAAAAACAGCAAATTTGTGGAAAGAATCGGCGGTCATTTCCACCGCGATGTCCAAAGTCTGCGTCATAGAAAAAACACTCCTTTTGGGGCATCATACCATATTTTTTCTGTTCACACAAGGAAATTCTTGCAAAATTGACACAAAACATGTTAGAATAGGGCCATTGGCGGAAAAATTTCTTTGCAGGAAGGGGGAATCGCTGTGCGCTGGTCCATGACGCTGAAGCAACGCATTACGCTGGGGCTGGCCGCTTTTTTGCTGGCGCTGGCGGCCCAGATCTTTCTCGGCTTTTACCAGTCCGGCACGGTACTGCGGGAACTGGACGATCAGATGGGCGACTTCAATGCCATCAGCCGGTTTCAGGGCGGCGTAGAGCGCAGCCTGACGGCTCTGAACGATTACCGCTGGGAATACGGCGATTCCGATGCGCTGCTGGAGGAACTGGATGCATCGTTTTCCACCACCAACGCCTGGCTGTGGCGGATCGATGGCGGCCTGGACACCGTAGGCGAGGAGCAGTATCTGCTGTACAACGCCGTCTGCACCACCTACAAAAGCTACACTGCATTGGTGGAGCAGCTGGAAGAAGCTGTGCGGGCCGGGGATGACGATGGTGCGGCGCAGCTTTACTACAACAAGGTCTCGCCCTGCGGCGAGTATCTGCGCCAGTATACCCAGCAGCTGCTCAACACGGCCATTGCGGATGCACAGGGGATCTACGCGGAAGTTTCCACCCTGAGCAGCCGGATCCAATGGGCACAGACGGTGGCAACGGTGGTCTGCCTGGTACTGGGCTGCGTGATGGCGTGGTCGGTGCTGCGGCTTCTGGGGCCGGTGCAGCAGCTGATCGGTGCATCGCAGGAGATCATTGCAGGGGAGTATGATACGCCGGATGTGCCGGTGCTGCGGAATCAGGATGAGATCGGGCAGCTGACGGATGCCTTCAATCAGATGAAGCACTCCATGGCCGAACAGGTGAACACCCTGCGGGAGAAAAACGAGATGGAGCAGGCCCTTCACCAGCAAAAGACCCAGGCGCTGGAACTGCAGACCCGGATGGAGCGCAGCCGGCTGCAGCAGCTGCGCAGCCAGATCGACCCGCATTTCCTGTTCAATACCCTGAACGTGATCCTGCAGACGGCGGGGCAGGAGACGGCCTACCGCACGCAGGCGCTGATCACGGCACTGAGCCATCTGCTGCGGTACAGTCTGATGAGCAACGATGAGCAGGTGCCGCTCTCCCGCGAGGTGCGGATCGTGGATGAGTATTATTCCATTTACCACGTCCGCTTTGGCGACCGCGTAAAGATGCGGTGGTGCATTTCAGACTCCATTGACCTGACGGAAACAATGGTGCCTTCGTTTATTTTGCAGCCCATCGTGGAAAATGCATTCAAGCACGGCATTGCCCCCAAGGAAGAGGGGGGCACGGTGCGCATTCGCATTGCGCCGCTGCGGCAGCAGAAGCTGCTGCGCATCAGCGTGTGCGACAACGGTCTGGGCATTGCGCCGGACCAGCTGGCCCAGCTGCAGAAGGGACTGGCAGCTTCCGGTGACCGCTGGGAGCATATTGGTGTGTACAATGTGGCGGCACGGCTCCGGCTGCTGGACAAGCGCAGCCGGTTCGAGGTGCGTTCGCGCCCGGGGCGGGGGACTGCAGTGACCCTTTATCTGCCGCTGGTGGAATTGGAAGAGGAGGAACTGGACGATGATACGCCTGTTGATTGCGGATGACGAACGGCTGGAGCGGGAAGCCCTGGCGGATATGGTGACCCACCGGTTTGTGGAGCACGATCTTGTGCTGGAAATGGCGGAAAATGGCCGGAAAGCGGCGGATATGGCCGTGCTGTGGGGGGCAGACCTCATCCTGATGGACATTGAGATGCCGGGCATGAGCGGGCTGGATGCGGCACGGGCCGTGCTGGCCCAGCGCCCCGGGTGCCGGGTCATTTTTGTTACGGCCTACAGCCTGTTCCAGTATGCCCACGAAGCCGTTCACCTGGGGGCCTGTGACTACCTGCTCAAGCCGGTGGACCCGGACGAACTGGAAGCCTCTATCCGGCGTGCCATCCGACAGATCGAAACCGAGCGCAAGCTGGAGGCGCTGGCACCTGTGCAGTCGGAACAGCCGCCGGAAAAGGCCGATGCACCGTCCGCAGACCCGGACGGCAGCGAAAACAGCCAGACGGCCCTGGTCATGGCCCATGTGCGGCGGTATCTGGAGGACAACTACATGTTCGACATTTCGCTGGACAGCGTGGGCGAAATTCTGCACATCAGCCCGGCTTACCTCTCGGCCCAGTTCAAACGATATCAAAAGATGAATTTTCTGGACTGCCTGACCGAGCTGCGCATCAATGCGGCTAAGGAACTGCTGAAAGACCCCTTCCGCTCCTCGGCAGAGGTGGCGTCCATGGTGGGGTATGAGGATGCCAGCTACTTTGCCCGCGCGTTTAAAAAGCGCACCGGCGTTACGCCCACCCAATACCGCAAACAGGCCGGAAAAACAGCACATGCCGAGCAGCAGGAGGCACTGCTGTGAGCCGTGCGATTTCCCGGCGGCAGCTGCTGCTTGCCTCCGCCGGTGCAGCGCTGTGGCTGTGCGGCTGCCGGGAAAAAGAGCCTGCCGGGGCGCAGCCGGAGCTTCTTTTGCGCTACGCCGAAAATCAGCCTGAGGATTACCCCACCACGCAGGCAGCACTGGCTTTTGCAGATCTGGTGGCCAAACGCACGGACGGCCGGGTGAAAATTGAGGTGTACAGCAGCGGGGAACTGGGATCGGAGCAGAGCGTCATTCAGCAGATGCAGTTTGGCGGCATCGACTTTGCCCGCGTCTCCCTGAGCCAGCTGGCCGGGTACCTTCCGGTGCTGAATGTGCTGCAGCTGCCCTACCTGTATGAGGACGCCGAACAGATGTGGCGGGTGCTGGACGGCAGCATCGGCGATGAATTTCTGGGGATGCTGGACGCCATGGATCTGACCGGGCTTTCCTGGTTTGATGCCGGTGTGCGCAGCTTTTATACCCGGAAGCCGGTGGCCGGTCTGGCCGACCTGCAGGGGCTGACGCTGCGGGTGCAGGAGTCGGACACCATGAGCGCCATGGTCACGGCACTGGGAGCTGACCCGGTGCAGGTAGTGTACAGCCAGGTATATGCCGCCCTGCGCAACGGCAAAATTGACGGGGCCGAAAACAACTGGCCCAGCTACGAGACCATGGGGCATTATGAGGTGGCCCCCTACTTTTTGCAGGATGAGCACACCCGTGTGCCGGAGATCCAGCTGGCCAGTGTGCCCGCCATGGAAAAGCTGGCCCAGCTGGATGCTTCCTATCCGGGCATCATCCGCAGCTGTGCGCGGCAGTCGGCTTTGGTGGAACGCACTCTCTGGGCGGAGCGGGAGGCCCGCGCCGAGCAGAATATGCTGGACCACGGCATTGTGGTCACAGAGCTTTCCGCAGAGGAAAAACAGAAATTCCGCGAGGCGGTGCGCCCGCTTTACGACCGGTTTGCCGACCAGGCAGCAACCCTGGAACGCATTCAGAACAGCTGAAATTTCTCGTGAAATCTATTAAAAAATCCAAGCTGTAGGCGATGATGCCCAAAGGCTTGGATTTTTTGTTGTGCAGACTGCACAATCAAAATGTTCATATTTTTTCAAAAAACAGGACATTTTTTGAAATGCCTTGTGCCGGTTAAAAAATTTTGCTACAGTGTGACCAGTGAATGAACGGCGGCACGGCTCCTGTGCAGAGCGTACCGCCCCAAAGAGAACTTAGGAGGTTTTTGTTATGAAAAAGATCACTCGCCGCAACTTTCTCGCCGTTGCCGGAGCAGCCGCTGCTGCCGCTGCCCTGACCGCATGTGGTGGCTCTTCCAGCTCCACCGCTGCTTCCACTGCCGGCTCCACGGCTGCTTCTGCAGCTGCCGGTGACACCGCCGCTGCCGCCAGCGATCCCAAGGTGACCCTGGTCTACGCCGAGGTCAACCCGCTGGATACCATCGTTGGCCAGACCGCAACCCACTTCAAGGAGAAGGTGGAAGAGCTGACCGGCGGTTCCGTTGTGATCGATGTGCAGGCTTCCGGCGTTCTGGGTTCCGAGAACGATGTTCTGGACGCCATCCTGGGCGGCTCCACTTCCATCGACATGAGCCGTATCTCCGCGTTTGCACTGACCAGCTACGGCTGCAACAAGTCCAAGCTGCTGTCCATCCCCTTCACCTTCGAGAACCGCAAGCACTTCTGGAACTTTGCCGGCAGCGACCTGGCACCTGATTTCCTGAACGAGCCTCAGGAACTGGGCCTGCCCCTGCGCGGCATCTTCTACGGCGAAGAGGGCTTCCGTCACTTCTTCACGGTCAAACCCGTTTCCGGCATTGAGGATTTCAAGGGCCTGAAGCTGCGCGTGTCCAACGACCCCGTCATGAACGGCATGGTCGAAGGTCTGGGCGCAAACCCCACCGTTGTTTCCTTCGGTGAGCTGTACAGCGCACTGCAGACCGGCGTTGTGGATGGCGCCGAGCAGCCCATTGCAAACTACAAGTCCAATGCTTTCCCCGAGGTTGCAAACAATCTGATCCTCGATGGCCACACCCTGGGCGCGATCCAGGCGGTCATCACCGACAACGCATGGAACAAGCTGACTGCAAACCAGCAGGCCGCCATCATGGAGGCCGGTGCCGACACCCAGACCTTCAACGCAGAGCTGTCTGAAAGCGCTGAGAACAAGGTTCTGGACGAGCTGAAGGCATCCGGCTGCAACGTGGTGGATGTGCCCGATAAGGCTCCCTGGCAGGAAGCCTGCGCCAAGGTCATCAGCGAGAACACCTCGGACCAGGCAGAGCTGTACCAGAAGATCCTGGATATGAAGGCATAAGGCCGTCTTTTCCAACCCCGTAAGCTGTAAGGACCCCGGCGGGCTATGACGGGAACTCCCCGCCAGCCGCCGGGGTTTTATTAGGAGGAATGAACATGCCGAAAATCTTTACCACACTGGATAAGATCAAACCGGCTTATGATATCACCTATAAAGTGGTGCTGTTCATCTGTAAGATCCTGCTGATCGCAGATATCGCCATCACAACGATGTCCGTCATTGGCCGTTACGTTCCCTTTATCCCGGACCCCGCCTGGTCAGAGGAAGTTGTGCTGACCTGCATGAGCTACATGGCCGTGCTCAGCGCCGCCCTTGCCATCCGGCGCGGTGCCCACATCCGCATGACCGCGTTTGACGTTTACCTGCCCAAGCTCGCCATCAAGATCCTGGACATTCTGGCCGACCTTGCCGTGTGCATTCTGGGCATCATCATGATGGTGGTGGGCTGGAACTATGCCACCACTCTGGGCGGCCGCGGCTTCTATGTTTCCATGCCCTGGCTGAGCCGCTTCTGGATGTATTTCCCGGTGCCGCTGGCCGGTGTTGCCATGATCATCTTCGAGATCGAGGCACTGTACAACCATATCAAGAGCTTTTTTGTAAAGGAGGAAGTGTAATATGACAGTTCAGACACTGGCAATCATTGTCCTTCTTGTCAGCTTCTTCGCCATGATCTTCCTGCGCTTCCCCATTGCGTACGCGGTGGGCCTGTCCAGTGTGTTCTGCCTGCTGGTGCAGGGCCAGGCACTGAACGATGTCTGCCGCCTGATGGTCAAAGGCATTTCGTCCTTCAGCCTGATGGCTGTGCCGTTCTTCATCACCATGGGCGTGCTCATGGGTTCCGGCGGCATTTCCGAAAAGCTGATCGCACTGGCTGATGCCTGCGTTGGCTGGATGCGCGGCGGCATGGCCATGGTCAACATCGTGGCTTCCTACTTCTTTGGCGGCATTTCCGGTTCTGCCTCCGCCGATACTGCTTCCATCGGTTCCATCATGATCCCCATGATGGTCGATCAGGGCTACGATGCCGACTTCTCCACCGCTGTTACCAT
>CAKTGS010000052.1 GCA_934561485.1 uncultured Faecalibacterium sp.
CGTGCCCGCCAGATGACCCGCATCTTCTGCGATGACGACTTCAAGGGCTTTGAGCGCCGCGGCGGCCGCAAGCAGGTGAACTACGTCTGCATGGCAGAGTACGATGCCACCATGCCCAACTGCGAAGTGGCCTACCCCCCGGTGGAACTGAAGAATGTTCTGGGCCAGTACCTGTCTGAGCATGGCAAGACCCAGCTGCGCATCGCCGAGACCGAGAAGTATGCGCACGTCACCTTCTTCTTCAATGGCGGTGTCGAGGCTCCCTACGAGGGCGAGGACCGCTGCGTCATCCCCAGCCCGAAGGTGGCAACCTATGACCTGAAGCCTGAGATGAGCGCCCCCGAAGTGGCGGACGAGTGCGTCAAGCGCATTGAGAGCGGCAAGTACGATGTGGTCATCCTGAACTTTGCAAACTGCGACATGGTGGGCCACACCGGCGTGTTTGACGCTGCCGTCAAGGCGGTGGAAGCTGTGGATACCGCTGTGGACAAGGTGGTTACTGCTGTGCTGAACGCCGGCGGCTGCGCCTTCATCACTGCCGACCACGGCAACGCCGAAAAGATGATGAACCCGGACGGCACCCCCTTCACCGCCCACACCACCAACGTGGTGCCCTTTGTGGCCGTTGGCTGCGGCGATGTGAAGCTGCGCGAGGGCGGCTGCCTGGCCGACATCGCACCCACCATGCTGCCCTACATCGGCCTGCCCGTCCCGGCAGAGATGACCGGCAAGAGCATCATTGTGGACTGACCTGTTTTTTGCAAAAGCGGAGTGACTGTGGTCGCTCCGCTTTTCTTTTTTCCACATCCGTGCTACAATAAAATGGAATATGTATGTAGGAGACTGAGCGGATGGAAACAACGCACAAACAAATCGTACTGGGCATTCTTGCCCATGTGGACTCCGGCAAAACCACCCTGTCGGAAGCTTTGCTCTACCGCGCCGGCGCGATCCGCAAGCTGGGCCGGGTGGACCACAAGGATGCCTTTCTGGATACTGACGCGTTGGAAAAAGCGCGCGGGATCACGATTTTCTCAAAACAGGCCCTGCTCACGGCAGGCGATACGGATCTTGCCCTGCTGGATACCCCCGGCCATGTGGATTTTTCCACCGAGACCGAGCGCACCCTGCAGGTGCTGGATTATGCCGTGCTGGTGGTCAGCGGTACAGACGGCGTGCAGAGCCACACCGAAACCCTCTGGCGGCTGCTGCGGCGCTACCATGTGCCCACCTTTGTGTTTGTGAACAAGATGGACCTGCCCGGCAAGACCCGGGAAGAACTGCTTGCCCAGCTGAACCACCGCCTGGGCGAGGGCTTTGTGGACTTTGGTGCGGATTCCGCCGCCCGGGACGAAGCGCTGGCCCTGTGTGACGAAAACCTGATGGAGAAAATGCTGGACGCCGGGCAGCTGACCGATGCGGATCTGATCCCCGCCATTGCACGGCGGCATGTGTTCCCGTGCTGGTTCGGCGCGGCCCTCAAGCTGGAGGGTGTGGACGAGCTGCTGGCCGGTCTTGACCGGTACACCCGGCCCGCCCCGGCGCTGGAAGCTTTTGGCGCCAAGGTGTTCAAGGTGTCGCAGGACGAGCAGGGGGCGCGGCTGACCTGGCTGCGGGTCACCGGCGGAACCCTGAAGGTGAAAGCGCAGCTCACCGGAGAAACGGACGGCGAACCCTGGGCCGAAAAAGCCAACCAGCTGCGGTTGTATTCCGGCGCAAAGTATACGCTGGCGGAGGAACTTGGCCCCGGACAGGTGTGCGCCGTTACCGGCCTGACCCGTGCAAGACCCGGTGCAGGCCTGGGAGCAGAGCGGGACAGCGACCTGCCGGTGCTGGAACCGGTGCTGAGCTATCAGGTACTGCTGCCGGAGGGGGCAGATGTGCACGCCGCGCTGGGCAAACTGCACCGGCTGGAAGAAGAGGAACCCCAGCTCCACGTGGTGTGGAACGAAACACTGGGCGAGATCCATGTGCAGCTCATGGGGGAGATCCAGCTGGAAGTGCTGCGCAGCCTGCTGGCAGAGCGGTTCGGCCTGCAGGTGGAGTTCGGCCCGGGTGGCATTCTGTATAAGGAAACCATCACCGAACCTATGGAGGGCGTGGGCCACTACGAGCCGCTGCGCCACTATGCCGAGGTGCATGTGCTGCTGGAACCCCTGCCCCGCGGCAGCGGCATGCAGTTTGCCGCAGACTGCCGGGAAGAGGTGCTGGACAAAAACTGGCAGCGGCTGGTGCTGACCCATCTGGAAGAAAAGCAGCACCTGGGTGTGCTCACCGGGGCACCCCTCACCGATGTAAAGATCACTCTCATCGCAGGCCGGGCACACCTCAAGCACACCGAGGGCGGCGACTTCCGGCAGGCCACCTACCGTGCCGTGCGGCAGGGCCTGATGCTGGCCCAAAGCCAGCTGCTGGAGCCGTGGTATGCCTTCCGGCTGGAAGTGCCCGCGGAGAACATCGGCCGCGCCATGAGCGACATCCAGCGCATGGAAGGCACCTTCGACCCGCCGGAGAGCGGGGAAGAGACGGCGGTGCTTACCGGCTTTGCGCCGGTGGCCGCCATGCGCAGCTACCCCATGGAAGTGGTCGGCTACAGCCGGGGCAGGGGGCACCTGACCCTGACGCTGGACGGCTACCGCCCCTGCCACAATGCGCAGGAGGTGATCGCGGCCATCGGTTACGAGCCGGAGCACGACCTGGACAACCCGGCGGATTCGGTGTTCTGCGCCCATGGGGCCGGATTTGTGGTGCCCTGGAGCGAGGTGCGCAGCCACATGCACGTGGAAAGCGGCTGGGGCAAGGCAAAGCCTGCCCGCCCGGAAGCTGCCGCTGCGCCCCAGCGCCGCGCCATGGCCTACCGCGCCACGCTGGAAGAGGACGCCGAGCTGCTCAAAATTTTTGAGCGCACCTACGGCCCCATCAAGCGGGACCCGCTGGCGGCATTCCGCCCGGTGCAGAAACGGGAGCGCCCGGACTTTGCGGCCGAGCAGTGGGAGATCGCACCGGAGTACCTGCTGGTGGACGGCTACAATATCATCTTTGCGTGGGACGAGCTGAACGCTCTTTCCAAAGAGAGCCTGGATGCCGCCCGCCACAAGCTGATGGACATCCTGTGCAACTATCAGGGCTTCCAGAAGTGTGTGCTGATCCTGGTGTTTGACGCTTACCGCGTGCCGGGCAGCCCGGGCAGCATCGAGCAGTACCACAACATCCACGTGGTCTACACCAAAGAAGCCGAAACGGCGGACATGTTCATCGAGCGGGTCACCCACGAGATCGGCAAGAACCGCCGGGTGCGGGTGGCTACCTCAGACGGCATGGAGCAGATCATCATTCTGGGCCACGGTGCCCTGCGCATTTCGGCCCGCATGTTCCATGAGGAAGTGCAGAACGTGGAAAAGCAGATCCGCAGCCTGGTGCAGGGGGAAGCATAAAATGTCAACCGAGATCACATCCGAATTTGTCTGGCAAAGCATTCCGCGCCGTGCCCGGGACAGCCATAAGGGCACCTTTGGCAGTGTGCTGGCTGTGGCGGGCAGTGCATTTTATCGTGGGGCGGCCCTGCTGGCTGCCGAGGGTGCGCTGCGCACCGGGGCCGGCATCGTGACCCTTGCCAGCGTGGAGCCGGTGCTGGCTGCCGCTGTGGCACGCCTGCCGGAGTGCTGCCTGTGTCCCTGTAAGGCGGGGGCCGAAGGCGGCATCGCGCCGGAAAATGTGCCGCTCCTTCAGCGGCAGAAAGCAACCGTGCTGCTGCTTGGCCCCGGACTTGGCGGCAGTGCCCAGAGTGCCGCCCGGGCGGCGGAGACCCAGGCCCTTGTGCAGCAGCTCCTGCCCGGATTTGCGGGCAGCGCCGTGCTGGATGCGGATGGCCTGAACGCCGCTGCACAGCTGCTGGCGGAAGGCGGAACCTTCCCGCACCCGGCAGGGGAGCTGATTATTACACCCCACCCCGGCGAGATGGCCCGGCTGACCGGCTTATCTGCGGCGCAGATCAATGCGGCCCGGGAAGAAACGGCCCGGCGGTATGCGGAACAATGGAACGCTGTGGTGGTGCTCAAAGGCTCCCACACGGTGGCGGCGGCCCCGGATGGCCGAGTGTGCGTGAACCCCACCGGCAACCCGGGCCTTGCCCGGGGCGGCAGCGGGGATGTGCTGGCGGGCATGACTGCTGCCCTGCTGGCCTGCGGCCTGCCCGCCTATGAAGCGGCGGCCTGCGCGGTGTACCTGCACGGTGCCGCCGCCGACCGTGCCGCCGCCCGCTACGGCGAGTACGGAATGCTGCCTCACGACATTCTGCCGGAACTGGGCAGGATGTTTGCGGAACATCAGCGATAAAAAAGCCTCCCCACTGTGGTGGGGAGGCTTTTGCGCCCTTAATCCTGCTCCAGCTCCAGCAGATACTCTTTTACCTCCAGCCCGTAGGCGTAGCCGGTGAGGCTGCCGTTTGCACCCACCACCCGGTGGCAGGGCTGGAGGATGGCAATGGGGTTGCAGTGGCAGGCCCCGCCCACGGCGCGGCTTGCCCGTGGCCTGCCGATGGCCGCCGCCAGCTGGCCATAGGTGCGCACCTCGCCGTAGGGGATCTTGTTCATCTCGGCCCACACCGCTTTCTGGAACGGGGTGCCCCTGGGGGCCAGGGGCAGGTCAAACGTCTGCCGCACCCCGGCAAAGTATTCGTTCAGCTGCTCCTCGGCTTCCTGCAGCAGGGGCGTCTCGCAGACTTTGCGGGGCAGCGGTTCCAGGTCCGGTACGCCGTCCGGGCAAAAATGCACCCCGCACAAGGCCTCGTTTTCTTCTTCCAGCCGCAGGGTGCCCAGCATACTGTTGATATACCATACGTTCAAAATGAGCCTCTTCCTTTCCTGCCAGAATGTGCTATACTGATAGTATCTTACCACAAAATTTTCCGTTGGGAAAGGGGCGGTTCTGTTATGGTACAGGCGTTGGAAGAGATCCTTGCAAAGAGCAGCAGCATTGTGTTTTTTGGCGGCGCTGGGGTGTCCACCGAAAGCGGCATCCCGGACTTCCGCAGTGTGGACGGGCTTTATCACCAAAAATACGACTACCCGCCGGAAACCATCCTCAGCCACACCTTCTGGGAGCAGAAGCCGGAGGAATTCTACCGTTTTTACCGCGATAAGCTCATTGTAAAGGGAGCCAAGCCCAACGCCGCACACCTGCGTCTGGCAAAGCTGGAAAAGCAGGGCAAGCTGAAGGCCGTGGTCACCCAGAACATTGACGGGCTGCATCAGGCCGCAGGCAGCAAGACCGTGTACGAGCTGCACGGCAGCACCCTGCGCAACTACTGCACCCGCTGCGGCAAATTCTACGATGTGGACTTTATAGCAAACAGCACCGGCGTGCCCCGCTGCACGGAATGCGGCGGCATCGTCAAGCCGGATGTGGTGCTGTATGAAGAGGGCCTGGACGAAGAGGTGCTGTCCGGCGCGGTCAGTGCCATCCGCCGGGCAGATACCCTCATCATCGGCGGCACCAGCCTGGTGGTATACCCGGCCGCCGGGCTGATCCAGTACTTCCGGGGCGACCACCTGGTGGTCATCAACATGCAGCCCACCGGGGCGGATGCACAGGCTGACCTGTGCATTGCAAAGCCCATCGGCCAGGTGCTGAGCGAAGACATCAAATTGGATTGAGCCCCGCCGTTTCGTGCCGGTTCGCACCCGCTTTTTCGTATGCTGGTAGCATCACGAAAAAAGAATGGGGGAACCGAAATGATCCAGGTTTGTGACCCGCCGCGTGCACGGCAGGTGCGGCGGCTTTCCGCCGAAGACTTCTGCAGCGTGGTGCGCGGCACGGTAAGCAGTGTTTACCGCCCGCACAGCGAGGTGCTGCGGATGCTGACCGTTGGCGAGGCGTGGTGCGCATCCGGCGCGGCCCTGCTGGTGCTGCCGCTGGACGCCGACACCGCCTGTGCCGCAGCCCTGCGGGCCTGCATGGGCTGGCGCAATGTGGCGGGCGGTTATTTTTTAACACCGCCGGTGGGGCAGCTGTCGGACGCCGCCGAGCCTTTGCTGGCGGCAGCGGCGGCTCGTGCGCAGGTGCTGGCCCGCACCCGGCGGGTGTTGGCGGTGCTGGAGTGCACTGCACAGGACGAGGCGCTGCTGCCGGTGTATTTCCGGCAGGGGTTTGGGCTGCGGGCGCTGCGCCCGCTGGACAGCCTGGCCCCCTGCTTTGTGCTGACCACCGGCTGCGTGCCCAAGCGTACAGAACCGGTGTGGGTGCCGCTGGAGGACCGGGCGCATCTGGCCCTGCTGCTGGCCCGGGGCTATGCGGCGCTGGGCAGCCGCAGCTGCCAGCAGGGGCAGAGCTGTGTGCTGGCCATGTACCCGGTGTAACACAAAAAACGTGAAAAAGAGAGGAAGAACCATGAAAGCTGTCATTCTGGAGAGCTATGTGATGCAGGAAGGCGACCTGGACTGGTCCGGCGTCAAAGCGCTGGTGCCGAATACCGTGAGCTATGTGCGCACCCCTTACCAGGAGATCGCGCCCCGCATCGGAGATGCAGAAATCGTGCTGCTGAACAAATGCCGCATGGACGAAGCGGTTCTGCAGCAGTGCCCGAACCTGAAGTGGGTGGGCATCATTGCCACCGGAACGGACAACATCGACCTGGAAGCCTGCCGCCGCCATGGCGTGGCCGTGGCCAACGTGCCGGGCTATTCTACTTACAGCGTGGCGCAGATGACCTTCAGCCTGCTGCTGGCCATCTGCCAGTGTGCCGAGCGCTACAACCAAAGCATGAAGGCCGGGTACTGGCAGCTGGGCATTCCGGCGCAGTATGGTCTGCTGCCGCAGGTGGAGCTGCAGGGCAAGACCTTTGGCATCTACGGCTACGGCAGCATCGGCCGCCAGACGGCCCGCATTGCCAGTGCCTTCGGGATGCAGGTGCTGGTGTGCACCCGCACCGTGCGGCCGGAGTACGCGGCAGACGGCGTGGAGTTTGTGGACTTTGACACCCTGCTGGCCCGCAGCGATGTGCTCAGCCTGCACTGTCCGGCCACCCCGGCTACCCGGGGGCTGATCAGCGCAGAGGCTCTGGCAAAGGCAAAGCCCGGCATGATCCTGCTGAACACCGCCCGGGGTGCACTGGTGGACGAAGCGGCTGTGGCGGCGGCCTTGCAGAGCGGGCAGCTGGCCTTTTACGGAGCCGATGCTTTCTGCACCGAGCCGCTGCCGGAAGAAAGCCCTCTGCGCGGCCTGCCCAATGCGCTGCTGACGCCGCACATTGCCTGGACCACCCGGGAAGCACTGCAGCGGCTCATGGACATTACGACCCGCAATCTGAGCACCTGGCTGGACGGCCATGGTGAGCACATCGTGAATGGCTGAGCCAACAGCGGCCAGATTGGCCGCGCTTGAAAGGCGTTAAAACTTTATTACTACTTTTTATATTTGGCTGTTGTTTCAAAAGAAACGTTTCTATGAGAAATAATAACAACGGCCAAGTTGGCCGCGGTAGAGAAAAACGTGAATAAATGCAAGGATTTCACGGTATGCGCAGCCAACAGCGGCCAAATGGTAAGGGAATCATAGCAGAAAAGGGACTGCTGTACCGGTTGGTGCAGCAGTCCCTTTTGCTGTGTCTGCGGGTTCAGTCGATGGTGGTTTTGGTGCGTCCGATGCCGATGACGGCGGTGGAGATCTTTTTCCAGCTGCTGCAGCCGCACACCCCGTCCACGCGCAGGCTGGTGCGCCGCTGGTAGCCCCGCAGGGCTTCCTCGGTGCGGGCGCCAAACACGCCGTCAATGCGGCTGCCGGTCTGATACCCCAGGGTGGAAAGCGCGTCCTGCAAAACCATGACATAGCAGCCCCGGCTGCCCCGGCGCAGGGTGGGGTAGCCTGCGGTGGTGCCGCTGCAGGCCGGGGTGCCGTAGCGGCGGTCAAAGTGCACCCATGTGGGGGTCTGGCTCAGCGGCTCCACATAGCCCCATGCGCCGGTAGCGCGGGCAGCGTTGTAAATGGCGGTGCGCTGGCGCTGGCCAAGGCTTTGCCCTACGTCAAACGCTACCCCTGCGTAGTGCTGGCTGCGGGTGCCGTGGCCGCCCTCCCAGATGCGGCGGAAGGCGTACCCCACCGGGATGCCCCTGCCGTATTTGCGGCGGGTCAGGTTCCACGCCTCCATGGCGGCAATGGTGGTCCACAGGGTAGGGCTGGCCGATTTGCCCCGGAACTCCCGCACCCGCAGGGTGGTCAGGGTGCTGTAAGGCATGGGGTCGTTCTCGTTCAGGTTTGCGTAGGTGTACACCTTGTTTTCGTAGGCGTCATAGATCAAAAGGCGTGCCATCCCTCATTCCTCCTTCTCGCAGCCGCAGGGGTCGGAGCACTGGGCTTGCAAAGCGTGCCATGTTTCCCGGTACACGATGCCGTTTACCGGCTGCAGCCCTGCCTGCTGCTGGACAGCCCGCACGGCGGCGGCATCTGCCGCGCCAAAGCGGTTGTTGTCGGCCACATAGTCCTCGCCGCAGGAAAGCTGTGCCCGGCGGTTGAGCCAGCGCTCCACCTGTCCCACCTCCTGCCCGGCGCTGCCCTCGGCGATGGCGCGCCCCGGGTAAGCGGTGCTGGGTGGAACGTCCCGGTCGGGGTTCGGGGCGTGAGCAGCCAGCTGCAAACTCAGCGCCTCAACCGCCGTCCATGTGTCGGCATCGGCAATGCCGGTCTGCTCCAGCCCAAGCAGCTGCTGGGCGCTGCGGGTGGCTGTGGCAGTCTCGTCGGTATAACGGTCGGCAAGGGGCGGGGCTTCCACGCTGGAAAAATAATAGGCGATGCGCTGCAAAAGCAGATTGTAGTACAGCACTGCCTTGCCGCTGCTGCCCACCGTCAGCGGGGCACCGGGGTAGGGCAGACGCTTTAAGGTGACCACTGGGCCGGAGGAGCGTAGCTGGCTGGCGCGGCCATAGAGGGAATTCCATGTGGTGCGCCCCACCACGCCGTCCACGGTAAGCCCCGCAAACCGCTGGTACGCCCGCACGGCGGCCTCGGTGGCAGAGCCGAACCGCCCGTCAATGGATACTGCCGGAATGCTGCTTTCGTAGGCGCTGAGCAGGTAGAGGTAGAACTGCAGCTCCCGCACTGCCGTGCCGGAAGAGCCGCTGCGCAGCACACCCGGGTACTCGCCGGGGCGCAGGCTGGACGACAGCAGTTTGTTGGCAATGTCGTTGTACACCTCGTAGAGCTTGTTCCAGGTGGTACGGCCCACCACGCCGTCTCGGGTCAGGCCGAAGTAGGCCTGGAACCGTTTGACCGCCGCCGTGGTGGCACTGCCGAACCTTCCGTCCACCGTCACATTGGAAAGGCTCGTGTACATGGTGCGGGCAATCTTGAGCCAGAACTGCACCAGCCGCACATTCTGGCCGCTGGAGCCTTCCCGCAGGGCGGTGCCCGGGTAGGCGTTGGGGGTGCCGTTGTCGGACTGGATGCTGCGGAACTGGTCGTAGACCTCGGTCCAGGTGGCGCGGCCCACCACGCCGTCCACGGTCAGGCCGTATTTGCGCTGGAAGGCCCGCACGGCATTGGCGGTGCCGCTGCCGAATACGCCGTCCACCGTCACCGAGGGAATGGCGGCGTCGTACTGGGCCAGGGTGTTCAGCCAGAACTGCAGCTGCTCCACAGAGCTTCCGGTGGAACCGGTGCGCAGGGTGGTGCCGCCCCAGGTGCCGTCCGAAAGGGTGCCGCTGGAGGTTTCGCCTTCGCTGGTCAGTTCGGCCAGGTCCTTGACCGACACATAGATATAGCTGATCTTGTACCAGGTCTGGCGTCCCACCACGCCGTCCGCCGTCAGGCCGAACTGCTTCTGAAAGGCTTTGACGGTGGCGGTCATTTTGCTGCCGAACACACCGTCCACCGTCAGTTTGCCAAGGAAGGGGTAGTCCTTGGCGATGCGGTTCAGCTGCCGCTGCAGGGTGAACACCGCCGTGCCGCTGTCTCCCTGCCGGATGGGCGAACCAGGGTAGCTCTGGGGGATGGACTGGATGTTGCTGGTACGCACGATCTCGATATCGCTGCCGTAGTAGTAGCGCAGGATCTGCAGCGCGGTGCGGCCCTGATTGGCCAGGGTGACGGTGCCCCACTGCTTCAGCCCCGGGCAGGTGACGGATTTGCCGTCACAGTATTCGGCGTAGTAGGGGTTCACGGTGCCGGTCTTGCGCAGATAGGTGTTGAAGATGTCGTTGGTGATTTTGACCATCACATCAAACACGGTGCGGCCATGCACGTAGTACTGGTCGTAGCTGGTGGAGTTGGTGATGTTGAAGGTGTAGCCTTTGCTGGGGTACCATTCGGTGTAAATGCGGTTGAGCGCCAGCGAGATCTGGCAGTGGATGTTGGCCCGCAGGGCCTGCTCCGGCCACGGGGAGCAAAATAACCCAACCGAAAAAACAATCGTACAATCCTCTAAAATATGCCGATTTGGAACGTTCGAGAACTGATTTTTGTGCTGAACAAGTCATGCTTATCAAAGGCTGATTCTATCGGCGTTTTTCGGTGAACATTTACATAAACGTGTTTCTAGTGGATATCCAACTGGCCAAGGCAAGGTGGCAGAAGCCTATAAATCTCTGACAGGGGAGGTGATGGCGAATGCCGAAAGGCAGCTTAAACGTGTCGCTGAAAGGGGCAGATGACATCTTCTCCACCGAAGAATCCCGGCAGGAACAGCAGCGGGAGCAGGTGCAGCAAATCCCTATCGGTGAACTGCATCCGTTCACCAACCATCCTTTCAAGGTCGTGGATGATGAAGCCATGACCCGGACGGTAGAAAGTATCGCTCAGTTTGGTGTGCTGGCTCCGCTTATCGCAAGGCCGCGCCCAGATGGTGATGGTTATGAAATCATTTCCGGCCACCGCCGCCAGTTCGCCGCAAAGATGGCCGGACTGGAAACGCTGCCTGTCATTGTAAGAAATATGGACGATGATGCTGCCACCATTTTGATGGTCGATTCCAATTTACAGCGAGAACACATTTCGCCTAGCGAAAGGGCTTTTGCGTACAAAATGAAGCTGGAAGCAATCGAACGACTGTTGGACGACCCAAAAATGTGGGACAAGTTGTCCCAGATTATTTTGGGAAACGCAGTACAGAGGTTGTTGCTGAGGGAACGGGCGAGAGTTATAAGCAAGTCCAGCTTTTTATCCGCTTGACAAACCTCATCCCGGAACTGCTGGACATGGTGGACGAAAAGAAAATTGCCTTCAATCCCGCTGTGGAACTGTCCTATCTGGACGAAAGCCAACAGCGGGATTTTTTAGAAGCCATGGAGGATACCCAGAATGCGCCGTCCTTATCGCAGGCGCAGCAACTGAAAAAGATGGCACAGCAGGGAGAGTTCAGCTACGAAAAAGCCTTTGATGTGATGGGACAGGAGAAAAAGAGCGAAAAAGACACCGTGACCATCAAAAACGAGACCCTGCGGAAGTATTTTCCCCGCAGCTATACGCCCAAACAGATGGAGGACACCATCATCAAGCTGCTGGAACAGTGGCAGCGCAAACAGCAGCGGCAGAACGAACGCTGACTCACACCGTAACGAAAGACCCGATGGGGTCTTTTTCTTTTGCAAACAAAGGAGAAAAAGCCTATGAAAAATAACGCCACTCGTACCATTCGCCCTGAGAAAATCACCATTGATGTGCGCATCTGCGCTGCACTGGCGGCAAACCGGGGCGGCGAGGTCTACCTCGCAGCCATTGCCCCGGATATGGAGTTGACCGTCATCACGCTGGACGAAGCTCCGGGCATCCTGCCCTGTTTTGAGGAGGACGATGCCTGCCTTAACCTTCCCAACACCTCGCTGCTGCTCTGTTACGACCCGGCACAGGTGCTGAAAATTGCACCGGGACAGTATCCGCAGCAGGTCGAGATCGATAACGACCTGAAAGCTTTGCAGCAGGCGGTGGGCGGTTCCATCGGCGCAAGCTATCCCTTTGCCGACCCGGTTGCCATCGTCTACAACGATAACGGCAAACTCATGGGTCTGCCCCTGAACCGCGCCCTGCGGGACGAGAACGGACAGATGTACGACACCGTTGCCGGGACTTTTCTGGTGGTGGGGCTGGGCGAAGAGGACTTTGCATCGCTCTCCCCGGAGATGGCGCAGAAGTACGAGCGGCTTTTCCATCAGCCGGAAGCCTTTCTAAAACTGGGCAACCGTCTGCTGGTGCTGCCGGTGCCCGATGAGCCTTCCACAGAAAAGCCCCGCACTAAGCCTGCGTCAGAGCATGACCGTTAAAATCACCCTGCTACACGGGAGGTGATGGCAGTGCAGGAAGAAATCGAACAGAAAACATTCAACATTATGATCTCCACCACAAAGCTGTCTGCCCGGACCGTCCTGCGGGCGGTCAAGGCAGCGTTTCGGCTGTACCAGTCCAAGGCATCCCAAGGCAAACAGAGCGTCCGTACCCTTCTGCGGCAGAACCGGGGCGTGTCCAGCGTGGAGATCAGCAAGACCGGCATCCGTGGGCTGGAACGCTATGCCAAAAAGTATGGCCTCGACTACGCCATCCGCAAGGACACCTCCGAGGTGCCGCCCCGGTATCTGGTCTTTTTCAAAGCCCCGGACGCAGAAGCCTTCAACTCGGCGTTCAAAGAGTATTCGGCATCCCTGCTGAACAAGGACAAACGCCCCTCGGTGCTGGCAAAACTGCATGAACTGGTGCAGGCGGCGGCAGAACTCCCCGGCAAAGTCCGGCACAAGGAACAGGAGCGTGGATTGTGACCACGAAAAAGCTGACAAAACTGCTGGCACTGTATCTGCCCTATCTTCTGCTGGGTCTGGTGGCAACGAACTGCGGTGAGGCGTGGCGGCTTGCCGAGGGCAAGGAACTGGGCGATAAGATCATGTCTATGATGGGCACAGTTCCGCAGGCATTTGCGAACCCTCTCCCCAGCCTGCATCCGCTTGATTTGCTGGTGGGCTTGTGCTGCGGCGCAGGGCTGCGGCTGGCAGTCTATTTGCGTGGAAAAAACGCAAAAAAGTACCGCCACGGCATGGAATACGGCTCTGCCCGGTGGGGCAATGCCAAGGACATTGAACCGTTTATGGCTCCGAAGTTCGCCGATAACATCATCCTGACAAAAACCGAACGGTTAATGATGAGCAATCGTCCATCTGACCCCAAGAACGCCCGGAACAAAAACGTGCTGGTGGTTGGTGGCTCCGGCAGCGGTAAGACACGCTTTTGGCTGAAGCCCAACCTCCTGCAATGTCACAGCTCCTATGTGGTCACTGACCCGAAGGGTTATAATTATCAAGGATAAAGCAAAGATGCGTTTACAAAATTCGAAAAGTATCGTATCTTTGTTACATATTGTGTCCCCACTAAAAACAAAAGAAGGTGGAACTATGGCGAAATCCAACCAAGGAAAAATCACGGCACTGTACGAAAGGCTTTCCAGAGATGATGAGCTGCAAGGTGAATCTAACAGCATTCTGAATCAGAAAAAGTATCTGGAAGATTACGCTCGCAAAAACGGCTTTAACAACATCCAGCATTTTAC
>CAKTGS010000053.1 GCA_934561485.1 uncultured Faecalibacterium sp.
TGCGGTGCTTCCGGCGTGGCCGGCGGCTCCCTGCTGCTGATCCCCATGGCCTGCTCCCTGTTCGGCATCTCCAACGATGTGGCTATGCAGATGGTAGGCGTTGGCTTTATCATCGGTGTGGTGCAGGACTCTGTGGAAACCGCTCTGAACTCTGCCGGTGACGTGGAATTTGCCGCCACCGCCGAGTATCACCAGTGGCTCAAGGAGGGCAAGCCCCTGCCGGAGTTTTTAACTGGTAAGAAGAACGGATAAATTTAAAGATATAGAAAAGGGCTGTTGCCAAGAACTCCCTCAGTCACGGCTTCGCCGCGCCAGCTCCCTCACAGAGGGAGCCTGACATGACGGTAAGCTGTGAAGCCTCCCTCATTGAGGGAGGTGGCATCGCGTATGCGATGCCGGAAGGAGTTTGGCAGCAGCCCTTTTTGCGGATCGGGAACTCAGTCGATGAACTTTGCCTTCTGCAAAGCCACCAGGATCAGCGGGATGAGGATGAGCTGAGCGATGATGCCCGGCACAGCGGTGAGCAGCGCGCCGGACAGAAAGGCACTGAACGGGAAGCCGGAACCCGTCAGGCCGGCCAGCACAAAGCGCACAGCACCCCACACCAGGCGGCCCGCCACCATGGCGGTGACGAGAGCGGCATACATCATGGGCAGGGTGTGCTGTTTTGCCTTGCGCCAGAGCACGCCGGACACAAAGCCGTAGGCGGCCAGCTCAAAGGCCATGGAAATGGCAATGGGGAACATGGGCGGCATCCCGAACAGCACCGAGCGCAGCAGCGGGGCGATGAACCCTACTGCCAGGCCCCAGGGGCCGCCCAGCACAAAGCCGCACAGCAAAATGGGAAAGTGCATCGGGCACAGCATGTTGCCCACCTGGGGCACATGGCCGGTGACCATGGGCAGCACAAAGGCCAGCGCTAAAAACAGGGCCGCCAGCACGATCTGCTGCGCGGAAGAACGGGTTTTGGTCTGCATAAGGGATCCTCCTCTGCCACACAAAAAAGGGGTCTGCTCCCGGCATTCGTACCGGGAACAGACCCCTTCGTGGCGTCTTTTGAAAAATGAAAACATGCGGGAATACCCTGCAGGGGCTTCCGCCGGTTTCCGCACCGGGTAAACGTCCTGTGCGGCGGACAAAAAACGGGCTTTGGCCCGCACACCCGGCTTCGTGCCGGATTTTGATAAAATTATAGCAAACGCCCCGGCAGCTGTCAAGCACCCGGCCTGGCCTTGCAATTTCCACAAAAAACGGCGCATTTCCACGGCATTTTGCCCGGCAATGTACATTTTGGGGGAAGAAGCTTGACCTTTTTGCACAGAATAGCTAATATAAACTTGAAAAAGAGCGCGCTGCAGCCGACAAACCGGGCGGCGCTGAAGAGAAGCTTTTTTAAATTCATGCAATTCTGAGGTTCATACGGGAGGACCATCATGACAAATGCAGAAAAACTTACCCTGGCAAAGCACGCCTGTCACATCCGCATGGGCGTGATCGAGGGCACCCACAGCGCCAAGTGCGGCCATCCGGGCGGCAGCCTGGACATTGCCGAAGTGCTGAGCTACCTCTACTTCGTGGAAATGAACATTGACCCCAAGGACCCCCAAAAGGCTGACCGCGACCGCCTGGTGCTGTCCAAAGGCCATGCCGCTCCGGCCCTGTACGCCGCCCTGGCCGAGCGTGGGTTCTTCCCGGTGGAGGATCTCCAGACGCTGCGCAAGATCGGCAGCTATCTGCAGGGGCATCCCAACATGAACGAGACCCCGGGCGTGGATATGTCCACCGGCAGCCTGGGCCAGGGCATTTCCGCCGCCTGTGGTATGGCACTGGGTGCCAAGCACGGCAAGATGCCGGTCAATGTGTTTGCCATTGTGGGCGATGGCGAGGTGGAAGAGGGCGAATGCTGGGAGGCCTTTATGTTTGCCGCCCACTACGGCCTTTCCAACCTGTGCGTGATGCTGGACCGCAACCACCTGCAGATCGACGGCACCACCGAGACGGTGATGAACAGCGCCCCTCTGGAGGACAAGCTCAAGGCCTTCAACTTCAATGTGGTGACCATCAACGGCCACGACTTTGATCAGATCGAAGCCGCCATGCAGGCCTTCCACGCCGAGACCGAAAAGCCCACCTGCATCATTCTGGATACCACCAAGGGCAAGGGCGTTTCCTATATGACCAACTCCGTGGACTGGCACGGCAAAGGCCCCAACGATGACGAATACAAGATCGCGATCGAGGAACTGAACGCCGCATACGCCGCGCTGGAACAGGAGGACAAGTAAGATGGCAGACGTGAAAAAAATTGCGACCCGTGAAAGCTACGGCAACACCCTGAAGGAACTGGCTGCCGAGGGCCATGACGACCTGGTGGTGCTGGACGCCGACCTGGCTGCCGCTACCAAGACCGGCATGTTCCGCAAGGCTTACCCGGACCGCCACTTTGACTGCGGCATTGCCGAAGCCAACATGATGGGCGTGGCTGCGGGTCTGTCCACCATGGGTTATGTGCCCTTTGTTTCCAGCTTTGCCATGTTTGCTGCAGGCCGTGCCTTTGAGCAGGTGCGCAACTCCATCGGCTACCCCCGCCTGAACGTGAAGATCGGTGCCACCCACGGCGGCATCTCGGTGGGTGAGGACGGTGCATCCCACCAGTGCTGCGAGGACTTTGCCCTCATGCGCAGCATCCCCGGCATGACCGTCATCTGCCCTGCCGATGACGTGGAAGCCCGCGCTGCCGTGCGCGCCGCTTACGCCATGGAAGGCCCCGTCTACCTGCGCTTCGGCCGCCTGGCTGTGCCCGTGTTCCACGATGCCGAAAACTACCACTTTGAGATCGGCAAGGGCGAGCAGATCACCGAGGGCAGCGACATTGCCATTGTGGCCACCGGCCTGATGGTCAACGAGGCCCGCCTGGCTGCAGAGCAGCTGGCTGCCGAGGGCATCCACGCTCGGGTCATCAACATCCACACCATCAAGCCCCTGGACGAGGAGATCATCCTCAAGGCGGCCAAGGAGTGCGGCAAGATCATCACCGCCGAGGAGCACAACGTGATCGGCGGCCTGGGCGAGGCTGTGTGCGCTGTGCTGAGCGAGAAGCTGCCCACCCCTGTGCGCCGCGTGGGCGTGCAGGACGTGTTCGGCTGCTCCGGCCCGGCCTGGGATCTGCTGGCCAAGTACGGCCTGGATGCCGCCACCATCTGCAAGACGGCCCATGAGATGCTGGATCGGTAACCCTGATAAGCAATAAAAAGAGACGCTGCATCGCAGGATGCGGCGTCTCTTTTTTTCAAATCATCCCGAAGCTGCGGTACACATCCACAAAGGTCTCCCGCAGGGTCTCGATCTCCGGGCGGGGATCGTCCCGCAGGGTCAGCAGACAGGTGTCCGGCAGCGGAATGGGCAGCTCCAGCGGCAGGTACCATTCCTTGGGAAACGCGGGGTACTGGATGGAACTCAAAAACAGGCACTGGCCGGACAGCAGGCCGGCATAGCAGGCTTCGTAGCTGGCGGTCTGCTGCCAGTCCGGGGCGTGAAAGGGCATTCCGGGCTGCGTGCGCAGAAACTGCACGATCTCCCCATACAGCGGCTCGTAAAAAATGCGCTGCCGGGCCAGGTCGGCCGGGTGCAGCGTGGTGTGGGCGTGCAGCGGATGCTTCGGCCCGGCCACCAGGTAGCAGTCGTTGCGCAGGATGGGGGTGTACACTACCTCTTCCTGTCTGGGGCGGAACGGCAGATACAGGGCCGCATCCACCTCGGTGCAGAGCATCCGGTGCAGGCTGGGAAACGGGGCCTTGGCGTCCACTTTGATCTCGCAGCCCGGCAGGGCGGCCTGCAGCCGTGCCATCAGAACGGGATAGATGGGGTCCCGCTGCAGCAGCACCGGCGGCAGCCGCAGCCGCAGGACTTGGGTGGACTCAAAGGCCTTGAGCACCCGGCGGGTTTCCAGCATCTGGCGGTAGATCTGCTCTGCGTAGGGGCGCAGGGCGCGGCCTGCATCGGTCAGGGTCACCTGGGTGGTGCTGCGGACAAACAGCTCCAGCCCCAGCTCCTTTTCCAGGCTGCGCACCTGGTAGCTCAGGGCAGGCTGGGTGCAGTACAGTTCCCGGGCGGCGGCGGTAAAGTTCAGGGTGCGGGCCACGGTAAGAAAACACAAAAGCTGATGATCGTTCATGCAGGGTGCTCCTTTGCAGATGATTGCTTTCAGTATAGCAGGAAAATACGCTGTAATAAAGATTCTTTATTACTGTGACAAAAAACTTTTTATTCCCTTTCACTTCGTTATATTTTATACTAAGCGATAGAGCGGAAAAAGTTCCGCAGACACGAAAAGAAGAGAAGAAAAAGCAAAAGGAGTAACAAGATGGAAAAGATCTCTCGCAAGAGCTTCCTCAAGGTTGCCGCTGCTGCTGCCATGAGCGGTGTGACCGCCGGTGCACTGGCTGCCTGCAACGCAGCAAGCTCCTCCGCAGGCACCGCCGCTTCCGGCGATGCCATTTACACCGCCGGTACCTACACCGGCACGGCTACCGGCATTGGTGAGGTGAAGGTCACCATGACCTTCAGCGAGTCTGCCATTACCGAGGTCGTGGTGGACGCTTCCAACGAGACCGAGAGCATCGGCGGCGTGGCTGCCCCCACCCTGCAGGAGGCCCTGATGGCTGCCCAGGGCACCGAGATCGACAACGTTTCCGGTGCCACCGTTACCACCAATGCCGTCAAGGAAGCTGCCGCCAGCTGCATCGAGCAGGCCATGGGCGTCAAGACCGATGCCCCCGCAGCAGACGATACCGCTGCCGATACCGGCGATGACTGGCTGGGCGAGGAGCCGGACGTGCAGGCCAGCGAGACCCAGGACTTTGACGTGGTCATCATTGGCGCCGGCCTGTCCGGCATCTGCGCAGCCCGCGCTGCCGCCGAAGAAGGCGCCAAGGTTGCCATTGTGGAGAAGAGCTCTTCCTTCAACTGCCGCAGCGGCGAGTACGCCCTGCTGAACGGCACCCTGAACAAGCGCTGGGGCCGCGAGAACATTGTGGACGAAGATGTGGTGGTCAACCGCCTGATGCGTGAGTGCACCTACCGCAACAAGCGCTCCATCCTGAAAAAGTGGGCCAGCCACGCACACGAGGTGATGGACTGGTTCATCGAGGCATACCCCGAGCTGACCATCTGCGACACTACCCGTCAGGTGGTGACCCAGGAGCAGTTCGACAAGGGCATTCTGGTGCCCCTGGCATGGCCCCAGCCCGAGCACTACGACTACCGCAACGAAGAGTTCCCCACCTTCCCCTCCAGCATGGAGTTCCGCTCTTCCCGCAAGGATCAGCAGGGCTTTATTGTGGAAGCCAACCTGAACAAGGCCATTGAGAACGGCGCACAGACCTTTTTTGGCTGCTTCGGCACCAAGCTGCTGAAGGACAGCGATGGCCGCGTGACCGGCGTGATCATCCGTGATGCCCAGAACGACAACAAGTACATCCAGCTGAACGCTTCCAAGGGCGTGATCCTGGCCACCGGCGACAACTCCGGCGATGAGAAGATCATGAAGCACTTCGCTCCCGAGATCGTGGAGAAGAAGATCGCCAACATGGGCGCCATGGGGATGCTGGGCGTGGACGTGGAAGGCAAGACCGTGGAGACCGGTGACGGCCTGCGCATGGGTGCCTGGATCGGTGCCAAGGTGCAGGATCACCACGCACCCATGACCCACCACATGGGCAGCGGCATGGGCGTGACCCCCTTCCTGCAGATCAACAAGCGCGGCGACCGCTTCATGAACGAGTGCATCCCCGGCCAGCAGCTGGAAAACCAGATCGAGCTGCAGCCCGAGTGCACCTCCTTCCAGCTCTACGACTCCAAGTGGGGCGATGAGATCCCCTACATGCCGGCCAACCACGGCGGCCTGTGCTACATCATCCCCGAGAATGAGGACGAGTCCAACCCCAACTACTCCGACCGTCAGTACACCAAGATCAGCGCCAAGGCCGAGGCTTACCAGTTCAAGGCCGACACCCTGGAAGACCTGCTGGCCCAGTGCGGCTTTGAGGGCGAGGCTCTGGACAACGCTCTGGCATCCATCCAACGTTACAACGAGCTGGCCAAGGCTGGTTCCGATGACGACTTCGGCAAGCCCGCAAGCCGCATGTTCGCGCTGGAAAATCCCCCGTACTACGCCTGCCAGTGGGGCACTACCTCCATGCTGGTGTGCGTGGGCGGCCTGGAAAGCGATGAGAACTGCCACACCTTCACCGAGGAAGATCCTTCCAGCCCCAAGCGCGATATCATCAAGGGCCTGTATGTCTGCGGCAACGTGCAGGGCAGCCGCTACGCAGTGGAGTACCCCATCTGCATGCGCGGCATCAGCCACAGCCTGTGCGTCTACTACGGCTACATTGCAGGCAAGAACTGCGTGGCCGGTGCCTGATCGGACCGCATAACCGCCTGAATTTTTCTGCCCGGAGCGGCTCTGCGCCGCCTCGGGCTTTTTGCGCCCCTGTGTGACCCGATCACGGAAAAAGTGCCCGGTTTGGGGTATACTGATGCTGTCGGAAAAACACACAAACCTTTTACGGAGGGATAAAATATGGCAGTTGTTACCATTACCACAGAAAACTTTGCGCAGGAAGTGCTGCAGAGCACAAAGCCGGTGCTGCTGGATTTCTGGGCCAGCTGGTGCGGCCCCTGCCGGATGCTCAGCCCCATTGTGGACGAAGTAGCCGAGGAGCGCACGGACGTCAAGGTGGGCAAGGTGAACGTGGATGAGCAGCCGGAGCTGGCGGCGCAGTTCGGCGTGATGAGCATTCCCACCCTGCTGGTGTTTGAGCAGGGCAAGCTGACCAAACAGGCGGTGGGTGCCCGCCCCAAGTCCGGCGTGCTGGCACTGCTGGGCTGACACAAAAGCAAGGATTCTGCGGCGGCAGGGCTGTGCCCTGCCGCCGCTTTTTGTCTTGACCGGCCTGCCGGAAAAGACTACAATGAACGTGTACGGCCTGCGGCCTTGCGGCGCAGGCGGAACGATGGAAATTTGGGAGGAACCATCATGTGCGGAAAAATCAACCGGCAGGCCCCGCTGCGTCTTGCGGCGGCGGTGGTGCTGCTGCTGGCCCTTCTCACGGCCTGCACCAGCAAAGCGGCCAGGGCACAGGAAAAAATTGAACTGGGCCAGAAATATCTGACTGAACTGAACTACACCGAAGCTGTGGCGTCCTTTACGGAGGCCATCGAGCTGGACCCGGAGAACATTCCCGCCTACATGGGCCGTGCGGAAGCCTATATCGGCTTGAAGCAGTACGATGACGCCAAGGCGGACTACACCACGGCGATTGAGAAAACCGAGGAGCAGCCCTACACCCAGGCGGAAGCTTACATCGGCCGCGCCGAGGTGAACGAGCTGACCACCGCCAACGAGGACGCCCTGAGTGACTACGAAGCGGCATCCACCGCACTGGACAAGGTGGACGTGGAAAAGATCACGGACGTGACCGAGCAGATGCTGGAAGCCTTGAAGATCAAGGTCTACAACGCATGCGCCCGTTTGAGCGCTCTGTTCGGCAAAAACGATGCCGCCGTGGCAGGCTACACCAAGGCGATTGACAGTCTGGCAAAACTGCCGGACGACACGGACGTGCTGGATGTGAAGGCGACAAAAATCACTTCCTACACAGGCCGTGCGGAGGCCAACACCAAGCTGGAAAATTATGCGGACGTCCTGCCGGACTATGACGCCCTGATCGACCTGGGCGAGGACAAAGCGGCAGACCGCGACACCCTGCTGGCGGCTCTGAGTCTTGCCCAGAGCCAGGCGGGCGACCTTGCGGGTGCCGACAGCTGGCTGGGCGAGGTGAACCACGCCGACTACGCGGAGAGCATCCAGCTGACCGCCGCCGAGGACCTGCTGAAGAACGCTGCAGAGCTTGCCAAGGCAGACGGCACCAAGACCTACGACAAAATCAAGGCCGCGCTGACCACGGACGAAGCCAAGGCGGCCATGCAGAATGTGCTGGCCCGCGGCTACCAGCTGCGCTATTATGATGCAGACGGCAAAATGCTGGCCGTTTATGCCAACACCACCGCCTGGGATGACGTGAAGGCCGAAGAAAACGGCACCGTGACAGCAGATGCCGTGGCGGCGGTCACCGCACCCACCGCAGAGGATGTGAACAATGTTTCCCTGAGCAAGCTTTACGTTTACTACGGTGCCGCCGAGGGCCGCAGCCGGGAAGGTGAAGGTGTGTGGTACATCCTGAACCCTGCAAAAACCGACCTGACCGCCGAGACTTACACCTGGAAAAATGACCAGCCGGAGGGCGGTTTCCGGCAGAAAGCAGCAGCTGCCGCTACTACCGCCCCGGCGGCCGGGAGCGCCGCTCCGGCTGCAGCGGCGGCATCCGGGGCCAAGCAGGTCAAGGCTTCGGCAGCCGAGCCGAAAAACCTCTACACCCTCAACTCCACCTTTACGGTCAGCGGCCAGAACGTGCAGTGCACCACCACGGTGGACCCGACTGCCGCAGACCCCGCCATGCAGGAACAGGTGCGGGCCGCACTGGCCCTGACGGGACTGACCGGCTACAAGGGTACCTTCCATTTCTCGCAGCCGGTGCAGGGCATCCTGCGCGAAAACAACCGCACCGTGGTGCTGGTGCCCGCCGGTACCACCATGACCGTGACCTGGAACATCCTGAACCAGGACGGCACGGTGGGCCAGACCTTCAACAGCCTGGTTGTTCTGGACGCTTCCAACAAGTACAGCGGCAGTGTGCAGCAGGTCACGGTGCAGGCGGGCCAGTCGGTCGGCCCGTGCATGGCAAAACTGTACAGCCCGGCCAGCGGCTCGGTGGGAGAAGCCTTTGTGTCCACCGTTTCGGTCATTGTGCGGGCAGCGGGATGAGCACCCGGAGAAACGACATTGAACCCATAAAACCAGGAGCAGACAGCATCCGGATTCGGCAGAAGCGGATGCTGTCTGCTCTTTTTGTTTGCGGGAATCATCACGTGTTTTGCCTTTGGGCTGAAACATTTTCGCCTTTCTGTACAAACGCACAGAAAAATTGTATGATGGTACCGAAAACACTGTCACTTTCCTGCTTTACAACTTTATCAAGATAAAGTACAATAACAACAGAACCCATAAAAAGGAACCTGCGTGGAGTGTGCCGCGCCGTTCTGCACAAGGTGCCGGGCAGTGCGGCCCGGCGGGATCCAGGAGCCGAAAAGGATACGAGTGTAAAAACAGGGAGAACGGAAATGGAATTGGATCTTTCTTCGCTGCAGCCCAAGGAGCGCGCCTCCTTTGCGCTGCGGGCGCTGTACGAAGCGGCGGGCTGCCGCAAATACCACATGGGCCGCTTTGAGGAGTACGGCCTGTACCAGGAAAACCGCAGCTTCCTTTCCTCGGAGCAGGTCATCACCTTTACCGACCTGGACGGCCGTCTGCTGGCCCTCAAGCCGGACGTGACCCTTTCCATTGCCAAAACGGCGCAGCCGACCCCCGGCCAGACTTTGCGCTACTATTACCACGAAAATGTCTACCGCCCCTCGGCAGAGAGCCACACCTTCCAGGAGATCTCCCAGATGGGCCTGGAGGTGCTGGGCAAGGTAGGCGAAGCAGAAGTGCAGCAGGCCGTCTGCCTGGCGGCGCAGTCGCTGGGGCAGCTGGGCACCGAGTGGGTGCTGGAAGTGAGCCACATGGGCTACCTGTTCGGCCTGTTCGATGCGCTGGCTGTGCCGGATGCCGCCCGGGCCAGACTGCTGGAAAAGCTGCGGCAGAAAAACGCCCATGAGCTGCGGGCGGCGGCCCTTGCCGCCGGGCTGGATGTTGCCGCCGCCGACACCCTGTGCCGGGTGCTGGAACTGACCGGCAGCTATGCGGCCACCCTGCCCAAGGCCGCAGCCCTGTGCCGGAACGAGGCCATGCAGGCCGCTGTGGCAGAACTGCAGGGGCTGGCCGCACCGTTGGAAACGGCAGGCGGCGTGATCCGGCTGGATATGACGCTGGCCGGTGAGATGGAATATTACAACGGCCTGGTGTTTCAGGGCTACCTCAAGGCCCTGCCCCGCCCCCTGCTCAAGGGCGGCCGGTATGACCTGCTGATGCAGAAGTTCACCCCTGGGGCCGGTGCCATTGGTTTTGCGGTGTATCTGGACGAGCTGGACCGCCTGAGCGCTCCCCTGCCGCCGGTGCAGAAAAACAGCACCGGAAAGGTAATGCTGAACGTGGCCCTGCCGAAGGGCCGCCTGGGCGATAAGGTGTACAACCTGCTGGCGGGCATCGGCTATGGCTGCCCGGAGGACTACAACGCCACCCGCAAGCTGGTGGTGGAAAACCCGGAAGCAGGCATCCGCTATTTCCTCGTGAAGCCCAGCGATGTTGCCATTTACGTGGAGCACGGTGCAGCGGACGTGGGCATTGTGGGCAAGGATATCCTCACCGAAGCTTCGGCGGATGTGTATGAGCTGCTGGACACCGGTCTGGGCAGATGCCGCATGTGCGTGGCCGCCCCGGCGGATTACAAGGACGACCCCAGCCGCCCGGTGCGGGTGGCCACCAAGTTTGTCAACATTGCAAAAAGCTATTACGCATCCATGGGCCGGGACATTGATATCATCAAGTTGAACGGCTCCATTGAGCTGGCCCCCATCCTGGGCCTGTCGGATGTCATTGTGGACATTGTGGAAACCGGCACCACCCTGCGGGAAAACGGCCTGAAGGTGGTTGCCGAGTTCATGCCCATCTCGGCCCGGTTCATTGCCAACAAGGCCAGCTACCAGTTCAAGCACGCGGAAATGGATGCCATGCTGGAAAAGCTGCGGGGGCAGCTGCAGAACAAGGAGGAAGCAAAATGATCAAGCTGTACAACTTTGACGAGCTGAAGCCCGAACAGATCCTGAACCGGGACATCCGCGCCGAAAAGAACGTAGAGGATGTGGTGGACGCCATCCTTGCAGATGTGCGCGCCCGGGGCGATGAAGCCCTGAAGGATTACGCCCTGAAATTTGACGGGGCAAAAATTGAGGACCTGCAGGTGACCCAGGCGGAAATTGACGAAGCCTTTGCGGGCATGGACCCCTACTTCCTCGAGACCCTGCGCCAGGCCGCCGCCAATATTGAGAGCTTCCACCGCCAGCAGGTGCACAAGAATTTTGTGGTGAACGACAAGCCCGGCATTGTGCTGGGCCAGAAATATACCCCCATTGAAAAGGCCGGTGTGTACGTGCCCGGCGGCACGGCGGCCTACCCGTCCACCGTGCTCATGGATGTCATTCCGGCCAAGGTGGCGGGCGTCTCCGAGATCGTCATGACCACCCCCGCCGGAAAGGACGGCAGAGTGAACCCGGTCATTCTGGCCGCTGCCGCCACCGCCGGTGTGACCAAAATTTTCAAGACCGGCGGCGCCCAGGCCGTGGCGGCTCTGGCCTATGGCACCCAGAGCATTCCGGCCGTGGATAAGATCGTAGGCCCCGGCAACATTTATGTTGCCACCGCCAAGCGCAAGGTGTTTGGCAAGGTGGGCATTGATATGATCGCCGGCCCCAGCGAGATTTTGGTGCTGGCAGACGGCGGCTGCAACCCCGCCTGGGTGGCCGCCGACCTTTTGAGCCAGGCCGAGCACGACAAGCTGGCCAGCCCGGTGCTGGTTACCGACAGCCCGGAGCTGGCCAGGGCCGTGCAGGCAGAGCTGGAAGTGCAGATCCCCCAGCTGCCCCGGGCCGCCATTGCCCGCGCCAGCGTGGACGACAACGGCAAGATCATCGTCTGCACCGACCTGCACAAGGCCATTGAAGCCTGCAACATCATTGCACCGGAACACCTGGAAGTGTGCGTGGAGGACCCCTTCGGCGTGCTGAACGAGATCAAAAATGCGGGCAGCATCTTCCTGGGCCGCAACGTGCCGGAAGCCCTGGGCGACTACTTTGCAGGCCCCAACCACACCCTGCCCACCAGCGGCACGGCCCGCTTTTCCAGCCCGCTGGGCGTGGATGACTTTGTGAAGAAGTCCAGCTTTATTTACTACACCCGCGAAGCCCTGGGCGAGGTGGCACCCCGCATTGCAGACTTTGCCGAGCGCGAGGGCCTGCACGCCCACGCCAAGAGCGTGACCATCCGGTATGAGAAATAAAGGTGGCTCGCCCTCTCAGTCAAATCCTTTGGATTTGCCAGCTCTCCCAAAGGGAGAGCCCTTGGCAGTCCACACAAAGTTTTCGGTTTCGCCAGAGGCTCTCCCTTTGGGAGAGCTGGACGCGAAGCGGCCTGAGAGGGCAAGGCCGTTCACCATAATAGAATAAGCCGGAGGAACCATTATGAGCCGTTTTCTTTCTCCAACCCTGTCCGCTGTCACACCCTATACCCCGGGCGAACAGCCGCAGGACCAGCAGTACATCAAACTGAACACCAACGAAAGCCCCTACCTGCCCAGCCCGGCGGTGGTGGCGGCGGTGAGCGAAGCCGAGGTGGAAAAACTCCGCCTGTACTCCGACCCCGCCTGTGCCGATCTGCTCAAGGCGGCTGCGGCACACTTCAACCTGCAGCCGGATCAGATCATGCCCGGCAACGGCAGCGATGAGAACCTGTTTTTTGCGCTGCGGGCTTTTTGTGACGAGCAGCACCCGCTGGCCTATGCGGACATCACCTACGGCTGCTATGGCGTGTGGTGCGGCCTGCTGCACATTCCCAGCCACATCATCCCGTTAAAGGATGATTTCACGCTGGACCCTGCCGACTACTACGGCCTGAATAAAACCATCGTCATCGCCAACCCCAACGCACCCACCGGCATTGCCCTGCCCCGCAGTGCCATTGAGGGCATTCTGAAAGCCAACCCCGATAACGTGGTGATCGTGGATGAAGCCTATGTGGACTTTGGCGGCGAGAGCTGCGTGCCGCTGATCGACCAATACGAGAACCTGCTGGTGGTGCAGACCTTCTCCAAGTCCCGCCAGCTGGCCGGTGCCCGTCTGGGTCTTGCCATGGGCAATGCAAAGCTCATTGCCGACCTGAACCGGGTCAAGTTCAGCCTGAACCCCTACAACATCAACCGCCTGACCCTGAAAGCCGGGCAGGCCGC
>CAKTGS010000054.1 GCA_934561485.1 uncultured Faecalibacterium sp.
TCACATGGAAAATCTGACTGGCGGCACCCCTCCCGTCAGATACCTACCCTGTGTAGTCCCTTGTAAACTGTACTTTGGCGAAAGGGCAATAAAATCCGCGTGACTCTTGATTCTTTTTCAACCTTTGGTTCTCTAGCATTTCGCAGCAAATCGGTTGCTTCCCGCGAGAACAGGCAGCTGGAAAGCATGGACCGCTACAATGCCGCTGAACCCTGTGAGCAAAAAAAGCTTTCTGTTCCCGGTGTCGTTGCCGTTCATAAGGATGAAAATTGTCCGGATATCCCGGCAGAACTTCGTGGCGGTCACTTTATTCATCACAAGCAGATTTGTGCAGCATTGCATTGTCCTCATGCACCAACCGATGAACTCAACCGACTGTTCTGCCACGCAGAAAATTACATTTCCCCCTTTACCGTACTGCACAAAGGTACCGCTGAAGAAATCAATGACATTCTTCTTGCTGATCCCTTGCTGCGTCAGCAAATTTACACACCCATTACGATTCGTTTGCAATTTCTCATTGATGCAGTCGAACGCAACTATGCCGCTCTGCTTTTTGTCCATGACGCTCCTGTTTTGTGCGTTTCTCGTGAAAAAGGATACCCTCTTAACACACTTCTGACCGCCGCCTCGTACATCATTGCAAACAGAACTGGACAGATGAAGGGAAAGCGTCCGCTTGGTAATCGCAGTTGGATTCTTGCACAGGCATTACATAGCAATCCAGACTTTTCCATTATTGTACAGGTACCAGAACTGCTCACACCCGTCATTGTAACTGACCATGTTGTTTCTGCCATGGTTGGACCTTATAACGCTGCCATCTATCGCAATTTGATTTCCTACGCTCCTGACAATCCCTACAAAATGCTTATTCGTCCCATTACAGAAGAAGATCTGAGGTGATCTTGTGCCACACGCCCCTCGCCGCAATGAGGTGTCTTATTACCCTGAAATCATGCAGTTTCTCAAGGAACAGATTGAGAGCAACTTTGCCGCATGGGAAAAACCTTTAAAGGTCTATTGTAAGACCGGTGAGCTGCGCCGTGGCTTACAGGACATTATCCAGGAAAATCATATCGCAACCCCTTCCATTTTACAATTTACAGCAGGCACGCCTCCGCTCAGCTTGGATATTTTTGGACTAATCACAGATGGCACCCGATACGAATTGCTGATTGTAGAGGTCAAACTTATGGACAGTGTGGGCCTCACGCAATTGTCACAACTCATCGGCTATTGCATTGTGTCCAATGCACAGTACGGCTTGCTTGTGAACGTAAATGGCCGTGAAAGTCCTCGTTTGACAGAGCTTTTGAATAGCCGTCCAGATCTTCTGCACATTGTGCGGGAGACATCCGATGCAAGCCACGTCATCCACAATCTTGGTGTGATGGAGTGGGACAGCGAAACACAGAATCTGCTGTACACCGCCTGCGGTTCGCTACGGACGGTTTCTGAACTCTGTAAAAAATTGGAAGAACAGTTTCGATAAAGCTTTCCCCCGCCATGATTCCACCTGGCGGGGGACTTTTAACTTTTCTGCATTTCACAATCCATTTCCCCCTTAACAGATCCCGGTTTGCTGTTATAATGACCAGCGGTAATTATCTTTGGTAACTTTTGAAGGAGCGTTTTATGACGGTCGAGCTGATCAAGCAGATGATGGACGCCTGCTACCTGGCAAAGCGTGCGCGGGATCTGCTGCCCGCGCTGCCCGAGGGGGTGCAGCCCTCGTACATCCGGTTCCTGGACACGCTGCAAAAGCTGGAAGCCCGGGGCGGCGAGGTGCGGGTGTCCGACCTGAGCGATGCCCTGGGGCTGCCCCGCCCCGGCGTGACCCGCACGGTAAAGGAGATGGAAGCCAAAGGCTACCTGCGCAAGCAGGTCTCGGCCCGGGACGGCCGGGTGACCTACCTTTCCCTCACCGAGGCGGGGCGGCAGCTCTCCCGCAAGTACGATGCCGACTTTTTCCGGGAGCTGGCTCCCCGGATGGAGTGCATTGCCGAAGAGGATGCAAAATGCATGATCGCCACCATCGAGACTTTTTACAAGATCATGTCCGAGAGGAGCGATTCGTTTGAAACCTGACCGTTCCGATTTCACGCAGGGCAGCATCCTGAAAAAGCTGGCCCTGTTCATGCTGCCCATTCTGGGCGCGCTGGTGCTGCAGGCCGCCTACGGTGCCGTGGACCTGCTGGTGGTGGGCCGGTTCGGCACCACCAGCGGCCTTTCCGCCGTGTCCACCGGCAGCCAGGTGCTGAACCTGGTCACCTTTGTGGTCACCCAGTTTGCCATGGGCATTACGGTGCTCATTGCCCGCTACCTGGGCGAGAAGCACCCCCAGTCCATCGGGCAGGTGATCGGCGGCGGTGCCGTGGTGTTTGCCCTGATCGCCGCCGTGCTGTTTGTGATGCTGGTGGGCTTTGCCCGGGGCGTGTCGGTGCTGATGCAGGCCCCCGCCTCCACCCTGGTGGGCGTGGTGCTGAACGTGTGCTTCTTTTTGTACCTGCAGCGGCAGGAGAAAAACGCAGCCTGACCGCTGCACAAACAAAGTGCCCCCGGAACATTCCGGGGGCACTTTTTGTGTGGGTTCAGTTTTGGGGGAAGGCCTGCTGCCAGGTGCGGATGACCCGGGCTTTGGACACCCGCTTTCCGGCTTCCACCATCTCAAACAGTCCCTGCTCGGTGCACCACCGGGCGGCTTTTGCGTCCTCGGTGTCGGCGGGCGGCGGGGTCACGGGGTCGGGGCAGCCAGCGGTCTGCCAGAGCAGCAGGGCCAGCTCGCCCTGGGTCTTGGGAATGGCAGCCCCTGCGGGCAGCAGTTTTTTCAGCATCACGCGGGTGGTCACTTCGTAGATGCCGATGCCTGCGGCTCCTGCCGCCACGGCACCGCCTGCCAGCACCGCACCCACGACTGCCGCATCGCCCTGCCCATCCTCTGCGGGGCCATCGGGCAGCACCGCGCCCTGGTCGTAGGGGCACTCGGTGCAGTGGGTGCCGTGTTCTTCGTCAAAGGTATGAAGGGTCTTTTCGGTGGCAAAGCCGTCCGCCGCACAAACCTGCCAGTGGGAGAGCTCATCGTACTGCCACTGCAGGGCATGAAGGTGCAGGTTGAACACCACGGTCAGCGCGCCGGTGCCGGTGTAGGTGCAGGAAACTTTGCGGTCGGTGTTGCCCTCCGCCACGGTCAGGATGCCGTTTTCGTCCACGGTGCCGCCGGTCCAGTCCCGGTACAGGTCCGGGTCAAACCCGGGCAGGTCGTGCAGGTCGTACCGGCCATCCTCCAGCTTGTTTTCGGTCAGGGTGATCTCCGACACCAGGGTCTCCGGCTCCCGCAGCTGGGTGCCCGGGGCCAGGTCCAGCCGGAGCAGCGGGCTGCCGCTGAAGTGCAGGTTCCGCATTTTCGGGTTGGCGCTCAGGTCCAGGCTGGTCAGCGGGGTGTTCTCGCACCACAGCAGATACAGTTCCGGGTTCCGGCTCAGGTCCAGTTTGGTGATGGGGTTGCCGCTGACGAGCAGCTGGCCCAGACCCGGCTGGAGGCTCACATCCACCTCGGTCAGCTGGTTGTCCGTGCAGCCCAGATAGTTCAGTTTCAGGTTCTGGCTCACATCCAGTGCGGTGAGCTGGTTGTTGTGGCAGGTCAGGTAGGACAGGTTCGGGTTGGCCCCCACATCCAGCCGGGTGAGCTGGTTGCTGTCACACTGCAGATTGTTCAGTTCCGGGTTCTGGCTCACATCCAGTTCCGTCAGCTGGTTGTTGTAGCAGACCAGTCTCTGCAGGCTCTTGTTTGCGCGCACGTCCAGCGCCGTCAGCTGCGCCCTCTGGCATTCCAGCACGGTCAGGTTGGGGCAGACGCTCACGTTCAGGCTGGTCAGCGGGGTGTCGGCAACGGCCAGTTCTTTCAGCTGCGGGCAGCCGCTCAGGTCCAACCCGGTCAGCCGGTCGGCGCAGCAATACAGCTCGGTCAGGTTCTCCTGGCTGCCCAGCGTCAGGCGGGTAAGGGGGTTGCTGCTGCAGTCCAGCGATTCCAGCTGCGGGTTGCCGCTGACGTCCAGCTCGGTCAGCCGGTTGCCACCGCAGTTCAGCATAACCAAACGCGGGCAGCTGCTCACGTTCAGCTCGGTCAGCTGGTTGTCGTAACAGACCAGCACGGTCAGGCCGGTGAAGTACTGGACGCCTTCCAGGGATGCAATGTCCCTGGAAGTGCAGGACATCTGGCTCACTCCGCTCCGCTCCCAGCTGCTGAGGACGTTGTCGCCATCTTTATCCACTTTCTCTGCCAGATAGGTGCGGAAGGCTTCATCCGGGAAAAAATCCGCCGTAAGTGCAATGGCATCATACTCCGAGGGGCCGCTGCCGCTCAGCGCCAGCGCCGGGGCACACAGCGAAAAGGCCATGGCTGATGACACCAGAGCCGCCGTCAGCCGTTTTGCGAGTTTGTGCAGTCTCATAGGGTTCCTCCTTTGTTCCGGGCTTTGCGCCCACGTCCGGAGCGGTCATTCTCTCTACGATAAAGATACCGTAACCCATTAAAAAAAGATACTAACCAAAGGTTAGTTTTTTCTGCAAAAAACGCTGCACGGCGGCTCTGGTTCGTCTTTTCCTAGCCGCAGCCGGTACAAAGGATGCCGCCTGCCAGCAGAAGGCCGGCAAGGGGCAGCAGATGCGTTTTGTTTTTCATGGTCATTTCTCCCGAACTTCAAAGTTTCTGTCCCACTGCCCAGACGAACAGCAGCGTCAGCAGGGCATACGCCGCGCTGAGCATTGCCGCCGCGATGCACAGGGCCTGCAGGCCACGGCGCAGCCGGGGCTTGTGCGGCAAAAGCCGGGGCAGCACATAGGCCCCGGCCAGAGCCAGTGCAAGCAGCAGGACCGCTTGTTCCAGTGTCATATCCTCAAACCTCAATCGACCAGCTCAAGATGCTCGCAGATGTTGTAGAACACATCCTGCATGTCGTCCGCCTCATCGGCAATGGTGCCAAAGGCATAAAGGTAGGTGTAGTCATCGGTGTCCACCGTGTAGACCATCCACTCCCGCTGGTCCTCCTCCGCGCCGGTGGTGTACCAGACGATGTAGACCGGGTAAGAAAGATTCCGGGTGTAGTCCTCATCCTGGAAGCAGGTGACATCGCGCGGCTCCCCCTCGCCGGTATCCAGAGCGGCAAACCGGGCGGCATATTCGGCGTATTCCTCTGCCGTCTCGTTGGTGCGCAGCGACTGGAACGCCATATCCACCACCAGCACAGAGCCGTCCTGCGTCATGTCCTCGTAGGTGTAGGTGCCGTCCTCATAGTTCTCGTTCAGCAGATTTTCCATGCCGGTAAAGGGCAGACCGCCGCCCACCAGCACCGGGATGCTCACCACGTCCGAAGAGGCGGGGATCAGGTCGCCCCGGCCATCCTCCGGCGGGATGACCTCGTAAGCCCCGGCCTTGTCGGCGTCCGAAGCCTCGCTTGGGGCCTCGGAGCCGCCGCAGCCCATCAGAGAAAGCGCCAGCAAGGCGGCAAGAAAAAGTGCGATACGTTTCATTTGGGTCCCTCCTGTTTCAGAAAAGCTCTGTATTCTGCGCCACGGCTTCCATCAGGTCCTTCATCAGGTCAACCGAGTCCTGAAAACTGCGGCGGTATTCCTCAATGATCTTCGGGTCGATGTCCTTGGAAACCGCCATGATCTTCCGGTCGGTGTCAAAGGCGGCAAACATCAGATCTCCCCGGAAGCTCATCCGCAGCGCCCGGGCGTCCACAGCCCGCTGCAGCTGCTGCTTCCAGCTTTCCGGTGCCAGAGCAGCCTCATCGGGCCGGGCAAAAGGCTCCGGTGTCAGCGGCCTGCGCATCCGGCACACCAGAAACAAGCCCTTGAAGATCGTTTTGGAGCAGGTGCGGGTGTTGTGCGGGTCATCGGGCAGGGGGTCCCGCACCTCCCAGACGTGGAGGACGGTCGCGTTGTGCATGGCAAAGGGGATGCCCTGATAGCTGCCCTCGTAGCTGCCGTAGGCACTGGCGGATTCCCATTCCTCCGGGAAAAGCCCGGAGCGCTGCACCAGTTCCTTGCTCATGGGCCACTGCTTGTGCTCCGGCTGGGGGCCAAAGGCCTTGCGCAGTGCCTCCATAAACCCATCCCCCAGCTGCCCGAGAATCAGGGAACTTTGCAGGGCGTGGATCAGCTGGATCAAACACACTGCGGCAAAGATCACGAGCATCACGATGATGCAGCCCACCGTGAAGCTCTCAAGCAGGATGCCTGCCAGCACCCCCAGCACGATGCCTGCAATGCAGCCGTAGGCGCAGATGTTTGCCAGATGCCCGTAAAACAGGATGCGGCGGGAAAGCTCTTCATCCGGCATCTTTTCCTGCGGGGCGCGGTTCCGTGTCCTCATATTGCATCACTCCCATCAGCACCCAACGGTGCTGCTCACCTTTTTGCCCATCTTGTCGGCCTTATTGTAGCCGTTGTACTCCGGAACAAAGAAGGTCTTTGCCATGGCGTTGTCGTAGTTGCTGTCCCAGTAGATCACCGTCCACATGTAGGCATCCATCTCATTGTTCCAGATGTAGCCCCGCATGGTGGCGATGCGGTTGGAAGCGCTGCTCTCGTCCACTACCTCCCACGAGGTGTCGGGCCACTGCCCGCCGTACAGCTGCTGGAAATCATACTCCAGATATTCCTCTGCATAGTCCAGAACATAGTCGTCATCGGAGCCGGTATAGTTCAGGTATTCATCGGTGACCCTGCGGCAGACCGCAAACCCGCAGTCGTCCCATTCGGGGTTTGCCACCACAAGGGCATCGTCCAGAACATCCAGCACATAATACTCATAGGGGTAGTAGGTCTGCACATGAACGGTCTTGTCCTTGACGTGCATCCGGTCGCCCTTGTCGGTAAAGCTCAGGTTGTGACCGGATGCATAGGCACCGAGTGCCAGCGTCATGGTCAGCAGTGCGGCTGCAAACAGCCCCAGGGTGCGCTTCGTGGTGGTTTTCATAAGATCGTCTCCTTTTTATAAGTCGTTTTCCCGTTGGTGCTGCCGGTAGGTCCCGGTCGCCGGGTCCCAGCAGAACAGCAGCTCCAGCGTTCCTTCCTTTTGCGAAAAGCGGAGCAGCACATCGCTGCTGCCATCGCCGTTGCGGTCGGCGGTCTCCATGCCGAGGTAGCATTGCTCTGCGTTTTCCACAGGTGCCGGGTAGACCAGTTCTGCCAGCAGCACCTGGCCTTCGGTGTCGTAATAAAGGGTGGTGTCCTGCGTATGGACGCAGGCGCAGAACGCGATGGTCTCTCCGTCCTGCACCAGCGTGCCGGAGTCGTTGATGATGCCCCAGGTGCGCCAGTCGCTCCCGGCAATGTTTTCCTCCGGTGGGTCCCCCTGCCCCCCTGCCGGAGCCGGGAAGATGCCCCACCCCAGCAGCAGGATCAAAACTGCCGCCAGCAGGGTGGCCATTGTTTTCTTCATCGGTCACCACCTGTTGTTGAAGAGCAGGTCGGTGCCGTTCAGGCTCAGGGTGCTGATATCTTCTCCCACATCGCCCGGGTGCTCGTTGGGGATCAGGACAGCCGTATCTTCGGTGCCATCGTCCCAGAAAAGGCTTACGGCATCGCCGTCCACCATCCACCGGCCGGTATACACGCTGTCGGCGTCAAAGCCGTAAACGCTGTCCCCCAGGTCTTTCTGACCATACAGGATAAAGTCGTGATTGGGGTAGAAGTTGAGGTACAGGTGTTCTTCGTCCAGCCGCCACTGCCGGTACATCAGCACACAGGCGTTGTGCAGGTCCTCGTCATCGGTGTAGTCCGAGCGGATGTAGTAGCTCGGGAAGGAGCTTGCATTTCCGACCAGGAACGCTCTGCCGTCCTCGATGATCTCCACGCTGTTGAAAACGTTCTCCTCCATGTGAAGGTTCAGGAACGGCACATCGTCCGGGCCGATGTCAAAGCCCTCCATGTTGTAGGCGGTCCCTTTCATGGGGTAGGCGGTGTAGGTGTCCTCGGTGGAGCCGTATTCGCCGTGCATTTCCACCGTGCCGTCGGAATGGATCTGATACCAGTTTTCGGAGGTGTAGTCGCCCCGCTCATACCAGATCCAGTCATCCAGTGCTTCCTGCTGTTCCTCGCTCAGCTCGGCCGCAGAGGATGCATCCGCGGTCTCCTCCGAATACGGGGCTTCCTCCGCTTCCGAGCTGGGGGAAGGCTCTGCCGTGCCTCCTCCGCAGGCAGAAAGGCCCATGCTCAGCGCCAGCAGAAGGCTCAGGGCAGCGATGGTTTTTCTCTGTTTCATCTCGTTTTCTCCTTTTCTGTTTCGGTCTGCAAAGGGTTTTCCCGGCAGTGGAGCCGCTGAGAAAAAGGCCCATGTCCGCATCGCAGGGGTGCCGGACATGGGCCTTGCTGTTTTAAAAAACGGAAAAGCATGGAACCCAAGCCGTTTCCGCTGCGGCAAAGCGGACCTTCTTTCTGCTCTGTGGGGAGCAGGTTCCGCTTTTGCCTGGGTCGATCAGCAGGTTCTCTTCACATCCAGCTAAAATTTTCCGGTGCAGCTCTGCAGCTGCCCCCTCACGGCTGCGGCACCGCAGCCTGTTTCCAGACCCGGATCACGCGGTATTTCGTGACCTTCTGTTCCGGGCGGAAGGCGCCGTCCTCTGCCGTCAGCAGGCCCTGTTCGGTGCACCACTGGGCGGCCTTTGCCATCTCAGCATCTGCCGTGTCCGCAAAGGCAGGCAGTGCAGCGGGTTCCGGCTTTCCGGCGTTCTGCCACAGCAGCAGGGCCAGCTCACCGCGGGTCTTGGGGATCGCCGCGCCCTCAGGCAGCAGGTCTTTCAGCATCACGCGGGTGGCCGCTTCGTAGATGCCAAAGCCCGCAACACCCACCACAGCGGCGCCGCCTGCCACGGCCAGCACCACGCCAAGCCCGGAGCCGTCTCCGCCATCGGCCCCCGGTTCACCCGGGTCAGGGGTGGGGCCAGGCTCAGGACCCTCGCCGTTCCACTGCCAGTGGGCATAGAGGGTGATATCCTCGGTGATCGGCTCCAGACGCTGCTGTTGCTTGTAATAGGTCTGTTTTTCCACCGGCTCACCGCCGACAGCTGCAGTGTACCAGCCAACGAACTCATAGCCTTCCCGCTGCGGGCCCATGCCGGTTCCCACATTGATCGACAGAGCTTCGCCGATGCTTCCAGTCTGTGTGGTAAAGCTATGTGTAGTAAAACTCACCTGATTGCCGCTGTCATTCCACCTGCCGCCGGTAAACTCAATCCAGTCGCCATTCTTGCCCCAGGAAGTGCCGCCGTTGAGGTCAAAGGTGACGGTGTAGTGCGTGACGGTGGGGTCGTCGGTGGTGATCTCAAAATAAACCGCATCGGAAGGCGGCGTCCAGCTGCCGCCCGTCACGTTCGTCCATGTGCCGCCCTGCGCCGTGCGGTACCAGAAGTTGGGCGCGTTCACGATCAACTTTCCATTTCCCAACTCGATGGCATCGCCGCTGGTGGAATCCAGTTTCAGGGTGCCGCCAGTGAAGGTCACGGCACCGTTGCCGATGCAGGTTTTGGCGCTCACCGAAAGGCTGCCGCCGTCCACGGCAGACCCGCCGCTCAGGCCGGTATCCGCCCCGGTGATGGTCACCGCGCCGCCCGTATGGACCGTGACACCGCCAGCGTTGACGGCTGTGACGGCATTGTCAATTTCCAGTGTGCCATAAACGTTTGCACCGCCGCCGGAAACTGCATTGTCAGCGTTCTGAATGATCAGCTTGCCGCTGCTTTCGATCGTGACACCCATTCCGTTGACGCCGTATTCTGCGTTGCAGATCTTCATAGTTCCAGAAATATCTGCGCCCATGGCGTTTATGCCAAAGCCAAACGTATCCAGCGTAATGTCGGCATCAGGAGCCACTTTGATTGGGTTTCCACCACTGTAAAATCCGGCATAACGGTCTCTTTGTGCTCCGGTCACCGTGCTTTTTCCGGTGACTTTCAGCTGCTTTCCGAATGGGTTGACCGCATTGTCCGTAACGGAGATGTCTCCATTCAGGGTCAGCGTCCGGGTGGCATCCTCATAACTTGCCTTGCCATCGTCCAGAATATCCGTTGCGTTGGCCGAGGTCACGCTCGTTCCATTCACAGTCAGTCCGTAGTCTGTCGCATCCTCTGCGAACGCAGCCGCAGGCAGCATGGTCAGGGCCATGGCCGCTGCCAGAAAGGCGCTGAGCAGCCGCAGCTTTGGGGTGTGCCGGAGTTCCTTTGTCATAAAAACATCCTCCTTCCGCCGTTCCGCTGCCCGGTGCGCTGCTTTTTCAGCCTGCATCCGGGCGCAGAAAAACCGGCCTGTTGTTCCTCTGATAACAGAGTACAACAGGCCGGTGAAAAAAGCTATTAACCTGAGGTTAGTATTTTTGCAAACAGCTCTGCCTTCGCTTTTTCCGGAAGATCATGCCAGTCGGTTATGTAACGGCGGAAAGCCAGGATGTTCCGCCCCGCAGGGGCTTTCATTGATACGTAAAGCGGTTTTTACTGGAAGATGCCTTCCTTCATTCGGCTCCCAATTGCGCTATCACTGCTCCGATATCTGCATGGATACAAACAGCCTGCCGCTCGATCTCCGGCGGGCAAACGGCCTGTCCCTGATTGATGCAGGCGTAGAATGCGTTTGGATTTTTGGAAGTCATCCGCCAGAACGGATACTTGATGATGACCGGGGTGTTGTAGCCAACGCCAATTTCCAAAAAGAGAATATTCTGCCCCTCGTGACGGCGCAGAAATTCACTGTATCGCTCTGCCGCACGGTGCCATCCTTCGTCCTCTACAAAGGTATCGTCTGCACGCAGGTTCATGCTCATGGGCCTGCCGCAATGCGGACAATGGGGCACAAGCTCCGATGGAATCGTTGTCTTGAGCGGTGTGGACTTCGGTGCGCTCAGTGAACCATCCGGCAGGATCTGATACCCCTGCGCTTCGACCATCTGCCGGATGAGCTTCTCATTATCAAAGGTCTCCTGACAACAGGGCTCAGAGCACTGGAACAGACCATAATCCCCCTGCGTGTAGAACAACCGCTTTTTATCAAAGCCTGCTTTCTGGAAACAGTGGTCTACGTTGGTGGTCAGCACAAAATAGTCCTTATTCTGTACCAGCTTCAAAAGGGCATCGTAGACCGGTTTGGGGGCATCCATATAGCGGTTGATGTAGATATACCGGCTCCAGTAAGCCCAGTGTTCTTCCAGCGAAGAATATGGATAAAAGCCGCCGGAGTACATATCCTGAATGCCATACTTTGCTGCAAAATCGGAAAAGTATTCTTCAAACCGTTCGCCGTCATAGGTGAAACCTGCCGAGGTAGAAAGCCCTGCACCTGCACCAATGACCACTGCATCGGCATGGCTCAGGACCTGCCGCAAGGTATCAATTGGTCCGGAGCAGTCGTTCGTAGATTTTTTTGTCCATATCTTTGAAAACATTGAAGATCACCTTATTCACACTGGTTTGCTTTTTGAGAAACTCTTTGATGGTCTGCACCGCAATTTCGGCGGCAAGCTGGTTTGGAAAATGAAACTCTCCCGTGGAAATGCAGCAGAAAGCTACGCTTTCCAGCCCCTTTTCTGCTGCCAGTTCCAGACAGGAGCGGTAGCAGGAGGCCAGAAGCTCTTTGTCCTGCGCTGTGACCGGCCCGGAAACGATAGGGCCGACGGTGTGCAGGACATAGCGGCAGGGCAGATCAAATGCGGGCGTGATTTTCGCCTGCCCGGTAGGTTCCGGGTGTCCCTGTCTGTCCATGATCTCCGCACAGGCAAGGCGCAGCTGCACCCCGGCATAGGTGTGGATGGCGTTGTCGATGCAGCCGTGGTTGGGGCAGTAGCAGCCGGTCATGCCGCTGTTTGCGGCATTGACGATGGCATCGCACTTGAGCGTAGTAATGTCGCCCTGCCAGAGGTACAGCCCCGGCTGCAGGGGCACGAGGTCAGCCGCATCGGTGATGCCCTTTGCGGCGGTTTCCTCTTGCAGGTACTCGTCCTGCATTTGCAGAAAGTCCGGGCTGCTGCACCGGGGTTCACGGATGTTCAGCAAGCCCCGCAGAAGCTGCCGCTGGGCGTCTGCGTCTGCCGGTATCCGCAGTCCCTGATACTCCGGGTGTTCGTTCAAAAGCACCCGAATAAGGATCTGCCGCCGCTCACTCTGGTTCATGGTGTTTGCCTGCCTTTCAAAACCTTTCTATAAAAACGCAGCAGTCTTACCGTTCAGAAGACTGCTGCGCTGTTTTTTTCAGATCAGAACTCGTAGGGAGGGTTGCCGGAGAAGTCTGCAATAACGCCGTGGGCATCCTCCAGATAGAACACCTCAAAGATGGGGTTGGTAGCCTCGCCGTACTGACCCTTCACGATGGGGTTTGCGATGCACATCTCCTTGGCAGCCATGTTGTTCTCAAACACAGCCTTGCCATGCAGACGGAGCCATGCGTACTCCGGGCTGGAAACGGAGATCTCGATGTTGGGGTTTGCCTGCAGGTCCTTGTAAACATCCTTCTGGTTGTTGGTGCAGAACCACAGCTTGCCGTCCAGCTCACCGGCAAACATGAAGGGGCGGCACTTTGCCTTGCCATCGCGGCCTACGGTGGCCAGATACTGCACCGGGTTTGCGTTCAGAAATTCTACGACTTTCTTCATGAGATGTACCTCCATACATTGTTTTCTTGACAGCTTTATTGTAATGCGCTTTGCGGGGCTTGTGAAGTACGCACAAGATTGTGGTATCGTTACCTGCCGGTAACCATCAGAACTTGCCGTTATCGTTTGCCCAAGTGGACTGGTCGGCGATGGTCTCCATCACATCCCAATGCTCGGCGATCTTGCCGTTCTCCACACGCCACAGGTCGTAGTAAGCGGTGGGAACATCGCCATAGGTGCCCTCGCTGACAGCCAGCACATAGTTGCCATCGGCCAGCACCTGATGGGTGGTGGTGTAGACCATCTG
>CAKTGS010000055.1 GCA_934561485.1 uncultured Faecalibacterium sp.
CTGCCGCTGGTCATCTTCTCGGCCAGCGGCGGTGCCCGCATGCAGGAGGGCATTTTCAGCCTGATGCAGATGGCCAAAACCAGCGCTGCCATCCAGCGCTTTTCGGCAAAGGGCGGGCTGTACATCAGTGTGCTCACCCACCCCACCACCGGCGGCGTCACCGCCAGCTTTGCAAGCCTTGGCGATATCATGCTGGCCGAACCGGGGGCGCTGATCGGCTTTGCCGGGCCGCGGGTCATTGAGCAGACCATCGGCGAAAAACTGCCCGCCGGGTTCCAGCGCAGTGAATTCCAGATGGAACACGGCTTTGTGGATCAGGTGGTGCCCCGCAGCCAGCTGCGGGATACGCTGATCCAGGTTTTGCAGCTCCACACAGGAGGAAAACACGCATGATCAAGGAAATTCTGGAGCAGCTGGCTCCGCTGGACGCCCAGATTGCGGCGCTGAAGGGCAATGGCGATATGGATGCTCTCACGGCCCATGCGTCCGAACTGGCCGAGCTGGCCGTGGAAGAGGACGAGATCCTGCGTTCCTGCGGCCCGCTGACCGCCGAGGACCGGGTTTTTCTGGCCCGGCACCCGGAGCGCCCCCACATTGACGAAATCATTTCCGCCCTGTTCACTGATTTCTTTGAGCAGCGCGGCGACCGCCAGTGTAAGGAAGATGCCGCCATTCTTGGCGGTGTGGCGCGGTTCCATGGGATGCCGGTGACCGTCATCGGCCACCGCAAGGGTTCCACGCTGGAAGAAAATCTGGCCTGCAACTTTGGAATGCCCGGGCCGGAAGGCTACCGTAAAGCTCTGCGCCTGATGAAGCAGGCCGAAAAGTTTGGCCGCCCCATCATCACCTTCATCGACACACCGGGCGCTTATCCCGGCAAGGATGCCGAAGAACGCGGGCAGGGCGAGGCCATTGCCCGCAATCTGATGGAGATGAGCGGCCTGACGGTGCCGGTGATCGCTGTGGTCACCGGCGAAGGTTCTTCCGGCGGTGCGCTGGCACTGGGTGTGGCAAACCGCATTCTCATGCTGGAAAATGCGGTCTATTCCGTGCTCAGCCCCGAGGGCTTTGCCAGCATTCTGTGGAAAGACTCTTCCCGCAGCAGCGAAGCCTGCGAGTTGATGAAGCTGACGGCGCAGGACTTGTACAACAACGGCATTGTGGAAGAAGTGATTCCGGAGCCGGTGGGCGGTGCCCAGCGCGGGCACGCTGCCCTGTTTGAGCAGCTGGACGCCGCCCTGCGGGCGCATCTGAAAGAGCTGTGCCGCATGAATGGCCGCCAGCTGGCCGACCAGCGCTACAAAAAATACCGCCAGATCGGAGAAACGAGGAACGCATGAGTGGGTTACAGTTACTCGCCACCGGCGGTGCACTGCCCGGCCGGATGGTTACCAACGAGGACCTGAGCCGCATGGTGGACACCAGCGATGCCTGGATCACCAGCCGCACCGGCATCCACACCCGGCACTGGTGCACGGAAGAAGAATCCGCCGCCACGCTGGCCATTGCCGCCGCTCGTCAGGCGCTGCAGCGCAGCGGCCTTGCCCCGGCAGACATTGGCTGCTGCGTGTGCGCCACACTGTCTGCTCCGGATGCCACCCCCAGCGTAGCCTGCCAGGTGCAGGCGGCGCTGGGCCTGCCGGAAAACCGGCCCGCGCTGGACATCAATGCAGCCTGTTCCGGCTTTCTCTACGGCATGGCCGTGGCGCGGGGTCTGCTGACGACCCTGGGCGGACAGTATGCCCTTGTTATTGGGTGCGAAGCCCTTTCCCGCCTGATGGACCCCACTGACCGCTCTACCTGCGTGCTGTTCGGGGATGGGGCCGGTGCTGCGATCTTCCGGCTGGCTGATACGCCCTTTGCCCTGACGTTGGGTGCCCAGGGCAGCGATGTGCTCCATGCGGGCGGGCCGAACCGCGCAGGTTCCGCGCCCATCACCATGGACGGCAAAGCGGTGTTCCGCTTTGCTGTGGACACCCTGCCCAAGTGCCTGCACACTGTGCTGGATGAAGCACACCTGACTCTCGAAGATCTGGAGTGGGTGGTCTGCCATCAGGCCAACAGCCGCATCATTGACCACTGTGTCAGGGCGCTGCAGGCCGACCCGGCAAAGTTCTACAAAAACATGGACCGCCACGGCAACACCAGCGCCGCCAGCATCCCGGTGGCTCTGAACGAGCTGGCCGAGAACGGGCAGCTGAAACCCGGCCAGCCGCTGGCCTGCATCGGCTTTGGCGGCGGGCTGACCTGGGGCGGCGCAATTTTTCAATACAAAGAGTAAGTGTGTCGGCGTTCCGGCAGCTTTCTCCTCGGACACGAGTACGGGTTACGGCTCCCAGCATCCACTTCGTGCCATAATGGGCACTTGTGGCTTGCTGGCCGCGGCCCCAACAGCTGCTCCTTGCTTCGGCCACTGGCCGCAGTCGCAGTTGTTGCGGGTCATTCCATCGCCCGCCCGATTGCCCTTCGGGCAACAGGGTCCCACCTTAGCGGACAGTCCTCAGAGAAACTCCCGGCCCACCGACTGGAAAAGTTATATGAAATTACTGAACGAAATTCTAGGCACAAAATACCCCATCATTCAGGGCGGCATGGCCAACATTGCCACCGGCGAGTTTGCCGCCGCCTGCTCCAACGCAGGTGCCCTGGGCATCATCGGGGCCGGCGGCATGAATGCCGACACCCTGCGCGAAAACATCCGCCGCTGCAAGCAGCTGACAGACAAGCCCTTTGGCGTGAACATCATGCTCATGCACCCGCAGGCGGATGAGTTTGCACAGATCGTGGTGGAAGAAGGCGTGCAGGTGGTCACCACCGGCGCAGGCAACCCCGGAAAATACGTTCCCATGTGGAAAGCTGCCGGCATCAAGGTGATCCCGGTGGTGGCCGCTGCCGTGCTGGCAAAGCACTTGGAGCCATTGGGCATTGATGCCGTCATCGCTGAGGGCACCGAGAGCGGCGGCCACGTAGGCGAAATGGCCACCATGGCGCTGGTGCCGCAGGTAGTGGATGCCGTGCATGTGCCCGTCATTGCGGCGGGCGGCATTGCCGATGGCCGTCAGCTGGCCGCTGCGCTGGCTTTGGGGGCCTGCGGCGTACAGGTGGGCACCTGCCTGCTGGTAAGCGAAGAGTGCCCCATCCATGCAAACTACAAAGCCGCCCTGCTCAAGGCCAAGGACAGCGACACCATCGTCACCGGCCGCATAGGCGGCTCCCCCGTGCGGGTGCTGAAAAACCGCATGAGCCGCGAGTATGTCCGGCAGGAAAAGGCCGGTGCCGACAAGATGGAACTGGAAAAATACACCCTCGGCAGTCTGCGCCGGGCCGTGTTTGATGGCGACACCGTCACCGGCAGTCTGATGGCCGGTCAGGTGGCCGGAATGCTCCACGAGGTGCGCCCGGTGGCCGACATTCTTGAGGACCTGTGGGCCAATGGGAGGCAGCGCATTGCCGCGCTGGCCCAGGAATGCTGACCCTTGGCAAAAAGGCCCTGTCCGTGCCCATTTTACAGGGCGGCATGGGCGTGGGCGTTTCGCTGGGCGGGCTGGCCGGTGCCGTGGCCGCCTGCGGCGGCATGGGGTGCATTTCCACCGCCGATGCAGGCTACCGGGAGCCGGATTTTGCCCGCGACCCGGTGCGCGCCAACCACCGCGCCCTGGCCGCTGAAATTCAAAAGGCAAAGCAGATTGCCCAGGGCGCAGGCATGGTGGCCATCAATGCCATGGTTGCCACGCAGGACTACACCGCCGCCATCCGCACCGCTGTGGAAGCGGGGGTGGATGCAGTGGTGTCCGGCGCGGGGCTTCCGCTGGAACTGCCCGGCCTTGTGAACACACTGGATGTTGCCATTGCACCCATTGTTTCCAGCGGCCGGGCGGCAAAGCTGATCCTGCGCCGCTGGGCGAAGGCGTTTGGCCGTACCGCTGATTTTGTGGTGATCGAGGGCTGCAAAGCAGGCGGGCACCTCGGCTTTGCCGAAGAGGACCTGCTGGCCGGGAAATGCCAGACCTTAGACGAAATTCTGCCCGAAGTGCTGGCCGAAGTAAAACCCTATGAAGCACAGTTCGGCCACAGCATCCCGGTATTTGTGGCAGGCGGCGTGTACACCGGGGCCGATATGGCCCACTTTATCAAACTGGGTGCGGCAGGCATACAGCTTGCCACCCGCTTTATCCCCACTTACGAGTGCGATGCATCCCAAGCCTATAAGGATGTTCTGCTGAACGCTCAGCCCGAAGATGTGCGCATCATCCATAGCCCGGTGGGAATGCCGGGCCGGGCACTGAACACACCGCTGGTGCAGGCGCTGGCAGAGGGCAGACGCTTTCCGCCCAAACACTGCGCCCGCTGCCTGAAAGCCTGTGACCCCGCCAGGGTTCCCTACTGCATTACTCACGCCCTCATTGAAGCCGTGAAAGGCAATGTGGAAGAAGGCCTGTTTTTCTGCGGGGCCAATGTAGGCAGGCTTGACCGGATGTACACCGTCCGCGAACTGATGGACGAACTTGTGACCGAATGGAGGCAGACCCTATGAAACTTGCCGTTTTATACGCCGGTCAGGGTGCCCAGCACCCCGGCATGGGCCAAGAATTTTACAAGGAATCTCCCGCCTTCCGGGCGGCCTTCGACAGCGCAGCGCTGGCCTTTGACCTGCACCGCGTCTGTTTTGCCGACCCGGACGGCGTTCTGAATCAGACCGAATACACCCAGCCCTGCATGGTGGCCTTTGCCTGCGGCATGACCGCCGTGCTGGCCGAAAAAGGCCTGAAGCCCGACTATGTGGCCGGGCTTTCCCTCGGCGAATACTCCGCCCTGGAAGCCGCTGGGGTGTTCACGGCCAAGCAGGCCATTGAACTGGCCGCCTACCGGGGCCAAGCCATGGCGGATGCGGCCAAGGGCATTGCCTGCGGCATGACCGCTGTGCTGAACCTTGGCCGGGATGCCCTTGCCCGCTGCTGCGAAGAAGCTTCGGGTCTGGGCTGTGTGCAGATCTGCAACTACAACTGCCCGGGCCAGCTGGTGATCGGCGGCGAAAAGGCTGCAGTGGACAAAGCCGCCGAACTGGCAAAGGCTGCCGGTGCACGCCGCTGCATCCCGCTCAAAGTGAGCGGCCCGTTCCACACCAAATTGATGGCTCCCGCCGGGGATGCCCTTGCCAAGCGGTTTGAAACAGAAACCTTTGGCACCATGCGTGTGCCGGTGCTGTTCAACTGCCTGGGCCGCGAAAAGGCCGAGGCGGACAGCATTCCGGCACTGCTGGTGAAGCAGGTGCAGAGCAGCGTTTACATGGAAGATACCCTGCGCCGTCTGGGCGAACTGGGTGTGGATCACATTCTGGAAGTCGGCCCGGGCAGTGCCCTGTCCGGCTTTGTAAAAAAGACTCTGCCCGGTGTGGCCTGCGCCGCCGTGGAAACACCGGCTGAACTGGACATCGTGCTGACCGCATGGAAGGAAGAACAATGAGCGAAGAAAAACTGACGCGCATCGCCGTTGTCACCGGCGGCAGCCGGGGCATTGGCCGCGCCGTGTGCGTACAACTTGCCAAACAAGGCTGCAATGTGGTGGTCAACTACTGCCACGGGGAAGCCGCTGCCGCCGAAACAGCGGCCCTGTGCAAAGCCGAAGGCGCAGACGCCGTAACGGTGCAGGCCGATGTTTCCACCGCCGAGGGCTGCAAAAAGCTCTTTGAAGAAGCCGCAAACGCCTTTGGCCGGGTGGACATTTTGGTAAACAACGCAGGCATCACCCGGGACAACCTGCTCCTGCGCATGACCGAAGCGGACTTTGACGCCGTGCTGAACGCGAACCTGAAAGGTGCATTCCTCTGCTGCAAGGAAGCGGCCCGCCGCATGGTGCGCCAGCGCTGGGGCCGCATCATCAACCTGAGCAGCGTGGTAGCCCTGCGGGGCAATGCGGGCCAGGCCAACTATGCCGCCAGCAAGGCGGGCCTGATCGGCCTGACCAAGAGTCTTGCCCGGGAGCTGGCCAGTCGGAACATCACGGTGAACGCCGTGGCCCCGGGCTTTATTGAAACCGATATGACCGCCGCCCTGCCGGAAGCAGTACGTGCCGAAATGGCAAAAGGCATCCCGGCAGGCCGCGCTGGCAAACCCGAGGACGTGGCAAATGCGGTGGCATTTTTTGCCGCAGAACAAAGCAGCTATCTCACCGGGCAGGTGCTCTGTGCAGACGGCGGCATGGCAATGTAAAAAGGAGAAATCTCTCATGGAAAAACGCAGAGTCGTGATCACCGGCCTTGGCACCGTGAACCCGCTGGGCAATACCGTGGCCGACAGCTGGGCCGCTGCAAAGGCGGGCAAATGCGGCATTGGCCCCATTACCCAATTTGACACCACCGATTTCAAGTGCAAGCTGGCCGGTGAAGTAAAAGCCTTTGACCCGGAAACGGTCGTGGACAAAAAGGAAGCCCGCAAGATGGCCCGCTTTACCCTGCTGGCCCTGGCTGCCGCCGCCGAAGCCATTGCCGACAGCGGCATCGACCCCGAAGCGGAAGGCAAACACATCGGTGTCATTCTTTCCAGCGGCATCGGCGGCCTGCCCACCATTGAGGAGCAGCATGCCCGCGGCGAAGAGAAGGGCATGGAAAAGGTCAGCCCCTATTTTGTACCCATGTCCATTGCCAACATGGCCGCGGCACAAATCGCGATCCGCTTTGGTCTCAAGGGCATGTGCACCTGCCCGGTCACGGCCTGTGCAGGCGGCACCAATGCTGTGGGCGATGCCTTCCACCGCATCCGCGATGGTTACGAGCCGGTCATGGTCTGCGGTGGTGCCGAAAGCTGCATCAGCCCCCTGGGCATCGGCGGCTTTACCAGTATGAAAGCCCTTTCCACCGCCGCCGATCCGGATGCCGCCAGCCTGCCCTTTGATGCCCGGCGCGGCGGCTTTGTGATGGGCGAGGGCAGCGGTGTGCTGGTGCTGGAAGAACTGGAACATGCCAAGGCCCGGGGTGCCCGCATCTACGCCGAGGTGGTGGGCTACGGTGCCAACTGCGATGCCTACCACTTCACCGCTCCGGCCCCCGGCGGTGCAGGAGCCATCGACTGCATGAAGCTGACGCTGGCCGATGCCGGCATCGCGCCGGAACAGGTGGACCACATCAACGCCCACGGCACCGGCACCCACATGAATGATGCCTGCGAAACGGCCGCCATTCACGCCGTGTTCGGGCAGCACGCCCGGCAGCTGACCGTGGTGAGCACCAAGAGCATGACCGGCCACCTGCTGGGCGGTGCGGGCGGCATCGAGGCCGTCTTCACCGCGCTGGCCCTGCGGGACCAGTTTGCCCCACCCACCATCCACTATGAACAGCCGGACCCGGAATGCGATCTGGACTATGTGCCGAACACAGGCCGCCCGCAGACTATGACCTACGCCCTGAGCAACAGCCTGGGCTTTGGCGGGCACAATGCCTGCATCGCCCTGCGCAGATGGGAGGGCTGACCCATGGCAGAACCCCGCACCGTGCGCGAAAACGCAAATGCCCTGAACAGTGAGCAGATCGCAGCCATTCTGCCGCACCGCTACCCCTTTGCCCTGGTAGACCGCATTCTGGACTACGAGCCGGGCCAGTGGGCCATCGGCCGCAAGTGCGTCTCCCGCAATGAGGAATTTTTCTGCGGGCACTTTCCCGGCCAGCCGGTGATGCCCGGTGTACTCATTCTGGAAGCACTGGCCCAGACCGGAGCCGTGGCAGCACTGAGCCTGCCCGAAAACAATGGTAAGCTGGCCCTCTTTGGCGGCATCAAAAATGCCCGCTTCCGCAGGCAGGTCACCCCCGGTGATGTGCTTACCCTGCACTGTGAGTTAGTGGAACAGCACGGGCCGGTAGGCATTGGCAAAGCGTCCGCTTATATAGACGGCCAGTGTGCCGCCGCTGCCGAACTGACTTTTGTACTGACCTCCCCCACCGCATAAGCAGACAAAGCCCCCGGAGAGCGTTTTCCTGCTCTCCGGGGGGGGAAGCTCATCTTCCTATCTGCCAGCATTTCCGCGCTCAGGCTGCCCGCGCAGGCCTGACCGTGACCTTTGACAGTTCTAAGCCCCTGCATGTGGCTGATTCTTCTGCACCGCTGTGAGGAAAAATCGTCTGCGCCGACATCGGCATCCGGGATGAATGGCACCCGGAATTTTGACTGAGATAAGATTCAGAAAAAATCTCTGTGTCCTTCTTGACAGCCTTCGCATATTCTGTTTTAATACATCTTGATGAAAGGGAGTAAAGGGCGGCTTTCCAGCTTACAAGCCGGGAAGCCGCTGCATGGCAGCGTCATCACGGCAGAAATGCCCGATGTCATGTGTTCGCTTGAGACTTTTGTCACAGACAAGGTACTGTGGCAGAAGTCTCTTTTTTTCTTGCCGCCGTACCGGAACACAAGGAGGTAAGAAAAAATGAACTTTCTGAACACATTCGCAAGTCTGTTTTCCAATTTTGGAAACCTGACGTGGCAGATGGTGGTGATGTGGGGTCTCGGTGCGCTGCTCATCTATCTTGCCATCGCCAAAAAGATGGAGCCGAGCCTGCTGCTGCCCATGGGCTTCGGGGCCATTCTGGTCAACCTGCCGCTGTCCGGAGCCATCACTCAGGGGGATACTGTCGGCCCGATTTCCGCCTTGTTTGATGCGGGCATGTCCAACGAACTGTTTCCCCTGCTGCTTTTCATCGGCATCGGTGCTATGATCGACTTTGGCCCCCTGCTGGAAAAGCCGTGGCTCATGCTCTTTGGTGCTGCCGCTCAGTTCGGCGTCTTCTTCACCCTGTTTCTGGCAGGCTTCTTCTTTGAGCTGAAAGACGCCGCTTCCATTGCCGTCATCGGCGCAGCGGACGGCCCCACCGCCATTTTTGTGGCCAACACCCTCAACTCCCAGTACCTCGGTGCCATCATGGTGGCCGCATATAGTTACATGGCACTGGTTCCCATTGTGCAGCCGCCGGTCATCAAACTACTGACCACCCGGAAGGAACGCCGCATCCGGATGCCCTACGAGAAAGGCAGTGTCAGCCAGCTGACTAAAATTCTATTCCCCATTGTGGTGACCATCATTGCTGGGATGGTTGCCCCTGCCAGCGTTGCGCTGGTGGGTTTCCTGATGTTCGGCAACTTGCTGCGGGAATGCGGCGTGCTGAACGCCCTGAGTGAAACGGCACAGAATGTGCTGGCGAACCTCATCACCATTGTGCTGGGTCTGACCGTAGCCGGGCAGATGACCGCCGACAAGTTCGTCCGGCCCGACACCCTGCTCATCCTTGCACTGGGGCTGGTGGCCTTCGTCTTTGATACGGCGGGCGGCGTGCTGTTTGCAAAGCTGCTGAACCTGTTCCTGCCCGAAGGCAAAAAGCTGAACCCGATGATCGGTGCAGCCGGCATCTCCGCCTTTCCCATGAGCGGGCGTGTCGTTAACAAGATGGGGCTGGAAGAGGACAACCAGAATTTCCTGCTGATGTACTCCATCAGCGTCAATGTTTCGGGGCAGATCGCATCCGTCATTGCTGGCGGCCTGATCCTGACCCTGATGGCTTAACGGAGGTACACTTATGCTTCATCTTTCTTCGTGGATGACCACGCTGCCCATAATGCTCATCGGTATGGTCGGCATTCTTCTCGTCATCAGCGTCATTGTTCTGGCCGTGATGCTGCTCAACCAACTGACCAGTCGAAAATAATCTGCTTTACTCAATAAGGCCTCCGAATCTCTTTCTAAGTGGAAAAAGGTTCGAAGGCCTCCGTTTTACAATTTTTTCGGAATAGCCGCTTTTTACCATCAGACAGCGCAGTTCATCTTTCATGCCGGGACACAAAAAGCCCCCGGAGAGCCTTTTGGCAGCTCTCCGGGGGCTTGCGTTATACACTGGGCACCGGTATTCCTCACACCGATGCAAAACAGTTATTCAATTTCAATGAGGTTGGGGTTCTCAGGCAGAGCCTTCTGCTGCTGAGGTGCGGGCAGCGTGATGTGCAGGATGCCATCCTCGAACTTTGCGTGAATGTCCTCCTTCTTCACGGCATCACCCACATAGAAGCTGCGGGCGCAGGTGCCGGAGAAGGTCTCGCGGCGCAGGTAGCGGCCCTCTTTGTCCTTCTCGTCATTGCTGTGGCTGCGGACAGCCTGAATGGTCAGGTAGCCATCGTTCAGTTCCATCTGAACGTCTTCCTTCTTGCAGCCGGGCAGGTCAACAGCAACATCATAGTTGCCATCGGCAGTCTGCTTCACATCGGTCTTCATCATGTTTGCACCGCGCTTGCCGAAGGTCTCACGCTCTTCACGGTTCATCGCACGCTCCAGCGCACCATCGTTCCAGAACGGATCAAAGAGATCATCGAACAGATTCTCATGGAAAACAGCAGGCATAAACATAAATCATTCCTCCAATCCCGGCGTTCGGGTCGGGTAAAAATTTATGATGTGCATCAGGAGCACAGGCCTTTCCGGGAGCCTTCCGGCTCTCTTCTTTGCCCTCTCTCCTGACTGCGCCTATGTTATACCACACGTTCTTAGCACTGTCAATCAAAGAGTGCTAAAATTCACAAAAGAATAATACTTTGATAAAATCTCATGCAATCTTTTCAGGATTCAGTCGTATTATCGTTCTTTATTAAAAATGCCGGACGCGGCACTCCCTGTGTACCGCTGTACTGACCGGTTGCTTTCCATTCGGCAGTCTGCGCCGCGCGCTCTTCGATGGTCATTTTATTGCTCTTTTTCTTTGACTATTGTGAAGTCAAACTGTAATTTCGATCCATCAAGTTATTCTTCACAACTTGTCTTGACAATTTTACCCAACCATGGGATCTTAAAGCCATTCGTTAGCTTTTTCTAACCAGCTGATCGAAGTCCACCCCGGCTTTTCTTTTAGCGTACAATGTTAGCGGCAACTACCTTGAAAATTTCATTTGATGAGGTGTGTTACCATGAGATTGAAAAAATGTTCGCGGGTATTCTGGCTGCTGCTATGATGGTGTGTGCCGTATCGGTTCCGGCCTTCGCTGCGCAGGATGTGGAAGAGGAAAACTGCCTTTCCTCCACCTATGTTGTCATGAATATCCCCTAGCTTCGATGATCGGCAAGACCATTACCCAGATCACCTACTACACCGCAGACGGCGTTTACGTCCTGCCGGTGAACGTGGTCGTTCCTGCACAGGCAAACTGATCGACAAATAGAAAACGGGCTGAATGTTGGGATCCCCAGCGTTCAGCCCGTTTTTTTGTTATTTCACTTTGTTCCGCAGTTCTTTCTTCGTTGCCCATAAACTGTATGCGCAGGCAATCACTTCCGATACCCAGAACGCCGCCACCGCCATGGTTGTGGTTTCCACCGCCGCCGGACGAGCCGCCAAAGTTGCGGTTGAACGCCGTCATGTACTGGGCATAGCCCGTATCCCCTTTGCCGAAATAGCCGTAATCACCGTTTGCCATGGTTTTGTCCTCCTTCAGAATCATGTTTCTGCTTTTCTAATGTCATTTTATGAAAAGTGATGCACCATAAAATTCTCTTTCAGGCCTGCAAGAAAAAACATTAAAAAATCCCTGCATCCATTTCCTGCTTTCATCGGATAACGTCCAGGCCCTTGCGCATACATTTGCAGTGACGCATTTTGTACGCTGCAAAGAACGGAGGATGCCGGTATGCTGCTGACCCTGCTGCAATTTTTCGCCACAAAGTTTCTGTTCCTGGCGCTCCACCTGGAAAGCGGCAGTTTCCCGCGCCCACTCACAGCCTGGGAAGAAGCAGCCGCCTTTGCTGCGCTGCGGACCGGGGATGCCGCCGCACGGGAAAGGCTCATCCGGCACAATCTGCGGCTGGTGGCGCACATCGTTAAAAAATATTACGCTGTGCCCGGAGACCAGGAGGATTTGGTTTCCATTGGCACCATTGGCCTGATAAAGGCCGTAGACACCTTTGATGCCACCCGCAGGGCACGCTTTTCCACCTATGCCAGCCGGTGCATTGAAAATGCTATCCTCTCCCCAGCGCACTTTGGGATGGAAAAGAGAATCCACCTCTTTCACACAATAACGCATCTACATCAAAATGGATTTTTTGGAGCCGAGAGAGCGGTTCCTTTTTTCTGCTTCAGAGGGTATCATGTGAGGGTCGTGGTCTAACCCCTCTCTACATCCTGCAGGTGCCGCTTGCCGGGCCGCACACCACTTCGGAAGCACAGGAGTTCTTCCATATGTACCATTCCTACTCCGAAATCACCAATCCATCCGACCGTATGCGCTGGTACCGCTACAGCCTTGGTCTGCTGCAGAAAGACGTTGCCGCCATGGTCGGCATGGAAGAATGGCTCTACCAGGACCTTGAAAGCGGCGCATTTCACCGCAGCTTCACGCCCGAACTTGCGGACAAGCTGGCTGCCTTCTATTCCATCCCGGTCAAAGACCTTCTGGATGACTACGCCCTGTTTCTGCACCGGGGCGGAGGAGCCTTCCTCCGCAGATACCGGGAGACAAAAGGCTGGAACCGTCAGCAGCTTGCCGACCACGCAAAGGTCAGCCGGACAAGCATCCGCTGCTGGGAAAACGGACAGAAGACCATCAGTCAGAAGTGCTTTTGCCATCTGGTGGAAAACCTTGGTTCCGATTTTCCATCTATGCTTCGCATGTGAGGTATGGCAATTTTTCTCCGGTCAAAAGAATTCTTCATTATACCCCTTTATATCCTTGTCTGAAGGGGTATAATACACACAAACGCAAAAGCCGTCCGCATGGCCGCCAATGATGCTTTGGCAGCCTACAGACGGCTTTTCCTATCCTATTCTCAAAAAAGCTTTTTCTGCTGCTCCAAAAGAACGGTTTCGATACGCTCTTTCAGCAAAAAGTGGA
>CAKTGS010000056.1 GCA_934561485.1 uncultured Faecalibacterium sp.
GAGCTGGCCAAGAAGGGCCTGCTGGATCTGGATGTGCCCACCGTCACCGGCAAGACCCTGGGCGAGAACATCAAGGGTGCCCACATCCTGAACGAGAAGGCCATCCGTCCCATCGACAACCCCTACTCCCAGACCGGTGGCCTGCAGATCCTGTGGGGCAACATTGCACCGGACGGCTGCGTGGTCAAGCGCAGCGCTGTCGCCCCGGAGATGCAGCAGCACTCCGGCCCGGCCCGCGTGTTCAACAGCGAGGAAGAAGCCATTGCTGCCATCTACGCCGGTCAGATCGTCCCGGGCGATGTGGTGGTCATCCGCTACGAAGGCCCCAAGGGCGGCCCCGGTATGCGCGAGATGCTGAACCCCACCTCCGCTCTGGCTGGCATGAAGCTGGACAAGACCGTGGCCCTGATCACCGATGGCCGCTTCTCCGGCGCTTCCCGCGGCGCGGCCATCGGCCATGTCAGCCCGGAAGCTGCTTCCGGCGGCCCCATCGGCCTGGTGGAAGAGGGGGATATCATCAACATTGATATTCCCAATGCCAAGATCACGCTGGAAGTCAGCGATGAAGTGCTGGCCGAGCGCAAGGCCAAGTACGTGGCTCCGGAACCCAACATCAAGACCGGTTGGCTGAGCCGCTATGCCCGCATGGTCACCAGTGCAAACCTGGGCGCTGTGCTGAAGTAAAAGCTTCTGCACTGCAGTTAAAGCATCAGAACTAAAAAAGCCCGTCATGCATCTGCGTGACGGGCTTTTTGCTGTTTTTTAACCGAACAGGCTCTTGGTGTTGTGGCTGTACACCGAGAGCACAAGGCCCACGCAGATGTACAGCATCAGCACCGAGCTGCCGCCTGCCGAGTAGAAGGGCAGGGTAACGCCGATCACCGGCAGCAGGCGCAGGTTCATGCCCACGTTCACGGCGATCTGCGCCATCAGGGCACCGCCGATGCCGGCACAGATGTAGCTGCCCAGCAGATCCTCACTGCGGGCACCGGTGAGAAAGGTTTTGACCACCAGGGCAAACAGCACCCCCAGCACCACGCAGCAGCCCGCAAACCCGGCGGCGTTGCCGATCCAGCTCAGGATAAAGTCGTTGTGGGCGTTGGGTACGCTGTAGTACCGCCCGCTGAACAGCCCGTTGCCAAAGATGCCGCCGGAGCCAAGCGCGATTTCGCCGCGCTGCTGCTGGTAGATGATGTTTTTCCACACGGTTTCGCTGGGTGCCCAGCCGGTGGTGTTTTCGGGGTCGATCACGGCCAGGATGCGGTACCACTGGTAGCCCTTGCCGATCTTATCGCTGAAAAAGGTAAAGGCTACGGCCAGTGCGGCACCCAGTGCCGCCACCGCCGAGAGGATGTATTTCCAGCTCAGCCCGGCGGAAAACATCATGCAGCAGCCGATGATGGCGTAGATGATGGCGGTGCCGTCATCGCCCTGAATGTGAATGATCAGGATGGGGGCTGCCAGGTGCAGCAGCAGCTTTGCCAGCTCTTTTGGTTCGTTGATGCGGCTGCGCACATTGTTCAGGTGCATGGCAAAGGTCAGAATAAAGCTGATCTTTGCCAGTTCAGTGGGCTGGAAGGTAAAGCCGCCCAGCTTATACCAGGAATAGTTGTCGGTGTCGCCGGCGTTGTAGCCGATGGTCAGCGGGCCAATGGTCACATTGCGGATGAACAGGGTGGGCAGCACCAGACCCCAGGTGAGCACTACGTGCACCGGCCACACCTTGACCAGGCTGCGGTAGTCGATGCAGGAGAGCAGCAGCGCAATGCAGATGCCAATGCCTGCGGCACCGGCCTGCACCAGTGCCCGGCGGTAGTCGCCAATGCCGGTAATGGCACCGGTCACATCATCGGTGGCAAAGCCGCTGCCCTGCTTGGAAGCCCAGGAGGCCAGGGCCACCACCGCCATGGCGCTGCTGAAGATGCACAGCAGCAGGTAGATCTTATCTGTGCGTTTGAAATATTGTCGAATGCTTTCCAAAAAAGCACCGCCTTTCTAGCAATTGAACACGGGAACTGCCGCTGCAGCGACAATACCGCGCCAGTTTATCCTTATTATACACGGTCTGCCGGTGCATTGCAATCGGCCGGGTGTGACGGCTTTGTAAAATCCGGGCGGGAAGCTTGACAAAGCCCGGGGCAGCATCTACAATGAAAGCCAGGGCAGGGCCGGGCAGACCCGGGAATTCGTCCTGCCGCAGGCAGAGCGCACACCGGCACACGGAGTGCACCCGGAGGATGGAAAAGTTATGAAAGAAACCAAACGGATGCGCCGGTTCCTCTGCACCTTGTGTGCGGCGGTACTGGTGTTTACCATTGCATTTCCTACGGCGGCCTATGCCGCCCAGGAGCCTGCAGCGGAAACAGTGCAGAGCCTGACCGCCGCCCAGGCAAAGCAGATGCAGCAGGCGGATGCAGCGGTCACCACCCTGACCGAAAGTGCGGACTTTGCAGCGCTTTCAGCGGACGGGCGCGCCGCCGCTGCCCGTGCGCAGCTGGAAACGCTGGTGCAGCAGGGCCTGGTGCAGAAAGGCTCGATCTATACGGACGAAGAAAACGGGATGGTGAGCTTTGCCTACACCTGCGGGGCCTTGGGTGGTATCCTGCTGCAGGACCCGGAGGAGGAAAACACCGCCGCAGACCTGCAGCTGGCACAGCCGGTGGTGCAGGAGGCCGAAAACGGCAGGTACGGCACCGCTGTACTCTATTATGCCTTTGACAACACGGTAAACAGCACCCGCTACCCCAACTATGCCTATATGCAGAGCTACTGGACTTCGGTGGGGCTGGACACCAAACTGGACACCACGGTAACGGTGTCGGACCTGCGGCACATGGGTGATTACGACCTGTGCGTGCTGAGCACCCACGGCGCGTATTATACCTATGAATACGGCTGGCTGCGGAAACATCAGACCACCGAGCCGATCCTGCTGCTCACCGAGCAGTCCACCTTCTGGAATGACCTGCGTTACGGCATGGAACTGCTGAACCACCGGGTGATCAAGGTGAACGGTGCCTATGCGGTCACCCCGTCCTTTTTTGCAGCGGCTTACCGCAGCGGCTCGCTGAACGGCACGGTGGTGATTTCGGAGACCTGCGAGTTCTACGGCAGGAGCGGCCACGTGAACACTTCCATTGCCGAAGCGCTGCTGGCCGGCGGGGCCTCTGCTGTGGTGGGCTATGTGAACAACGTGTATTCGGTGTACTCCCGCAGTATGCTGTGGGCCACCGTGAACCGGATGCTGGAAGGCGACACTGTGCAGCAGGCCGTGGATTTTGGTCTGGACCTGTACGGCAGCGATGACATTGTGTGGTACAACGCGCAGGGCGGCCGCAGGCCCCATGCGGTGGCGTCCTACCCGATCATCTGCGGCCAGCAGAACGCAAAGCTGCCTGCATTGGAAACGGCAGAGCTGCAGCAGGCCGCCTGAGCAACATGGAAATCAATTTTTGCAGCTTGACCCAAAGCGAAAGTCTTCACCCCTTCCGGGGAAAGCCTTCATTCGGAAAATTGATTTCCATGCCTGAGCAAAGCTTGGCATTGCGCTTTTGCAAAAAGTATACTATACTAAGGGATGGCAGAGTGCTGCCATCCCTTTTTTGGAACAATGAGGTAACTTCATGTCGGAATACATCACCCATTCCCGCGCCGAGACTGTGGCGCTGGGCAAACGCATGGCTGCCGTGCTGGCCCCGGGTGCGCTCATTGCCTTCACCGGCGGGCTGGGCGCGGGCAAAACGGCCTTTACCGAGGGCCTGGCCGAAGGCCTGGGCTGCACCGACCCGGTGTCCAGCCCCACCTTTGCCATTGTGAACTACTACCGCGGGCCGCGTCCGCTGGCGCATTTTGACCTGTACCGCATCTCCACCGAGAACGATCTGTGTGCGGCAGGCTTTTACGATTATCTGGATCAGGGGGCCATTGTGGCCGCCGAGTGGAGCGAGAACTTTGCGGATCTGCTGGCGCTGGAAAATCCGATCAAGGTCCACATCGAACGGATGGACGAGAACACCCGCAAAATCACCATCGAGGGGGTCAGCGTATGAACATTTTAGCCGTGGATACCGCCGGCAAGACTGCCGGTGTGGCTCTGCTGCAGGATGACCGCCTGCTGTACGAAGTGTATCTGGATGCGGGCATGACCCACAGCGAGACCCTGATGCCCATGATCGACACCTGCCTGAAGATGTGCGGCATGACCTGCGCAGACATTGACCTGTACGGCGTCAATGCAGGCCCCGGCAGCTTTACCGGCCTGCGCATTGGGCTGGCCGCCGTCAAGGGGCTGGCTTTCCCCCGGGAGACGCTGTGCGCCCCGGTGTCCACCCTGGAAGCGCTGGCTGCCGCCCACACCGGCGAGGGCACGGTGCTCTGTGCGCTGGACGCCCGCCGTGCCCAGGTGTACAGTGCGGCCTTTGACCTGGCCGGCCACGCCCGTCTGCTGGACGATGACGCCCGCGCGGTGGCAGACCTGGCGGAATTTGTAGAAAATTGCAAAAAGCCCCTGTTTTTTGTTGGTGATGGGGCTTCTCTGTGCTATAATAAATACGGCAGTGTGCCGGGCGTGCTGCAAACGCCGCCTGCATTGCGGGGCGGCCGTGCCGCCGCCGTGGCACTGGTGGCCAAGCAGATGGCCGAAGCCGGGCAGGCGGTTCTGCCGGAAGCGCTTCTGCCGGACTACCACCGCCTGAGCCAGGCCGAGCGGGAGCGCGCCGAGCGCCTTGCCGCCGAAGCCGCTGCCGCACACAACGAAACAAAGCCTGTCTGATACAGGGAAAGGACCGTTTTCATGGCAAAACCGATCGCATTGGCCGCCGACCATGGCGGATTTGAACTGAAAGAAGCTGTCAAGGCTCATCTGGACGAGCTGGGCCTGGAGTACATCGACTTTGGCACCCACAGCACCGACAGCGTGGACTACCCGGATATGGCTGTGCCCGCCTGCGATGCCGTGGTGAGCGGCCAGTGCGAAAAAGCACTGCTGTTCTGCGGCACCGGTGTGGGCATCAGCATGGCGGCCAACAAGGTCAAGGGCATCCGCGCCTGCTGCTGCTCCGACAGCTTCAGCTGCGAGTACACCCGTCGCCACAACGATGCCAATGCCCTGTGCATGGGCGGCCGCGTGGTCGGCCCCGGCCTGGCCTGCCAGCTGGTGGACATTTTCCTGAATACGGCGTTTGAGGGCGGCCGCCATCAGCGCCGCATTGATAAGCTGACCGCGCTGGAGAATCGCTGACGATGGCGAAGCGCACGCGCAGCCATTTTAAATCGTAATTTTGGATCCGATAGAATGTTCTATTTAAAATAAGGAGCGTGTTTTTATGACCCCGATGATCGTTGAGCATCCGCTGCTGCAGCACAAGCTGAGCATTCTGCGCAACAAGCAGACCGGCACCAAGGAGTTCCGTGACCTCGTTGGCGAGATCGCAACCCTGCTGTGCTACGAAGCTACCCGCGACCTGCCGCTGGAAGAAGTTGAGATCGAAACGCCCATCACCATGGCAAAAACCAAGGTGCTGGCAGGCCGCAAGCTGGCCCTGGTGCCCATCCTGCGTGCCGGTATGGGTATGCTGGACGGCATGCTGACCCTGCTGCCCGCCGCAAAGGTCGGCTTCATCGGCCTGTACCGCGATGAGGAGACCCTGCAGCCCGTGGAATACTTCTGCAAGCTGCCCCAGGATATCGCTGAGCGCGATGTGCTGGTGCTGGACCCCATGCTGGCCACCGGCGGCAGCGCCATTGACGCCATTACCCAGATCAAAAAGCACGGCGCAAAGCGCATCAAGTTCATTGGCTTGATCGCTGCGCCGGAAGGCATCAAGGCCCTGCACGAGGCACACCCCGATGTGGACATCTACCTCGGCGCACAGGACGACCACCTGAACGAGAACGGCTACATCGTGCCCGGCCTGGGCGATGCAGGCGACCGTATCTACGGCACCAAATAAGTTTTTTGCACACCGGCAGGGGCAGCTCACGCAGCTGCCCCTGTTTTTTGCTGCCCGCTGTATAAAATCTGTCCGGCTGCCGCACACTAAGGCCAGAAGCACGCGAGATACGATCAACAGATGGGAGCAACAACAATGGAACAGATCCGAAAGTTTTTGCAGGGCAAGGGCTTTGTGCTCGTGCTGGCAGCGTGCCTGGCGGCCGCTGCGGCAGCAGGTGTTTGGGCGGTGCGCACCGTCCGCGAGGAATTGCAGCAGAACCGGACGGACTTGACCGCACCGGATTCCCGGCTCCCGGAGCAGGAACCGGATGTTGCAGAGGAGGAAGAACTATGGCTGGACCTGGAGGATTTGACCGAGGCCGCAAACAGTGTGGCGGATGTGCCGCAGCCCGCTTCCGGTGCATCGCCTGCGCCGAGTGCATCTTCTGGGCAGCCGTCTGGGTCTGGTTCGGTGTCCGAACCCTCCGCCTTGCGCACGGAATCCGAACCTGCCGCCAGCTCAGCCGCGCCTGCCTCCGCGCAGCCGGTGCCGGGGCGGGTGCTCAACGCCTACAGCGGTGATGAGCTGGTGTACAGCAAAACTCTGGGCGATTGGCGCACCCACAACGGGGTGGACTACGCCTGCGAGCAGGACGCAGCGGTGATGGCACCTGCGGCGGGCGAGGTGATCCGCGCCGAGCAGGATGGCCGCTGGGGCGGCGTGGTGTGCATCGAGGACAGCACCGGGCGGCAGTGGCAGCTGTGCGGTGTGGCAGATGCCGCCGTGCAGCCGGGCGACACCGTGACGGTGGGGCAGATTCTGGGCAAAGCGGGCAGCATCAGCTGCGAATGCGCCGAGGAAAGCCACATCCACCTGGAAGTCAAAGAAGGGGAGCGTTACCTGGACCCGGCCCGTCTGCTGGGCTGAAAAACCCAAAGAGCCGCCTGCGTGACGGCTCTTTTTTGCGTGTCAGGTGCTGCGGCGGTGCAGCAGCAGAAGCACGAGGACCGAAACCACCCCGGCCCCCAGCAGCACCCTGGCAGGGCAGGCGGAAAAATGCTCGAACAATCCGCCGTAGGCAGCCTGCCCGATGGGCTGGGTCAGGCAGGCCAGCACCGTGGTGCAGGCGGTTGCCCGCCCCAGCTGTGTCTGGGGAATCTCCCGCTGCAGTTTGGCAAAAAACCACACGTTGAACACCACGGCAGCGGCCATTACTGCAAAGCCCAAAGCCAGAATGCCGCTGTAAGCAAAAGTGGGGAGCAGCAGCATCCCGCCCAGCGCTGCACAGGCACCGCCGATGAACAGCAGCAGAGGAGTGCCGCTGTGCAGCGGGCGGCGGGAAAATACGGTGCCGGCCAGCAGTCCGCCCGCAAGCCCGCCTGCGCTGAGCACTGCTTGTGCCAGCCCCAGAGCGGCATCCGAGCGGTGCAGGTACTGTACCACCAGCACCGGAACGCCCAGCGTGATGGCGGGAATTTCCAGCAGATTCACAGCGGCCATGGTGGCGGTAAGCTGCAGTACGGCGGGCTGCCGGGCAAGAAACCGGAAGCTTTCCTGCAGATCGGAACCGATGCCGCGCAGTGAAAGCGTGGTACGGACGGGCGGATCTTCCGGCAGACGGATGTGCAGCTCCAGCATTGCCGAGCCAAAAAAGCAGAGAGCGCAAAGCCCCAGCAGCCCCCGCAGGCCGCAGCGCGCCAGCAGCACCCCGCCCAGCAGGGGGCCGAGCAGTTCGTCCACGGTATCTACCAGCTGAATGACTGCATTGCCGCGTTCCAATTGACTGTCCGGCAGCATCAGCGGCAGGCTGGCCCGCACCGCAGGCTGGTAAAGCCCCTGGATAGCATACAGGCAGCCCAGCACCAGGAGCGTAAACGGCACCGCCGGGGCAGCATGAACTGCCAAGGCGGCACCGGCACAGAGCGCCGCCGTGCCAAGGTCCAGCCCGGCCATCAGGCGGGCTTTACGGCAGCGGTCGGCCAGCGCACCGCCCACCAGCATTCCGGCCAGGGCAGGGAACATGGCCAGCGCGGTCACGGTTCCGTACAGAGCGGCAGATCCGCTTTGCCGCAGCAGCACCAGCGGCAGCGCAAACCGCAGCGCTGCATTGCCAAACAGCGAAATGATCTGCCCGAGAACGATAAAGACAAAGCAGGACATAGAGCTCTCCTTTTATATAGACCGATGGTCTGTAAAACGCGCTGAAAAAAGGCGGAACCTCTCCGCCCGGAAATATCAAGGATGCAGACTGCACAGCTGCACCAGCTGCTCGGCCTGGTCGTCCTGCAGCAGATCCAGCCCCAGGGCACCGGTCATCTGCCGGAACACTGCGTTGCGTGCCCGCTGCTGGTCAGGGGTGGTGGGCCGTGTCTGGGGCGAAAGCCACAAATCAGCCAGCACAAACAGCGCTTCCGCCAGGGCATTGGCATCGGCAGCGTGAATGCTGCCGTCTGCCATGCCCTGCCGGATCATGGGGGCGATGCATTCCGGCGCAAGGTGCGTTTCAATGTTGTTCCACTCCAGGGCCAGGAACTGCGGGTTATCGGTGAGGTGCGGCAGAGCTTGGGTGATCTGCTGCTGCCGTGTGCCTGCAAACGAGGCGGCAAACACAGCCTGCAGTTTTTCTGACCCGGTCAGCTGTGCATTGTCCCGGATGCTGTGCAGCGGCTCCCACATCTGTGCTCCAAGGTGGTCGCCTACTTTCTGCGCAATTTCTTCTTTGGAACGGAAATGATGGTACACGGCCCCTTTGGAGAGCTTTGTGGCATCTATGATGTCCTGCAGGGTGGTGTTCTGATATCCTTTCCGGGTAAACAGCTCTGCGGCAGCATCCAGAATTTTTTCCACGGTCTGTTCCGGGTATTTGTTGCGCGGCACAGGCAAAACCTCCTTTTACAAACTGACGGTCTGTAAATAAGATACACCGGCAATGTCGGTTTGTCAAGCAGGTTTCCAAAGCATCTTTGCATGGAAAATACAGGTCTTTTCACGGCCCTGCATTGCTTTTACGGCGGGATTCTGCTATGATATACTCGAATAAGCAGGCACTTTGGGGAGGATGACAGATGGCAAAGGTTTTGATCGTGGGCGGCGGTGCGGCAGGCCTGATGGCTGCGGGCGCGGCCGTCCGGCAGGGGCACCGGGTAACGGTGCTGGAGCACATGGAAAAACCGGGGCAGAAGATCCTTGTCACCGGCAAAGGCCGCTGCAATGTGACCAACGACTGCCCGGCGGAGGAGTTTCTGCGCCATGTGCGCACCAATCCGCGGTTTTTGTATTCCTCGCTGGGGGCTTTCCCGCCTGCAAAAACCATGGAGTTGTTCGAGAGCCTTGGCGTGGAGCTGAAGGTGGAGCGGGGCCGCCGGGTGTTTCCGGTGTCGGACAAGGCGGAGGAGATCCGGCAGGCGCTGCTGCGCTATGCGCAGGATGCGGAGATTGTGCACGATGGTGCCGGGAAGCTGATTCTGGAAGAGGTGGCACCGGAACCGGAAGCGGCCCCGGCTGCACCGGAAAATCCGCGCCACCCCAAAAAGAAAAAGGCTGGCCCGGCCCTGCGCTGCATCGGCGTGCGGGGCAGCTCGGGCCGGGAATACCGGGCGGATGCAGTGCTGGTGGCCACCGGCGGCGTGAGCTACCCCACCACCGGCTCTACCGGAGATGGCTACAAGCTGGCCCGGCAGGCCGGGCACACCCTGGTGGAGCCGGTGCCCAGTCTGGTGAGCCTGGTGAGCCATGACGGCGACTGCAAAAAGATGATGGGTTTGGCTCTGAAAAACGTCACCCTGACCCTGTTTGAGGACGGCAAAGCGATCTTTGACGAACAGGGTGAAATGCTGTTTACCCACTTTGGCATCAGCGGTCCGCTGACCCTGAGTGCGTCCAGCCACCTGGGCGATATGAAGAGGCACACCTATTACGCGGAGATCGACCTCAAACCCGCCCTCAGCGAGGAGCAGCTGTACGACCGCATCACCCGGGATTTTGCGCTGCTGGCAAACCACGCAGCACAGGGCGCACTGGTCAAGCTGCTGCCCGCCAGTATGCAGCCGGTCATGGTGGCCCGCTGGGGCATCGACCCGGCCACCAAGGCCAATCAGATCACCCGGGAGCAGAAGCGGGAACTGGTGCAGCTCATGAAGCACTGGCGGGTATCCATTGATGCCCGGGGCGACCTGGCCCATGCGGTGATCACCAGCGGCGGTGTCTCGGTGCGGGAAGTGGACCCCAAAACCATGCAGAGCAAAAAGGCATTGGGCCTGTATTTTGCGGGCGAGGTGCTGGACGTGGATGCCTACACCGGCGGCTACAACCTGCAGATCGCCTTCTGCACCGCACAGGCGTTTGCGAATAACTTGTGAGGGGCCAGCAAGCCGGTAGCTTTCTCCTCGGACACGAGTACGGGTTGCGGCACCCAGCATCTGCTTCGCTGTCGCTCGCATCTTGCTGGCCGCGGCCCCAACAACGGTTCCCTGTTTCCGCCACTGGCGGCGGTCGCCGTTGTTGCAGGCCATTCCATCGCCCGCCCTATTGCCCTACGGGCAACAGGGTCCCACCCCAGCGGACGGTCCTCAGAGAAACTCCCCGCCTGCTGTCCCGGGCAGCAATGCAGTTCTCCGTTACGACCCCCTCCGGTGAAAATGTGTTTGGAGCGCTCCGCAGAGCGCGACAAACACAAAAATATTAAAATAATTTTCCGCTGAAGACGGCCGAGCGAATGCGGAGGCCATTCTAAATCGTTGAACTATATAAAGGAGAATTTCAAAATGGTATCTGTTGCAATTGACGGGCCTGCAGGCGCAGGCAAATCCTCTCTGGCACGCCGCCTGGCGGCAGAGCTGGGCTATATCTATGTAGACACCGGTGCCATGTTCCGCACCATTGGCCTGTATGCCCTGCGGGCCGGCAAGGACCCTGCAGACAACGAAGCGGTCAACGCCCTGCTGCCGGAAATCGAGCTGCATTTTGCCTTCATTGACGGCGAACAGCACATCTATTTAAAGGAAGAGGATGTGAGCAGTGCCATCCGCACCGAGCAGGTGGGCATGGCGGCCTCTGCCGTGGGGGCCAACCCGGCGGTGCGCGCCTTCCTGCTGGAGATGCAGCGCGACATGGCCCGGAAGCAGGACGTGCTCATGGACGGCCGCGACATCGGTACGGTGGTGCTGCCGGAAGCCACGGTAAAGATCTTTCTCACGGCCACGCCGGAAGCCCGCGCCACCCGCCGCTGGAAGGAATATCAGGAAAAAGGCGTCAACACTCCCTACGAGGAAGTGTTGGCCGATGTGAAGCAGCGCGACTACCAGGATACCCACCGCGCTGCCGCCCCGCTGAAGCAGGCAGACGATGCTGTGCGGCTGGACACTTCGGAGCTGGACTTTGAGCAGAGCCTTGCCGCCATGAAGCAGATCATTGCCCATAGAAATCAGGTTTCCGAATGAAGGCTTCCCCCGGACGGGACAGATTCTCCCCGCGCCGGGGAGAAATGTCACCGAAGGTGACAAAGAGGGGAACGGCTGTCACCGCAGGTGACTGATGAGGGCGCGGGTAAGCAGCAGCTTACGAGAAATTACCCCTCATCCGGCGCTGCGCGCCACCTTCCCCCCAAGGGGTGAAGGCTTTTGCGCTGAGTCGATCTGCAAAAGATCGGCGGATAAAACAAACAGGACAGGAATAGAAAATGGTACTATATTATATTCTGCTGCCCTTTGCATGGCTGCTGTGGCACATCGGCTTCCGCATCCATGTGGAAGGGCGCGAGAACCTGAAAAAGGTGCAGACCAAAGGCTGCATCATCGCGCCCACCCATGTGTCTGCCATCGACCCGGTGTTCGTTGTGGTCACCCGGTGGGGCAGGCGCATGATCGTGTTTGCCAAAAAGGAGCTGTTCGAGATCAATGCGGCGCTGACCTGGTTCTTCCGCTGCTGCGGCGCGCTGTGCGTGCGCGGCACCCGGGATGAGGTGGCTGCCATTGAGCAGACCGTGGAAGCCTGCAAAAACGGCAAGACCCTGCTGATCTTTCCGGAAGGCACCCGGGAAAAAGAAGGAAAACTGCTGCCGCCCAAAAGCGGGCTGTTCGTTGTGGCGGCCGGTGCGGGGGTGGACGTGGTGCCCTGCCGCATCCTGTACGACACGCCGGACGGAAAAATGCACCTGTTCTGCAAAGTGCGGGTGATCTACGGTGAGCCGATGCCTGCCGCACAGTTTGCCATGGAGGGCCGCCGCGACACCAAAAAACTGCGTGCCAACAAACAGGCCCTGTTGGATGCATGGGAGAAGATGGGAGAATAACATGGAGATCAAAGTTGCCAAAACGGCGGGTTTCTGCTTTGGCGTCAACCGTGCAGTGGAGCTGACCTACGGCCTGCTGAACGAGGGGCACAAAGTGGCCACCCTCGGCCCGCTCATCCACAACCCCCAGGCTGTGGAAGATATGCAGAAAAAAGGTGCCCTTGTGGCCGATACCATCGCCGATGTGCCTGCCGGCTACGAGGTGGTCATCCGCAGCCACGGCGTGCCCCGCACCGTGTACGATGCACTGGAGGCCCAAGGGGTGATGTATCACGATGCTACCTGCCCCTTTGTGCAGAAGATCCAGCACATTGCGGAACGGGCTGAAAAAGAGAACGCCGTACTGCTGGTGGCGGGCGATAAGACCCACCCGGAGGTGCAGGGCATCGTGGGGCACACCCGCGGCGAAGTGTTCGTTTTTGCCAATTTGGAGGAGCTGAAGGCCTGGAAAGGCCCTTCGGACCCCTCAAAAACCATTTTTGCAGTTGCACAGACCACATTTCAGGTAACAAAATGGCAAGAAAGTTCGGAGTTTCTCAAAAAAGCCTATACAAACGCCCG
>CAKTGS010000057.1 GCA_934561485.1 uncultured Faecalibacterium sp.
CAGGCCCGGCTGCTGAAATACGAGAGCATCCTGCTGCTGGTGCTGCGCCTGCTCTACCTGCAAAAGCGGGAGAGCCTTGCCGCCAGCGCAGATCAGGTGCTGGTAACGGTGGAAGAGGTGCAGACCGAGCTGCAGAAGATGAACCTGCCCCGCAAACTGGACCAGCAGACCCTGGAACGGCTCATGCGCACCCTGCGCCGGTACAATCTGGCCCGGCCCGTGGGGCGGCTCACCGGGCTGGACAGCCGCATCGAGGTGTTCCCTACGGTGCTGCTGGCTCTGCCGGACGCCGACCTGGCGGATGCCGCCGCAGAAACCGAGCGCACCCGCACCGAAATGGGCCTGTATGAACGCGCCGAGGAAGCGGGGGAGGCAGAAGAATGATCGAACTGAAACGCCTGAAACTCATCAACTGGCACAACTTTGAAAACGTCACCTTTGACTGCGCCCGCCTGACCTATATGATCGGCGTGAACGCTGTGGGCAAAACCACCATTCTGGACGCCATCCGCTACTGCCTGACCACCAACCGTAGCTTCAATGCCCTGGGCAATAAAAAGAGCGGCCGCACCCTGCAGGGGTCGGTGCACGCCAAGCAGCGCGGCGAAAATGCCTACCGCCGCCCGGGGCATACCGTGGCGTATATCGGGGCGGAATTTTACGACAGTGCCAAGCGCACCCCATTTGTCATCGCGGTGCGTGTGGAGTCCGAAGGCCCCATGCAGGAGCTGCACCCCGGCGACCAGACCTGGTATATCTCGGAGGACGGCTGCACGCTGGAGCAGCTGCCCTTCCTTGACCCGCGCACCGGGGCACCCAGCGCCAAAGAGGATTTCAAGCCCGCCGTGGGGCGTCTTTCCTACACCCGCAGCCCCAGCGAAGCCCGGGACCGCATCTGCCGCGCGCTGGGCATTGGCCGGGCATCCAGCCCGCTGGGCAAAAAGTTCAACGAGGTGTTCCAGATGGGCACCAGCATGGACGAGATCCCCAACTTCCGGGAGTTTCTGTACCAGTACATCCTGCCCCAGCCGGAGCTGGACCTGGACGCTTTGCAGGGCGACCGGCTGGAACTGGAAAACCTGCACGCCGTGCTGGCCGAAGCCCAGACCCGGGCCGCTGCCCTGGAAGAGATCGTGAAGGATGGCCGTGAAGCCGCCGAAAAGCAGACCGAAGCGCTGGTCAACCGGGGCGCGGCCCTGCTGGCCCGGGCTGCCGCCGATGGCGGGGAGCAGGATGTGTGGCAGGAGCATCTGGATGCCGGCCGCCGCCAGCTGGAACAGCTGAACGCCCGCTATGCCGAAGCCAAAAACGCCGAAGCCGAAGCCCGCCGCGCCTACCTGACCGCACACGGGGCCGCCAGCGCCAGCGGCGAGGGACGGGCGCTGGATGCCATGAGCGAAGAGCTGGCCCGCCGCAAAACGGCGCTGGACGCCGCCGCCCGCACCGCTGCCCAGGCCGAACATGCCGCCGCAAAAGCAGAAGCTCTACTCGCAGCTCTGCGCCGGGGCGGCTTTGCCTCCGGCTGGAAGCTGGCAGAGCTGACGGCGGACACCCTGCCCCAGCTCACCGACTGGCTTTCCGCCCAGGAAAAACCGCTGGAAGAAGCCTATTTTGCGGCCCGGCAGGCCACGGCTGCCCTGCAGAAGGAGCAGGCCGACAGGCGGGCCGAGCTGGACGCCGTGACCGGCGGCAAGTGGGTGTACCCCCACGGAGACGCCGCCACCCGGGTGCGGGATGCCGTGAATGCGGAACTGCAGAGCCGCGGCATGAAGCCGGACGCCAAGATCTTCTGTGAGCTGCTGGCCGTGGCGGACGAGAGTTGGCAGGACTGCGTGGAAGCCTGCCTGGGCGACCGCCGCTTTGATATCCTGGTGCCGCCTGCTCATTACGAGGCCGCCAAGAGCGCCTTTGTGGCCCTGAAGGACAAGGTTGGCCCCATCAGCCTGCTGGACACCCCGGGCATCCGCAAGGCCAACCGCCATGCGGAGACCGCCCCGGCGGACAGTCTGGCGGCCCAGGTCACCAGTGAGAACCCGCTGGCGGCCCAGTATGCGGACACCATCCTGCGGCGCATCGTCTGCTGCGATACCGCCGATACGCTGGAACGGCATCCGGACAGCGCCACCCGTGACCTGCTGCGGCACCACCCCTTCCGGCTGGAACGCCTGCGCACCCCGCAGCGGTATATTGGCCTGGAAGCCCGCCGCGCCCGTGCCGGCAAGCTGGCCGAAGAGCTGGAAGCCCTCACCGAGCGCGCCCGCGCCGCCGCCCAGACCGAGCAGAACCTGAAAGCGGCCTATAACCTGTATCAGAGCTTCCAGCGCGGCACCGCCCCGCAGGAGCTGGCCGTCTTGTGGCAGGCCAGCGCCGCAAAGGATGCCGCCCAGGCCGCTGTGGCCCGGCAGGAAGCAAAACTGGCCGAGTGCCGCGAGAACCCCATGCTGCAGGAGCTGTACCGGGAGGAAGAGACCCGGGAAGCAGCTTGGGAAGCCGCCCGTGCCGCTGTAGAGCAGGCAGGCGGCGACATCCGCGTGTGCGAAAAGCAAATCGCTTCCTGCGAAGCAGAGCAGAAAAAGGCAGGGGACGCCGCCCGGCAGAGCGCGGAGGATGCGGAGAAATTCTTTGCGGCGCACCCGCTGCTGGAGCCGCTGGCCCGCACCCGGATGCAGGCCCTTGCCCCGGCAGACAAGCCCCGTGCCGCTGCCCAGGCCGCCGAAAAGGCTCAGACCAAGCTGGACGATGCCCTGGCCGTGTACCTGACCGGTACGCTGGAACCGGCCCAAAAAGCCTACAACGAGCAGTACGTGTGCGATTATCCGTTGGGCCTTGCCGGGCTGGAACAGTACCGCGCCCAGCACGAGAGCCTGGTGCGCATTGATCTGGAACGCTATGCCGCCCGCCTGGAACAGGCCCAGCGCGACTGCAAGGACCGCTTCCGCAAGGACATCCTGTTCCGCATGAAGGACGACATCTTCAACGCCCGGCGGCAGTTCCGGGAGCTGAACAAGGTGATGGAGCAGCTGACCTACGGCGAGGAAGTGTACCGCTTTGAGCTGGAACCCAGCCGCGACCCGCAGCTGGCCGCCTTCTATCAGGTGATCGTGGACAAGGGCAACCAGCAGATGACCGAGGGCGACTCGCTGGACAACCTTGCCGCCACCGCCGACCCGGCCTACGAGCGCCAGGTGGACGAGCTGATGGAAAAGATCATGGCGGATGTGGACGAGAACACCCGCGCCCGGCAGGAGGGCCGCAGCACCTCCGGCACCACGCTTTCAGACTATGTGGACTACCGCACCTATCTGGATTATGACATCAAGGTGACCAACCGCGTCACCGGTCAGCAGGCCTATCTGTCCCGCGTCAGCCGCGATTCTTCCGGCGGCGAGAACCAGGCCCCCTTCTATGTGGCCATCTGCGCGTCTCTGCTGCAGATCTACGAAAAGAGCGAAAACAGCATCCGGCTGGTGCTGCTGGACGAAGCTTTCAGCAAGATGACCAGTGACCGCATCCGCCCCATGATGGAGCTGTTCCGCCGCCTGCAGCTGCAGGTGATCCTCATTTCCACCGTGGAAAAGAGCACCGCCATCCAGCCCTACTGCGACATTACCTACTCCATCGTGCGCCACGGTGACGCCAACGCCATTGCACCGTTCATTAAACTGCCCGAATGACCAAAAAAGAGCACGCGAAAGCGTGCTCTTTTTTGGTTTATCTCAGCGGCAGAACATCCTCGTCCTCGTTGATCTCCTCCATGGTGCCGTCTGCAAAGTACCAGGCCTGCCCGTACAGGGTCTCGCGGCCTTCGGCACACATCAGATAGGAGCCGTCCGGCAGGGCCAGGAAGGGGCGTTTTTTGCTGTCGGCCCGTGCAATGTCCTCCACCTTCTGCCCGTCCAGAATGTGCTCCCGGATGAATTGGTAGTGCGGCAGGATGCGGGTCTCGGTCAGGCCCAGACCGTTCAGCCAGCGGCAGTAGCCGGGGTCGGCAGCTTCGCCCGGCTCTTCCGGTGCGGCGTACACCAGCCGGGCCGCGTTCATGCTGCCGGCACTCACGCCCAGCACGATGCCGTGGTAGTTGTGGAACAGCCCCGGCAGGCCCAGCTGGGCAAAAAAGTGGTTCTGGGTGGGCACATGGCCGCCGCACAGCATCACAAAACCGCTCTGGGGCAGCAGGGTGCCGATCTCTTCGGCGTTGCGGGCATCGCAGGGCACAAGGCTGCTCAGCGGCAGGCGGGCATTGGCAAATGCCTGCAGAAAATCCCGGCACATGGCATCGTTCTGGGCATAGGCACCGGGGTCGGCCGCAATGGCCAGGCCCAGCACCGGATGGTCCGGCCACACGGCCCGCAGGTTGGCGACAAAGTGGTTGCGCTGGTCCAGAACCGGCACCGCAGGCCCCGGCTCAAAAGGGCAGCCGCTGGGGCTGCTGGTCAAAAACAATGTCATAATGATCCCTCGTAAAAAATGAATAAAGGCTGCGTCCATTCTAACACGATTTTGCTGCCAGCGGCAGAGCCAGAATCACCAAAAAAATCCCCCGTTTTTTGCCGTTTCGCAAAAAACAGGGGAAAGGCTTATGCCTTGCGGTAATGGAACACCTTGTCCTTGGTGAGGAGCATGGCGGCGCTCACGGCCAGAGCCGCCAGCTCGGCGGCGGTGACGGCCAGCCAGATGCCGTCCAGCTTCAGGATGGCAGGCAGAATGAGCAGGGCTGTCAGCTGGAACACCAGCGTGCGCAAAAAGGAGATCAGCGCACTGGTCACGCCATCGCCCAGGGCCGTGAAAAAGGAGGACGCATACACGTTGAAGCCCATGATAAGGAAGCTCAGCGCGTACAGCCGGAAAGCGTGGGTGGTCAGGGTCAGCAGGTCGGCATCGTAGCCCACAAAAATACGGGCGACATAGGGGATGAACACCATGGAAATGGCCGTCATGGCAACGGCCACCACGGCGATCAGCCGCAGGCTCTTGGCGTAAAGGTTGTGCACCTCGGCGTGGTTGCGGGCACCGTAGTGAAAGCTGACGATGGGGGCGCTGCCCACGGCATAGCCCACGAACACGGCCACGAACAGGAAAGCCGCATACATGATCACGCCGTAAGCGGCCACGCCGTTCTCGCCGCCCAGACGCAGCAGCTGGAAGTTATACAGGATGTTGACCAGCGACATGGAAACGTTGGTCATCAGCTCGGAAGAACCGTTGATGCAGGCGTCCCGCAGAACCTTGCCGTAAAAGCCGGTTTTGCACAGGTGCAGGCGGCTGGAATTGCTGTGGTTGATAAAATAGAACACCGGCAGCACGCCGCCCACCAGCTGGCTGATAAAAGTAGCAATGGCGGCACCTTCCACGCCCCAGTGCAGCATACCCACCATTACAACGTCCAGCACCATGTTGGTGCAGCCCGCGCCCACGGTGAACCAGAAGCCCAGGTGGGGCTTTTCGGCGGTGACGAAGAAGCTCTGGAACATGTTCTGCAGTGCAAAGGTGGGCAGGGACACCATCAGGATGCGGCCATAGCGCAGCGCATAGTCCAGCAGCTCGCCTTTGGCACCCAGCAGCACGGCGATGGGCCGCAGGAACACGATGCCCAGCACGGCCAGCACACTGACCGAGACCAGTGCCGCCAGCAGGAACATGGTAAAGTAGCGGTTGGCCTTTTCCTGGTCGCCTTCGCCCAGGGTGATGCCCACAATGGCGCTGCCGCCGGTGCCCAGCATAAAGCCGATGGTGCCCAGCAGCATGGGCAGCGGCATGATGAGGTTGACCGCCGCAAAGGCCGTTTTGCCCACAAAGTTGGACACGCACAACCCGTCCACCACGCCGTAAATGGAGGTGAACAGCATGGTGCCGATGCAGGGCAGCACGAACCGCAAAAGGCGGGAATAGGTAAAATGATCGGAAAGCTGAATTCTCTGTTTTGACATGAACATTCCTTTCAGTTGTTCGGGGCGGAGTTTGCGGGCATGGTCAGCTGGTGGATCTCCTGTTCCAGGAAGGTGCACTGCTTCTCGCTCAGGGCTACCAGCAGGGCGCGGTCCCGGGCAGAGATCCGGGACAGACAGCGCTCTTCCGCTTCCATCAGCGGGGCAACGATCTTCCGGCACAGGGCTTCCCCGGCGGCGGTCAGTTTGACGGTTTTTCCGCTGCGGGCACCGGGCCGCTGTTCCAGCAGGACATACCCTTTTTTGACAAATCCTGTGATCGTGAAGTTGATGGTCTGCTTGGGGTACATCCACAATGCACAGATGTCGTTCTGGGTCAGGTCACGGTCGGATTCCCACAGGGAGTACAGCACCCACAGGGCGGGGTCCGACAGGCCGCAGGAGACTGCATAGCTGTGATATTGTTCATTCTGGCGCTTATACGACTGGTTCAGCGCCAGATTCTGGGCTTTGACTTCGGCATCCATTCCGATGCTCCTTTCCGCAAAAATGAGCAGAGTCCGGTTTGGGATTCTGCCAGCCGGGACAGTATAAATCCAATATTGGATTTTGTCAAGACTGATCTGCGGCTAAAAGTGGAGCTTATGGGCCGAAATTTAAAATCTGTCTATTTCCTGGGTGCATCAAATCTGATAGAATGATAGAGTGTTCCGAAATCCAAAGGAAAGGAGCCTTTTCTTTTGCTGAAAAATTTTTATACGGCCATTGTGCGCCGCCGCAGGCTGGTGCTGGTGGTGTTTGCGCTGGCGGCCGTGCTGAGCGTGTTTGCTTCCCGCGCGGTGCAGGTGGACTACGACATCAACGACTACCTGCCGCCGGATTCGCCCTCCACCACCGCGCTGGAGGTGATGAACGGTGCCTTTACCGGCGGCATTCCCAATGTGCGCGTGATGGTGCGGGATGTGACCGTGCCCGAAGCGCTGGACTACAAACAAAAGCTGGCCGCCATTGACGGTGTGGTGTCGGTGACCTGGCTGGACGACAGCCTGGACGTGACGGTGCCGCTGCAGATGCAGGACACCGCCGCCGTGGAGACCTATTATAAAGACAACTGCGCGCTGTTCAGCGTGACGGTGGAGGACGCCAAGCGTCTGGAAGCCGTGGCCGCCATTCAGGACCTGATCGGCGAGGACAACGCGCTGGCCGGGACCGCAGTGTCCACTGCCGTGGCCACCAACTCCACCGTGACCGAGGTGGCAAAGATCGCGGCCATTGCGGTGGTGTATGTGCTGTTTATCCTGATCCTGACCACGGATTCCTGGGTGGAGCCGCTGCTGGTGCTGCTGGGGCTGGGCGCTGCCATCCTCATCAACAATGGCACGAACCTTGTGTTCGGCACCATTTCCTTTGTGACCAATGCGGCGGGCAGCATTCTGCAACTGGCGGTGTCGCTGGATTATTCCGTGTTCCTGATCCACCGCTTTGCGGAGTGCCGGGCCGCAGACCCGAACGCCAGCCCGGAGGAGTGCATGGTGGATGCATTGTGCAAGTCCACCGGGTCCATCCTGTCCAGCGGCCTGACCACGGTCATCGGCTTTCTGGCACTGGTGCTCATGCAGTTCCAGATCGGCCCGGATCTGGGCCTTGCGCTGGCCAAAGGCGTGGTGCTGAGCCTGATCACCGTGTTCACCTTTATGCCGGCGCTGACGCTGGCGTGCTATCCGTGGATGGATAAAACCCACCACAAGCCCCTGCTGCCCAGTTTTGCAGGGTTCGGACGCTTTGTGTCCCGCATCATGCTGCCCATGGCACTGGTGCTGGCCATCATTATGGTGCCCGGTTACCTGGCGTCCAACTCCAACAGCTACTATTACGGTGCGGCCCACATGTTCGGCACCAACACCCGGCTGGGTGCGGACACCGCCGCCATTGAAGAAATTTTCGGCAAGAGCGATACCTGGGTGCTGCTGGTGCCGGAAGGCGACACCGCCCAGCAGCAGAAGCTGTCGGATGCGCTGCATGAGGTGCCGGAAGCGACCGGCATCCTTTCTTACGTAGACAATGCCGGGGCTTCCATCCCGCCGGAGTTTGTGCCCTCGGATACCCTGAGCCTGCTGGTGTCCGGCGGCTATACCCGCATGGTGCTGACTGTGGACGCCGACACCGAAGGCGATGCCGCCTTTGCGCTGGTGGAGCGCATCCGCGCCATTGCACAGGAATATTACCCGGACGAGTATTATCTGGCCGGGCAGGGCGTGAGCACCTACGACCTGATGGACACCATCACCGCCGATATGGTCAAGGTGAACCTGCTGGCCATCGGGGCCGTGTTCCTGGTGCTGCTGCTCATGAAGCGCCAGCTGCTGCTGCCGGTGATCCTGGTGCTGAGCATTGAAACGGCCATCTGGATCAACCTGGCCATCCCGTATTTCCGCGGGCAGAACGTGTTCTACATTGCGTACCTGATCATCAGTTCCATTCAGCTGGGGGCCACTGTGGACTACGCCATTCTGTTCTCGGACCGGTACCAGGAGTTCCGGGAGACGCTGGGCCGGAAAGAAGCCGTGGCCGCCACCGTTGCCACCGTGACCACCTCGGTGATCACCACCGGCAGTGCGCTGGCCGTGGTGGGCTTTCTGATGGGAGCCATCTCCTCGAACCAGCTGCTGGGGCAGCTGGGCAACTTCCTGGGCGTGGGCGGCCTGGTGTCGCTGGCCATTGTGCTGCTGGCCCTGCCGGGGTATCTGTACTTGGCCGACCCGCTCATCATCAAAAAGCAAAAACAGCCGAAGGAGGCTTAACGGATATGAAGCAGAATCTTGTGCGCCGGGCTTCGGCGCTGGCCCTGGCCGGCTGCCTGCTGGCAGGTGCGGCAATGCCCGCCTTTGCGGCGGCATCCACGGCCAAGGAAGAAGTGATCTACGCCAACCTGACCGCTGCAGGAGATGTGACCGGCGTGTACGCCGTGAACAGCTTTGCGGTGCAGGCAGGGGATACCGTCACCGACCACGGCAGTTACAGCGCTGTGCGCAACATGACCACCGCCGACTCGCTGACCCAGAGCGGCGATACCATCACCGCTACGGTTTCCGGAGACGGCAAGCTCTATTACGAAGGCACCATGGACGCCGTTACGGCCCTGCCGTGGATCGTAAAGCTGACCTACACGCTGGACGGGGCCGAGATCGCCCCCGAAGAGCTGGGCGGCAAAAGCGGAAAGCTGGCCATCCGCCTGCAGGTGAGCCGCAACCCGGCCTGCACCGGCAGCTTTTTTGACCAGTACGCTCTGCAGGTGACCATGAGCCTGGACACCGATCTGGCGCAGAACATTGAAGCGCCGGGGGCCACCATGGCAAATGTGGGCAGCAAAAAGCAGCTCTCCTACATTCTGCTGCCGGGCGCGGACAGTGACGTGACCGTGACCGCCGATGTGACCGATTTTGCGATGGATGCCATTTCGCTGAATGGTGTGCGGTTGAAGCTGAACATCGACCTGGGCGATGCAGACCTGACCGGAATGCTGGACCAGCTGCAGAACGGTTCGGTGCAGCTGGATGATGGAGCCAAGACTTTGGCGGACGGCATTGCCCAGGTGCAGGCGGGCCTGGATACCCTGAACGGCAATTCTTCCGGACTGACGACCGGTTCGGCAAAGGTGCGCGCCGCCTTGACCCAGATGCAGACTGCCCTGAACGGGGTGTCGGCCTCCACCGACCAGCTTGCTACCCTGCTGGATGCTTCCACCCAGATCCAGGACGGCATTGCCCAGCTGGACGAGGGGGCTGCCCAGCTGGAACAGCAGGTGAGTTTTGAAGCCTACAAGGCCGTTCTGAAGGAGAACGGCCTAGACCTGGATGAGGTCAAGGAAGGCAACGCCAAGGCCATGGAGCAGCTGGAACAGCTGGCCAAGGTGATGCCTCAGCTCAAGGACGTGATCCTGCTGCTGAAAGGCTCCACCGCCAACATTGACGCCATGGAGACCTACCTGAACACGGTCAACGGCGGCATTGCCCAGCTGCACCAGGGCACCAGCACCCTGAACAGCCAGTACGGGCAGTTTGACGCCGGGGTGCGCCAGCTGGCCGGTGCCCTGACCGATATGCTGGGCAACCTGGCCGTGCTGACGGACGGTGTGAACCAGCTGGCCGGGCAGTATGCCCGGCTGGACAAGGGCCTGAACGACTACACCGATGGTGTGGCGCAGCTGCAGGCAGGCGTGCGTCAGCTGGCGGCCGGTGCCGCCCAGCTGACGGCAGGCACCGGGGAGCTGCGCAGCAGCGTTTCCGGCCTGGAACTGGGGGACCAGCTGGACAGCCTGCTCAGCAGCCTGAGCGGGGAAGGCGAAGTGCAGAGCTTTACCTCCGCAGAGAACACCGCTGTTTCCGCCGTGCAGTTTGCGCTGCAGACCACGGCCATCACGGAGCCGGAACCGGCCGCCGAACCGGAGCCGGAACCGGTGGTGCTGACCTTCTGGCAGAAACTGCTCAAGCTGTTCGGGCTTTACAAAGGATAAGGAACAGAAAACGCCGCGCAGACGCACGGCGTTTTCTGTTACTCAAAATCATACTCCACCAGCTGGCAGTTTTTGATGCCGGCGGCGGAATACTCTTCGTTGGTCATGTCGCGGAAGTAGGATTCCACCACCCGGGCAATGCCGTTGTGGGCCACCAGCAGATAGGTTTTGCCGGTGTCGGCCTTCAGCTCGTCCAACAGGTTGTAAATGCGCTGAGCCAGCTGCATCATGCTCTCGCCGCCCTCGTACCGGTCGGCAAAATGGGTCTTGGAAATGCGGAACTCCGCACCGTCCCGGGGCGTGCCCTCGTATTTGCCAAAGCACTGTTCCCGCAGGCGCGGCTCGCACCGGGCGGGCAGGCCGGTGGCATCCGCAATGGCCCTGGCAGTGTCGGCGGCACGGGACAGGGGCGAGTACAAAATCTCGTCAATGTGCACGCCGCTGTGCTTGACCGCTTCGCCCAGTTCCCGGGCCTGCCGGCGGCCCCGCTCGGTCAGGGGGCTGTCGGTCATGCCGCAGATCTTGTTTTCCACGTTCCACACGGTCTCGCCGTGGCGGGTAAAATAAATTTTATGCATCAGGACCCCTCACTTGCCGTAGCTGGCTTCAATTTCATGGATGCGGGTGTAGAAAAAGTCGTTGGCGGGGGTGGGCAGCCCGTATTTTCTGGCCCGCTGGCGCACCACACCGGCAAACTCTTCCACCTCGGTGGGGCGTTTTGCCAGCACGTCCTGCCGCATACTGGGCATTCCTTCCGGGTTGAAGGTGGGCATCATGGCATCCAGAAACCGCACATCATTGTCCGGCGGCAGGGGCACGCCCTCCAGGTTGGCAAGGCGGATCACTTCCTGCATGGCCCTGCGCATCATGTCCTGGGCTTCGCCGGGCTGGCACAGGCCGCCGTAAGGCTGGTTGAAGGCGGCAGCGGCCTGGTTCAGGCCATCGTTCACCATCAGCTTGTTCCACTGCTTGTACAGGATGTCGCTGCACGGCTCGTTGGCAATGCCGCAGGCGTCCAGATAATCGGCCACGGCCTGCACGCGGGCGGTCATTTCGCCGCTGCGCTCGCCAAACTGGATCTTGCCCGCCTGATTGAACACCAGGGTGCGGCCGGTGCGGGTGGCATCCATGCCAATGGCCACGCTCCACAGGGTATGGCCGGGGTAGGCGGCGTCAATGTGCTCCTCGCTGGTGATGCCGTTCAATACACTGAGAATGACCGTGTCCGGGCCGATGAAGCTTTTCATGTCTGCAATGGCCTGTTCCAGCACGGTGGCCTTCACGGCCACCAAAAGCAGGTCCACCGGTCTGCCCTGGGCGGGGGCAACGTACGAAAAGCGGCACTCCTCACCGTTGCACACCACCGGCTCGGCGGCATAGCGGGCAATGCGGGCTTCATCGGCAATCACCTGCACGCCGGGCATTTTGCGGCCGAACAGGATGCCCAGGGCACCCAGGCCGATCAGGGCAGAAGTCTCGATCTTTTTCATGGAAGGTCTCCTTATTTTGTCAGGGTGCCGTCCGCCTGCAGGCAGACCGTGTCGCCCTCGTGGATGGCAAGGCGGGTCAGTTCGTTGTCCGGGTAGGGCAGGGTGCGGGTGTGCCCGGCGGCATCGGCCAGGGTCACATCGCACAGCACCGGCTGCCCGGCGGGCAGCTCTTCGCAGCCATACATCTGTTCCTCGATGCGCAGGACGCGGTAAGTGGTTTCCATACAGCAAAACCTCCGGAGGTTGGAATATCATTTTTATTATAAAGCCCTGTGCCGGGCGCGTCAACTCAAGGGAATCAATTTTCCGAATGAAGGCTTCCCCCGGTCGGGGGAAGCTGTCACCGCAGGTGACTGATGAGGGCGCAGGACAACGGCATTTTGCCCTAAATACCCCTCATCCGGCGCTACGCGCCACCTTCCCCCCAAGGGGTGAAGGCTTTCGCTTTGGGTCAAGCTGCAAAAATTGATTTCC
>CAKTGS010000058.1 GCA_934561485.1 uncultured Faecalibacterium sp.
CAGTCCAAACAAACTCCTTACCGCAGTCCTTGCAGACTAAAGTCTTGTCTTCAAACATAGTAGTATCTCCTCTTTGTTAGTTCTTGCCCGCGGAAGGATTGTAACCATACCTTTGGTTTTGGGACCATCGCGCTGATCAGTAAGCTTACCAGGGGCTTGAATGAATGGATGTCCTCGGATTGAGGACTTTCTTATTGTACCGTTAATTCCGGGTTTTGTCAACCAAAAAACAAAGAGCGGCCATTGGATTTGTGGATATGGTACAAGATGGCAGAACTTCTTTGGGCAGATTTACCGGCAGCGGCTGAAAAAAAGGAAAACGCGCCCGCCCTTTCCGGTGCACAGAACCAAAAAGGGCAGCACCCTCTCTGCAGAGGATGCTGCCCCATAAAAACGGGAAACGGGATTACTTTTCCAGAACTTCCTTGGTGTCGCGGGCGATCATCAGCTCCTCATCGGTAGCAATGACCAGGGTGCGCACCTTGGCGCCCCAGGCAGTGATCTCGCACACATCGCCCACAGGGTGCTTGTTCTTCTCGGTGTCAATGCGGATGCCCAGCCAATCCATGTGGTGGCAGACCTTTGCACGGGCAATGGCATCGTGCTCACCGATGCCGCCGGTAAAGACGATGGCATCCACGCCGCCCATGGCAGCAATGTAAGCGCCAACGGTCTTCTTGATCTGGTAGTTCAGCATGTCGGAAGCCAGCTGTGCGCGCTCGTTGCCGGCTGCAGCAGCCTCCTCCACGTCACGCTTGTCGCTGGAAACACCGGAAATGCCCAGCAGGCCGGACTTCTTGTTCAGGATCTCGTCCAGCTCGTGGCCGGTGATGTTCAGGGTGTACTTCAGGTAGTTGACCACAGAGGGGTCCAGGTCGCCGCAGCGGGTGCCCATCATCAGGCCGGCCAGCGGGGTCATGCCCATGGAGGTATCCACGACCTTGCCCTGGTCCACAGCGGCAATGGAAGAACCGTTGCCCAGGTGGCAGGTGATCAGCTTCAGGCGCTCAATGGGCTCCTCCAGGTACTCGGCAGCCTTGTGTGCCACGTACTTGTGGCTGGTGCCGTGGAAGCCGTAGCGGCGCACGCCGTACTTCTCGTAGTACTCGTAGGGGATGGCGTACATATAAGCCTTCGGGGGCATGGTGCTGTGGAACGCAGTGTCGAACACAGCCACCATGGGAATGTTGCCGAACACCTTGCGTGCAGCCTCGATGCCCAGGATGCCTGCGGGGTTGTGCAGGGGAGCCAGCGGGCTCAGCTCGCGGATGGTCTCAATGACCTCATCGGTGATCAGGCAGCTTTCCTTGAACTTCTCGCCGCCGTGCACCACGCGGTGGCCGATGGCGTTGATCTCGCTCACATCGTTGATGCACTTGCCCTCGCCGGTGGTCATCTTCTTCACGACCTCGGCAAAAGCCTCGGTGTGGGTGGGGAAGATGGCCGGGGTGGTGGCCTTGTGGCCGTTGGCCTCGTGGGTGATCATGCTGCTTTCCATGCCAATGCGCTCGCACAGGCCTTTGCACAGCACCTTTTCACCATCCATATCAATCAGCTGATACTTCAGGGAAGAAGAGCCGCAGTTAATAACCAGAACCTTCATCTGTGTTGCCTCCTGTATGTTTTTGCTCCTGTCTGCCGATGCAAACAGGATTTTACAGATTCCTACGTTTATTATATAATAGGGTGGGCGGCTTTTCAAGGCGCAACCCTCGCAAAGCGGTAAAACTTGTGTACAAGGTTTTTGTACATCCTGCCCACAAATGCGCGGGAGACAGGATGTTTTCTGTATATATGATATCATTTTAACAATCTTCCGGGGCGCGGGACGGCCTTTCCGCGCCCAGAAAGGAGCATTGCCATGAAGTTTGCAGGCATCATTGCCGAGTACGACCCCTTCCACAACGGCCATGCCTGGCAGCTGGCCCAGGCCCGGGCACTGGGGGCGCAGCGGGTGGCGGTGGCCATGAGCTGCGGGTTGACCCAGCGGGGTGCCCTGCCGCTGCTGCCGGAAGCTGTGCGGGTGCAGGCCGCACTGGAATGCGGGGCCGACCTGGTGTTTGCCCTGCCGGCCCCCTGTGCCTGTGCAGGAGCTGAGGCCTTTGCCCGGGCGGGGGTGCGGCTTCTGGCGGCGGCAGGCTGCGATGCCCTGGTGTTCGGGGCCGAAACGCCGGATGCTGATTTGCTGCTGGATGCCGCCCGGGTGCTGAACAGCGATGCCTACCAGCAGGCGCTGAAAGCACAGCTGGCCGCCGGGGCGCGCAGTTTTGCGGCAGCCCGGCAGGCGGCGGTGCAGGCGCTCTGCCCGGGCACAGAGCTTGCCGCCCTGCTGGATAAGCCCAACAACAACCTGGCCGTGGAATACTGCCGGGCCATTCTGGAACAGCACGCACCGCTCACGCCGGTGCCGCTGCCGCGTGTGGGGGCAGGCCATGGGCAGGCCCTTGCCGAAAGCAGCCATGCACAGTTTGCCAGCGCCAGTGCTTTGCGCACCCTCTGGGCAGAGCAGGGGGCGGAGGCTCTGGCCCCCTATGTGCCGGAAAATGCACTAAAACTGTATAAAAAGGCGGAACTTGACGGACAGTATACGGATCTTGCCGCGGCGGGCCGGTGCGAACTGGCTCTGCTGCGGGCGGCCTGTGCAAAACCGGAGCCGTTTGCCCGGGTGCGCGGCATCTCCGAGGGCCTGGAACACCGGCTGGAACGTGCCGTGCGGCAAAGCACCACCCTGCCGGAACTGCTGGATGCCCTGACCACCGTGCGCTACCCCCGGGCACGGATGCGCCGCCTGGCCATGGATGCTGCGCTGGGGTATACAGCCGGGAGCGTTCCGGTGCTGCCGCCCTACCTGCACCTGCTGGGGGCACGCCGGGACGCCCTGTCGCTGCTGGGGCGGGCGGCGCTTCCGGCGTCCCATGCGCTGGCCCGGCTGGAAAAAGAGGATGCGGCCTGCACCGCCATGGCAGCGGCCCAGGCGGCTGCGGGCGATTTTGGTGCCCTGTGCCGCAGAACACCGGGGCCGATGGGCGGGGTATATCGTCAAAAAATTATCTTTTTGACAAATTGACAAAAAATAATCGAAGAAATTTTATGCAATACCACTTGTGTCGGGCGCAAATGTGGTGTATGATTAGAACAAAGGACTGTTGGATACAACAAGAGAAAAGGATCGCAAATTCGCACAGGTATTTGAAGGAGGAAACACATGGCACTTCACGTTCTGGACGAAGCCAACCGCTGCCTGGGCTGCAAAAAGCCCCTGTGCCAGCAGGGCTGCCCCATCCACACCAATATCCCGGAGGTGATCCGGCTGCTGAAAGCCAATCAGATGGACGAAGCGGGCAAGATGCTGTTTGAGAACAACCCGCTCACCACTGTGTGCAGTCTGGTCTGCAACCACGAGAATCAGTGCGAGGGCCACTGCGTGCGCAACCGGATGCCCAGCCACGACCCCGTGCATTTTTCCATCATCGAGGATTACATCTCCACTACCTATGCCAACAAGATGACAGCCGGCCCTGCCCCCAAGAACGGCATGAAGGCTGCTGTTGTGGGTTCCGGCCCGGCAGGTCTGACCATTGCGGTGCTGCTGGCACGCTGGGGCTACGATGTGACCATCTTTGACGCCCGTGATAAGATCGGCGGCGTGATGCGCTACGGCATCCCCAACTACCGCCTGCCGGACAGCGTGCTGGACGATTTCCAGTACCGTCACCTGGAGCTGAAAGGCATCAAGGTGCGCCCCAACACCACCATCGGCAAGACCATTACCATTGATGACCTGTTCCGCGATGGCTACAAGAGCGTGTTCATCGGTGCCGGTCTGTGGAAGGCAAACTCCCTGCACATCAAGGGCGAGAGCCTGGGCAATGTGGCCTTTGGCATCGACTATCTGGCCAACTCCAAGGCCTTCCGCCTGGGAGATGACATTGCCGTGATCGGCGTGGGCAACTCCGCCATGGACTGCGCCCGTACCGCCATCCGCAACGGGGCACGCCATGTGACCTGCTATGCCCGCCGCGATGAGAACTGCATCAGCGCCTCTGAGTACGAGGTGAGCTATGCCAAGCTCGAGGGCGTGGGCTTCCGCTTCTGCAAGGCTCCCGTGGAGATCCGCGAAAACGGTCTGATCTGCCGCGACACCGTGAAGGGCGAGGACGGCAAGTTCATCCAGGTGGAGGGCAGCGAGACCTTCTACCCCCACACCGGCGTCATCGTGTCGGTGAGCCAGGGCTCTGAGAGCAACCTGGTCAAGACCACCACCGGCATCGAGACCAATCAGAAGGGCCTGCTCACCGTCAGCGAGGACGGCAGCACCACCCGCGAGGGCGTGTTTGCCGGCGGTGACGCCGTGATGGGCGCCCGCACCGTGGTGGAGGCTGTGGCCGTGGCCAAGAAGGTGGCGGAATCCATGGACGCCTACATGAAGGCCCTGCCCAAGGAAGAAGCGGCAGACCCCTATGCCAACATCCCGGTGTTCCAGACCCCCACTTCGGACGTGCTGGCAAAGCAGAAAGTGTAACCGTACTGTGGACGGTTTGTAAACAATCAGTTTTTTTATGGCGTCTTAGCCAATCTTTGCCGCTCCGTTGGTTGACGGGGCGGCATTTGGTTTGTATACTATAAATATACGTTGCATAAAATTGTACGAACTGGAAATGACTGAAAGGCGGTGGACGCAATTCTGAAAGCATCTCTCCCCAAACTGCGGGAAAAACTGCTGGAAGCGCTGCAGGCGGTGCTGCCCATTGTGGCCATTGTGCTGGTGCTGTGCTTTACGGTTGCGCCGGTGTCGCCCAGCATTCTGCTGTGTTTTCTGCTGGGCGCAGCCATGATCGTGGTGGGCATCATGTTCTTTACTCTGGGCGCAGAAATGAGCATGACCCCCATGGGCGAGCGTGTAGGCGCAGTGCTGACCAAAAGCCGCAGACTGCCGGTGATCCTGGGCATCGGTTTCCTGCTGGGGTTCCTCATTACCATTTCCGAGCCGGACCTGCAGGTGCTGGCCAACCAGGTGCCCTCCATCCCCAACCGGACCTTGATCCTGTCGGTGGCGGCGGGTGTGGGGCTGTTCCTGGCCGTGGCGTTTCTGCGTATGCTCATCGGCATCTCGCTGCCCCGGCTTCTGGTGCTGTTTTACGGCATCATTTTTGTGCTGGCGGCTTTTGTGCCCCGGGAGTTTCTGGCCGTGGCCTTTGACTCCGGCGGCGTGACTACCGGCCCCATGACGGTGCCCTTTATCATGGCTCTGGGCGTGGGCGTGTCTGCCATCCGCGGCGACCGCCATGCCGCGGACGACAGCTTCGGCCTGGTGGCCATGTGCTCGGTGGGGCCGATCCTGGCTGTGCTCATTCTGGGCATTGTGTTCCGCGCCTCCGACAGCACGTACATCCCGCCGGTTTTGCCGGACGTGGCCGATTCGGTGGAGCTGTGGCAGCTGTTCCACGAAGGGCTGCCTGCTTATCTCAAGGAGATCGCCGTCTCGCTGCTGCCCATCATTGTGATGTTCGGGGTGTTCCAAGCCGTGGCCCTGCGGCTGGACAAGCGCACCCTGGGGCGCATCGCGGTGGGCCTGGCCTACACCTATGTGGGGCTGGTGCTGTTCCTCACCGGAGCAAACGTGGGCTTTATGCCTGCCGGTAATTACCTGGGGCAGGTACTGGCGGGGCAGAGCTTCCGCTGGCTGCTCATCCCCATCGGAATGCTCATCGGTTACTTCATCGTCAAGGCCGAGCCGGCCGTCTACGTGCTGAACAAGCAGGTGGAAGAGGTAACGGACGGTGCCATTTCGGCCCGGGCCATGGGCATGGCACTTTCGGTGGGCGTGTCCCTCTCGGTGGGGCTGGCCATGGTGCGGGTGCTCACCGGCATTTCCATCCTGTGGTTCCTCATTCCGGGCTATGCGGTGGCCATTGGCATCTCTTTTGTGGTGCCCAAGCTGTTTACCGCCATTGCCTTTGACGCGGGCGGTGTGGCTTCCGGCCCCATGACGGCCACCTTCCTGCTGCCGCTGGCCCAGGGAGCCTGCGTGGCCGCGGGCGGCAATATCGTCACCGATGCCTTCGGCGTGGTGGCCATGGTGGCCATGACCCCGCTCATCACGGTGCAGCTGATGGGCCTGGCGGCACAGATCAAAACCCGCAGGGCACGCCGGATGCAGCCTGCAGCTGCCTGTGCCGGGGCCTTTGCCGACTGGCCGGATGACGCCATTATTGAACTGTAAGGAGGGGGCCGCATGAGCAGTTTGTTTTTGATGGTCACCATCACCGACCGCCGTTCCACCGATGCCTTTTTGCAGCTGTACCAAGCCCACGGCGTGACCGTGAGTCTGCGCACGGTGGGTTCCGGCACGGCGGTGCAGGAGACCCTGTCCACCCTGGGGCTGGAAAAAACCGAGAAGGCGGTGCTGCTGGCTGTGGTCACCGTGGAGAGCTGGCAGAAGATCCAGCGCGATCTGCGCCGCAGCCTGCGCATTGATGTGCCGGGCACCGGCATTGCATTCACCGTGCCGCTGAGCAGCATTGGCGGCAAGCGGGCACTGCAGTTTCTCACCGAACATCAGCCCCTGCATTGGGAGGAGGAAAGCACCTTGAAGGATACCCGTTACGAACTTTTGCTGGTAATTGCCAACCAGGGGCACACCGGTTCCATCATGGATGCGGCCCGGGCCGCTGGGGCCGGCGGCGGCACCGTGATCCACGCCAAGGGCACCGGTATGGAAGGGGCTGCCCACTTTATGGGTGTGGAGTTGGTGAACGAAAAGGAGCTGGTGCTCATCGTGAGCCGCACCGCCCAGAAAAACACCATCATGAAGGCCATTATGGAAGGAGCCGGCCCCAAGGCGGGAGCCATTGTGTTCTCGCTGCCGGTTACCGATACCGCCGGCCTGCGCCTGATGGAAGAGGACGAGGCACCGGCCTGATCCGCCCCCAAAAACCGAACAAAACGCCGTGTTTATCGCCGAACGCTTGATAAACGCGGCGTTTTTCGTTATCATAGAAGAAAGATTTTCAGGAAAAGGGTGTATGATATGATTCAACTTTCACACAAGCAGCAGGCCGTGTACAGTGCGGCGTCCATTTTGGTGGGCAACGCACTGTATGCGCTCACGGTGGTGCTGTTTCTGATGCCGTCCGGCCTGATCACCGGCGGTGCCACCGGCATTGCGCTGGCAGTGAACAAGGCCACCGGGCTTGCGGTGTCCGGGGTGCTGTTTGCGGTCAACATGGCCATGCTGACGCTGGGCTGGGTGGCGCTGGGCCGCAAGTTTGTCCTCAACACCATTGCCAGCACCGTGTTAAGCCCGCTGTTTCTGGCGCTGTGGGAACGGCTGTTCGGCAGCATCGTGCTGACGGAGGACCTGGTGCTCAACACCGTTTTTGCGGGCCTGGGCGTGGGCGTTTCGCTGGGCATCACCATCCGGGCCGGGGCTTCCACGGGCGGCATGGACATTCCACCGCTGGTGCTCAACAAGTGGTTCCACCTGCCGGTGTCCGCCACCATGATGGCGTTTGACTTTGCCATTCTGGCCATGCAGGCGGCCTTCAGCCCGCTGCAGCAGTCACTGTACGGCATCGTGCTGGTCATTGTGTACACCGTGGTGCTGGACAAGGTGCTGCTGCTGGGTACCACCCGCACCGAGGTCAAGATCATCAGTGTGCAGGCGGACGCCATCTGCAAGGCCATTCAAGCCGAGCTGGACCGCGGCGTGACCATCCTGCACGGCGAGGGGGCCTACCGCCGGGAGCCGGAGCAGGTGCTGCTGAGCGTGATCTCCAACCGGCAGCTGCCCCGGCTGGAAAAGCTGGCCCACACCATCGACCCCACCTGCTTTATGATCGTGAGCCACGTGACCGAGGTGAGCGGGCGCGGCTTCTCGCTGGAAAAGGATTACCAGGCGGAGGAGTAAACAATATTTTTTTTGCTGATCTGCCCGGCTGCAAAAGCCTTCACCCCTTGGGGGGAAGGTGGCTGCGAACGCAGTGAGCAGACGGATGAGGGGTAATTCCGGTAGCAGCGCCCTCACCAGTCACCTGCGGTGACAGCTTCCCCCGGCCGGGGGAAGCCTTCAGAGGAAAGCGGATTTCCCCAAGGCTCTTGCAAAACTGCCCCGGTTTGGGGTATAGTATAGAGGAACAGTAGGTTATACTGTATCTCACCCAAAACAGAAAGGAAAAGCTATCATGTTTGATATTTTCAATATGCTCAAAAAAGAAGAGAACAACGCCCCCAAGCAGGTCACCCGGGAGACCATCATCGGCGACATCCTGGACATGGATCAGACCACTGCCCCCTACTTTATGGAGATCGGGATGCACTGCCTGGGCTGCCCGGCTTCCCGCGGGGAGAGCATCGAGGAAGCCTGCGCAGTGCACGGCGTGGACTGCGAAGAGCTGATCGAGAAGCTGAACGAGCACCTGGCCGCAAAGAAGGCCTGAGTTGCTGCCCACACTGGATGCGCGTCTGACCGCTGCCGCCGAACTGGTGCGCCCCGGCCAGCCGGTGGCGGATATCGGCTGTGACCACGGCAAGCTGACGGCGGTGCTGGCGGCTTCGGGCCGGTACCCCAAGGTGATCGGGGCCGACCTGCGCCCCGGCCCGCTGGCCAAAGCAAAGCAGACGCTGGAACATGCAGGCTGCCAAGACCGCGCTGAGCTTCGGCTCGGTGACGGTCTTTCTGTGTTATCGGAAGGCGAAGTGGGCAGCATCGTGCTGGCGGGGGTCTCGGCCCAGACCACCTGGGAGATCCTGGAAAAGGCTCCCTGGGTGTTCATGGCGGGCGGGCCGCGCATCATCATGGTGCCCGCCACCCGGCACAGTGAACTGCGCCGTTGGCTGTGGACCCACGGCTTTGCCCTTGTTGCTGACCGCCCTGTGCAGGCGGCAGGCCGCTGGTATGCGGTGATGGCCGCCGAATACACCGGCGAAGTCCGCACGCCGACCTTTGCGGAATGCCTGTTCGGCCAGACAGACGCGTGGCCGGAAGGGCAGGGCTACGCTGCCTGGCAGAAGGCCAAACTGCCCCGCTTCCGCCTGGGCGTGCCGGACGGCAGCGAACTGGCGCAGGAGATCGATGCGATTTTACGCGGCGAACAATAACAGCCTTCTCCCGGCTGGGAGACGGTGGCGCGAAGCGCCGGATGAGGGCGCAGAGACAGAAGCGCGAAAGGGGAAAACGATGACAACTGTACAGCAGCTTTACGAAGCAATGCAGGCTTTGGCTCCGTTGGAGCTGGCGGAGCACTGGGACAACCCCGGCCTGCTGGTGAACTGCGGCGGCGAGGTGCGCCGCGTGCTGGTGACGCTGGACATCACCCCCGAGGTGGTGGAAGAAGCCGCCGCAAAGCAGTGTGAAGTGATCGTGGCGCACCACCCGGTCATTTTTGCTCCGCTCAAAAAGATCGGCCCGCAGGAGGTGCCTTACCAGCTGGTGCAGGCGGGTATTTCTGCAGTGTGTATGCACACCAACCTGGATGCCGCAGAAGGCGGCGTCAACGATGTGCTGGCGGACCTGTTTGGCATGAAGGACCGCACTGCCTTTGCTGAGGGCTGCGGCCGGGTGGGGGAGATCGACCCCGTTACGGTGCCGGAGCTGGCCCGCAAGGCTCAGCGGGTGCTGGCGGCCCGGTGCAATGCGCCGGATGCCGGCCCGGCGGTGCAGGTCAAATTTGCCGACACCGGCAGGACGGTGCATCGGCTGGCGGTGATCAGCGGCGCAGGCGGCAGCCTGTTTGAAGATGCCATTGCGCTGGGTGCCGACTGCCTGCTGACCGGCGAGGCCAACCATCACCACGCCTGCGATGCCCGGCGGCTGGGCCTTTCGCTCATCGCGGCGGGGCATTACGCCACCGAATTTCCGGTGACCGCCGCCGTGGCAGAGAAGCTGCGTGCCGCACTGCCTGGACTGGAAGTGCTGGTGAGTGAAGCGAATAAAGACCCGTATACTTATTTATAAGGAAAAGCGGCCTTGCCCTCTCTGCTGCTTGCGCGACAAGGGGAGCGGTGGCACGGTGTTAGCCGTGACGGAGAGGGCAAGGCCGCTTAAAACAAGAGAGATCATAGTTGTAAAATGAGGTAAACCATTATGGCATTGGATGCCGCGACACTGGCGCTGACGGCCCGGGAACTGAAAGCCGCCCTGACGGACGCTAAGATCGCAAAATTGTTTGAACCGACCCGCGATGAGCTGGTCATTACCCTGCGCACCCGCACGGATACCTATGCGCTGCTGCTTTCGGCCCGCAGCGGCTCCGCCCGGGTGTGCCTGACCGAAGAGACCTTTGAAAACCCGGAGACCCCGCCCTCGTTCTGCATGCTCATGCGCAAACATCTGACCGGCGGCAAGCTGCTGGATGTGCGCATGGAGTCGGGCGACCGCATTGTGTACTTCGATTTTCAGTGCACCAACGAGATGGGCGACCTGGTGCGCAACACCCTGTGCGCCGAGCTGATGGGGCGCTACTCCAACCTGGTGCTGGTGCAGAACGGCAAGATCATTGACGCCCTCAAGCGGGTGGATTTTGAGGACAGCGATGTGCGGCAGTTGCTGCCGGGTCTGCCCTACACCACGCCTCCCAAGCCCGCCCGGCCGGATTTTCTGCTGGTCAGTTCGGCGTCCATTGTGGCGGCAGCCTGCCAGCGGGACCTGCCCGTGGCGGACGCCCTGAACAAGACCGTGGCGGGCGTTGGCCCGGTGGTCTGCCGGGAAGCTGCCTGGCGCGCCTTCAATGGGGAGCACCTGCCCGCCAACGAGCTGAATGAAGCCCAGAAACTGCAGCTCATGGCTGCCATTGACGAGCTGAAAGAACTGCACGCAAACGGCGGCTGCCCCTGCAGCGTCACCGACCCGGACGGCAAGCCCATTGAATATACCTTCTTCTGCCCGCAGCAGTACGGCGAGAAATATATCATCAAGGAATGGCCCTCCTTCAATGCCATGCTGGAAGGCTATTATGCCGAGAAGGATCGTGCCGAGCGCCTGCGCACCAAGAGCAAGGAGCTGCACAAGGCGGTGCACAATATGTACGAGCGTGCCGTGCGCAAGCAGGCGGCCCGGCAGGAAGAACTGGCCGCCAGCGGCAAAAGCGAGAAGCTGCGCCTGTATGGTGAGCTGCTGTCCGCCAACCTCTACCTGGCCCAGAAGGGCATGAAGAGCATCACGGTGCCCAACTGGTATGACGAGGGCAAAGAGGTGACCATTCCGCTGGACCTGCGCTTTACCCCCAGCCAGAATGCCCAGAACTTCTTCAAAAACTACAAGAAGAAGCAGACTGCTGCCCGGATGCTGGTGGACCTGCTGGCCGAGGGCGAAAAGGAGATCACCTATCTGGAAACGGTGCTGTACGAGGTGGAGTCTGCCTCCGGCGAGGCTGCTCTCAACGAGATCCGTGCCGAGCTGAAGAGCCAGGGGTACCTGAAATACTACAAGCAGCGCGACAAGCGCCAGAAGCCCGCAGATTTCCTGCGTTTTACGTCCAGTGACGGGTTCGAGATCCTGGTGGGCCGCAACAACGCCCAGAACGACAAGCTCACCCTGCACACCGCCCGCGGCAAGGACCTGTGGTTCCATGTGCAGAAGGCTCCCGGCAGCCATGTGGTGGTCATGAGCCGGGGCGAGGACATCCCGGACACCACCAAACAGGAAGCCGCCGAGCTGGCGGCCATCCATTCCAGCACCTACAAAGCAGGCACCGGTGCCAAGGTTGCGGTGGATACCACCGAGGTAAAGAACATCTGGAAAGCCAACGGCGCAAAGCCCGGCATGGTGCTGTACGAGGTGTACACCACCGTGTATGTTACACCCCGGGACGGCCTGGCAGAACAGCTGAAGAAGAAGTGATCTGAACTGCGCGCCGCTGGGGGAAGCTTCTGCTTGCCGGGGATGTTCTCTTTTGACACCAAAAGAGAAGAAAAGTGCGGCGGTGCCTGCAAGGTATGAAAGCCCCAGTGGGGCTTTCAAGGCGCAGACCGGTTTGCGCAGCAAATGCTGTGCGGTCAGCACAGCAAGGTCACAGCGATTTCGACGCGCTGGAGTCACGAAAAAGGGGCTGCTCGCCCCTTTTAACCCCAAAGAAGTGGGCTGCACCGGAAAAAACTGAAGATTCGCGCCTGTTCGGCGTGAAGATCTTTTAACCGTTTTTTTCGGCTCCGCCGATTTAAAGCCCCTCAGTCGCGGCGCGACTGAGGGGTTATGGATGGAGAAGCGAAAAGAGCGTTAAAGCGATAGCGCCGACTGGCGCAGCGCTAGCTTTTTTGTGCTTCGACTTCTTCTTTAGGATTGTCAAGGG
>CAKTGS010000059.1 GCA_934561485.1 uncultured Faecalibacterium sp.
ACCATGCGGTTGCCGCGGTAGATCAGGCCCTTGTCGTACAGGCGCACGAACACTTCCTTGACGGCCTCAGAGCAGCCATCGTCCATGGTAAAGCGCTCACGGTCCCAGTCGCAGCTGCTGCCCAGCTTTTTCAGCTGGCTGACAATGCGGTTGCCGTACTTGGTTTTCCAGGCCCAGGCACGCTCCAAAAAGCCATCACGGCCCACCATTTCCTTGGTCAGGCCTTCGGCGCGCATCGCCTCCACCACTTTGGCTTCGGTCGCAATGGAAGCGTGGTCGGTGCCGGGCACCCACAGAGCGGCATAGCCCTGCATCCGCTTGGTGCGGATCAGGATATCCTGCATGGTATTGTCCACCGCATGGCCCATGTGCAGCTGGCCCGTCACGTTCGGGGGCGGCATGACGATGGTGTAAGGTTTCTTGTCCGGGTCGGCCTTCGTGTGGAAGTAGCCGCCGTCCAGCCAGAACTGGTAGATGCGGTCTTCCACCTGGCTGGGATCGTACTGTTTTGCGAGTTCTTTCATAGGGTCCTCCCAATAAAGTGTGATGAAGTGGGACGAAAAAAGCCGCCCCACGGAACGTTCCATGGGACGGCTGTAATCACCGCGGTACCACCCAAATTGCGCAGAGCCTTCTGCGCCCCTTGATGCCCCGGTAACGTGGGGCAGGCCCGAAAACGGCTAACCGGCCCGGCTCACCGTTTCTGCTCAAAAGTGACAGCACACCGCACGGCCGTACCGGATTTTCAGCAAGGCTCCGGCTCTCTGAACGGCAAAAACAGCGCGCACTCTTTCTCATTGCATTTATAAAAAGAATATAGCGTTTTTTGTGCGATTTGTCAATCCTTTATTACTTCTTCCTTCAGGCGGGCGATGAGCCGCTCCATCAGAGCCACCCGGTTGAAGGGGGTCATCAGGTAAAAACCATCGGCATAGGGCAGGGCCGCCTTGGCCGCCTGCACCGAGATCTCAATGCCCAGTTCTTCCCCGGCGGCACGGTCCAGCCCCGCAAATTTTTCAATGATGGCTTCATCCACGTGGATGCCGTTGACCTCATTTTCCATGAAAATGGCATTGCGCTGGCTCACCACCGGCAGGATGCCCGCCAAGATCCTGGCATCCTCGCCCAGGGCCGTGCGAGCCTGCTGCAGGTTTTCCACAGCCTGTGCCGACAGCACCGGCTGGGTCAGGAAGCCGCTCATGCCGTTGTCCAGCTTTTCCCGGGCGCGGCGCAGCTCCACATCAAAGTTGCGGGCGTTCAGGTTCAGCGCGCCGAACACGGTCATGGGGCTGGGCATCTCCCGGCCTTCCCCGGCCAGGGACACAATGTACTGGGCCAGCTTGCGGGAGTTGAACTGGTACACGTTCTTCACCTCGTCCCGCTCGGCGGTGGGAATTGGATCGCCGGTAATAGCCAGCACTTCCCGCACGCCCTCGGCGTACAGGCCCAGCAGCAGGGCCTTGGTGGCGTTCAGATTGCGGTCCCGGCAGGTCATGTGGGGCAGAACGTTCAGCCCCAGCTCCCGGTGCACCCGGCAGGCCACCAGCGAAGAATCCATGCGCGCCCGGGCAATGGGGCAGTCCGCAATGGTCATCAGGTCGGTGCCTGCCGCCTGCAGCCGCTTTGCACCGGCCAGGTAGGCGGTCAGGTCGGCATCCTTGGGGGAGTCCAGTTCCACAGCGATCACCTTCTGCCCGGCATGGAGCTTGCGCAGGAAGGCATCGTCTTTTTCCACCGCAGCTGCCGGGGCGGTGGAAAGCGGAACCGCCGAGGCAGTGGGCAGGGCAGCAGGCAGGGCGTCCAGCGCCCCACGCAGGGCCGCAATATGCTCCGGGGTGGTGCCGCAGCAGCCGCCCAGAATGCGCACGCCATCTGCCGCCACGCAGGCCATCTCCCGGGCAAAGTAGTCCGGCCTGCCCTGGTACTGCACCTTGGTGCGGGTAACCACCGGGTAGCCTGCATTGGGCATGACCGACAGCGGCAGCTCCACACGACCCAGCCGCTGCACCAGCGTGCGCATGGCACCGGGAGCCGCCACGCAGTTCAGGCCCACGGCATCCACCACGCCGCTGTCCGCCATGCGGCGTACCAGCTCGCTGCAATGGCGGCCTTCGCGGGTGTAGCCGTCCGGCAGCACGGCAAAGGACACCAGCACAAAGGCATCCGGCACCTGCTGCTTCAACGCCGTGACGGCTTCCAGAATGCCGACATCGGTGCTCAGGGTCTCGAACAGATAATTTTTTGCTCCCAGCGCTGCAAAGCGCTCGACCACTGCCGTGTACACCTGTGCCGCCGGGACAGCCTCGGTGTCCGGGGCGGGGCCAAGGTCTGCAAACACGGCGGCACCGGCGGCGGCTTCCACGGCCAGCTTCCAGCCTTCATCGGCCAGCGCTTCCCACACCGGGTTCTGCGCAGCAGCCATGCGGGGCAGGCTGAAGGTGTTCGTCTTGAGGGCATCCGCCCCCGCCGCCCGGTAGGCCCGGTGCACAGCCAGAATGCCCTCCGGGTCCAGAAGGTTTGCCTGCTCGCACTCCTGCCCGGGAGCTGCCTTATAATAGGTACCCATGCCGCCGTCAAACAGCAGCGGGCGTTTTTTCAAAATTTCACGCACATCGCTCATGGTGGTGTCCGTCCTTTCCCTACAAAAACACTTGGCTTTTAGTGTAATGCCAAACGGCGGCCCGGTCAAGTGTTTTTGTGCGCTGTGCTTGCAGGAATGTCGATTTTGTGCTATCCTATGCATACTTTAGAAAAAGGAGGGATGTGCCATGCGCCATGCCGGCACACAGGCCATTGAAACACCACGGCTGCTGCTGCGCCGCCTTCTGCCCGAAGATGCAGCTATGATGTACGCCAACTGGGCGTCCGACCCGGAGGTGACCCGCTATCTGCGCTGGGAACCGCATAAGAATGTGGACGAAACACGAGAGCTGCTGGCGGCCTGGGCCACCCTTTACCCGAACCCGGACTACTACCAGTGGGCCATTGTGGAAAAAGCCAGTGGCCAGGTGTTTGGCTCCATCAGCCTCTGCAACAGCCTGCCGGGAGAGCCGCAGCAGAAAACCGAATGGCCCGGCCTGGACCTGACCGAAGGCACCTGGGAACCGGGCTACTGCATTGGCAGAGCCTGGTGGAACAAAGGCTGTACCACCGAAGCCCTTCAAACCGTTGTAGAATATTGGTTCAAAAATACGGATAGCAATTTTCTCACCTGCTGCCATGCCGTTGACAACCCCGCCAGCGGCAAAGTGATGGAAAAAGCAGGCTTTGTGTACCACCACGATGCCGTCTACCACAAATTTGACGGCACCCCGGTGGACTGCAAAAGCTATCTGCTGACAAGGGAACGGTTTGAAAAAGGGTTCCGCCTGACAAACAGAAAGGACTTATTTTGAGCGAACTTTACGATATCTTAGTGGAAACGCCCCCTACCAAGGTGATTTTGCTGGCGCTGGACCAGGGCCTGTGGGACTGTGAGCGCAGTCTGGCAGAACTTTCGGCCCTGTGCGAAGCCAACCACATGCAGGCCGTGGCCCAGGTGACCCAGAAGCGCCAGACCCCGGAAACCGGCATCGTGCTGGGCAGCGGCAAGCTGGAGGAAGCGTCTCTTGCCGCCGGGGAGCTGGGAGCTGAGTGCGCCGTGTTTGACGGCGAGCTGACCGGCAGCCAGATCCGCAACATTTCCACGGCATTGGGCGGGCTGGAAGTGATCGACCGCACCATGCTTATTCTGGAGATTTTCCGCAGCCGTGCCGTGACCAATGAGGGCAAGCTGCAGACCGAGCTGGCCCTGCTGCGCTACCGCCTGCCCCGTCTGCAGGGCATGGGCGAAGCGCTGAGCCGCCAGGGCGGTGGCGGCGGCGGCGGCGGCGGTGCCCGCCGCGGTGCCGGTGAGACCAAGCTGGAACTGGACCGCCGCCACGTGCACGCCCGCATTGATGCACTGGCCGAAAAGCTGGCCGAGATGGAAAAGCGCCGGGGCGAGAGCCGCAAAGCCCGTGCCAAGACCGGAATGCCGGTGGTGAGCCTGGTGGGCTACACCAATGTGGGCAAGTCCAGCCTGATGAACGCCCTGTGCGGCCCCAGCGTGGCCGAAGCCGACATGCTGTTTGCTACCCTGGACCCCACCAGCCGTAAGCTGGTGCTGCCCAGCGGCATGGCTGTGCTGCTGGTGGACACGGTTGGCTTTGTGTCCCGCCTGCCCCACAATCTGGTGGAAGCTTTCAAGTCCACGCTGGAAGAAGCCGCCTGGTCGGACGTGATCGTGCGGGTGGCCGATGCCGGAGACGAACAGCGGGAAGAGCAGCTGGCCGTCACCGATGAGGTGCTGGACGGGCTGGACTGCGCAGACATTCCCCGCCTGACCGTGTACAACAAGTGCGACAAGCCCGGTGCACTGAGCTTTGACCCGGACATCCTGCTTACCAGTGCCAAAACCGGCTACGGGCTGGACAAGCTGCTGCAGAAGCTGGACGAGACCCTGAGCGACCGGGTGCACACCCTGAAAGTGCTGCTGCCCTACGATAAACTGGGTCTGGCCGCCCCCATGCGGGAGCGCGGCAGCGTGCAGGTGGAGGAATACCGGGAGGACGGCCTGTATCTGGAAGGCATCGTCAAAACCGAGGACCTGCACTGCTTTGAAGGGTATCTCGTCTGAATCTGAACAAGATCTGCCCCAAAAGCTGTGCGCGATTTGTACAAAAACGCCTTTGCATTTTTGGTGCTGTTTCTGATAGAATAAAATCCTAACGAGTGGCAGTAACTGCGTAAATCCAGTTGCTGCCGCTCGTTTTCTTTTTTGCCCAAAAACAACGGAGGAAACATTTTTATGCAAAACAGTTCGCAAAATAAAATGGCGGTGCAGCCCATTGCACCGCTGATGTTCCGCCGGGCGAAAAAGAACAGGGGCGATCCGATCCCCGCATAAAACAAAAAAGCCCCAACAAACACAAAAACCCGCCTGGCAGCGGGTTTTTGTGTATAGAGGGGTGGGAAAGTATATAAAGTGGTGAATCTCAATTTCATTTGGCAGGCCTTTGTGCGGGGTGCTGCCTTGCATGATGTATTATATACCTTTTTCCTTTCTTGTCAAACAAAATTTTTCCGTTTTGCTTTAAATTTACACTTTACATTTCCATAAAAACTTTATATAATTAACATAAAGCAATTCAAAAGCAGACTTTTTCCGTCTTTGTACGATTGCAACAACAATAAAACTTTACTTTCTAAAAATTTTATACAATCCAACATATTTCAAAGGAGACCTTTCCATGGATGATTTGGATCGCAAAATCCTTTCCCTTCTGGCCAAAAACGCCCGGATGCCGGTCAAGGAGATCGCCGAGCAGGTGTCCCTGACCAGCCCCGCCGTGTCCAGCCGCATCCACAAACTGGAGACAGACGGCATCATCGGCGGCTACACCGTCACCCTGAACCGCCCGGCCGGGCGCATGTACGTGGATGCCCTCATCAGCCTGTCGGTGGCCCCTTCCAAACAGGATGCCTTTCTGGAGCTGCTGCAGAACAGCCACGAGGTGCTGCAGTGCTACCATGTGACCGGTGCCTACACCTTTTTGGTCAAGGTAAGCTGCGGCAGTATGCCCCAGCTGGAACACCTGATCCTGCAGTTCCAGAAGCTGGGCACCACCAGCACCCAGATCATCCTTTCCACTCCGGTCAACCACGGGGACCTGGATGCCTTTATGCTGTGAGCCGTTCATAAAACTGTTACGTTTTGGGGTGCAATCCTGCCCGGGTGTGGTTCGTATTCCGGATAGCAGGCAAAAAAATGCACACACTATCCCCTGAAGCCTGCCCCATCTTTCACACACGAAGCACGAAAGGATTTTGCACTATGAAACGATTCATCGCCGCTCTGCTTGCCGGGCTGTGCCTGTTTGCCCTTGTGGGCTGCTCTGCCGGCAGCAAGGCCGACTCTGCTGCCCCGAAGAATTATTCCCAGATCCTGCACGATGCCCGCACCGAAGAAGAAAACGAGTACGACATGATCTTTACGAAAGGTGAGGACGGCAAATTCACCGCCATGGACGGCTACAGCGCCGAGTACGAGGCCGACCAGCTGGACGATGAGGTGCGCAACATGATGCTGCCCCTGCTGAACCTGGAGGACGACATGTACACCGACCTGGCCGCTTCTCTCTCCGCCATGATGGTGCGCAGCTACGCCGTGGCCATCGTCAAGCCCGCCGAAGGCCGGACCGAGGACGTGAAGGCCGCGCTGGAAGCCTATGTAGCCAGCGAGCAGCAGTCCATGGAGCACTACCTGGAAGATCAGTATCAGATCGCCAAGGCTGCCACGGTGACCACTGCCCCCACCGGAGAAGTGATCCTGGTGTGTGCCGAGAACCACGACACCCTGCTGGCCAACATCGAAAAAGGCCTTGCCGCCTGATTTTTGCCGCATTTCCAACCGCATCCCACCGGGATGCGGTTTCTTTTTGGGCGCAGATATGCTATACTGTCTTGGGTAATTGTGCACACAAACAGGAGCAGTTTTATGTATAAAGCAACCATCGTCATTCCCAACATCAACGGCAAGGGCTGGCTGAAGGACTCCATCGAGTCCGTCTACGCCCAGACCGAGCAGGACTTTGAGCTGATCATTGTGGACAACGGCTCCACCGATGAAAGCCTGAAGCAGGCCCGCAGCTACTGCAGCCGCGAGAACTTTACGCTGATCGAAAACGGTGCCAACACCGGCTTTTCCCACGCGGTAAACCAGGGCATTGCCCGGGCACAGAGCAAATATGTGGTGCTGTTCAACAACGATGCCTTTGCCGAGCCGGACTGGCTGGCCCAGCTGCTGCGCACGGCAGAGAGCGACCCCAAGATTTTTGCGGTGCAGAGCCTGATGATCCGGCACTTTGACCGGGAACTGGCCGATGACGCCGGGGACTACGTGACCTGGATGGGCTTTGCCTGCAAGACCGGCGATGGCCGCCGCGCCAGCCGCTACACCAAACAGAAGCGCATTTTTTCCGCCTGCGGCGGTGCATCCCTTTACCGCAAGAGCATCCTGGACGAGATCGGCGGCTTTGACGAAAACTTTTTTGCCTATTTTGAGGATGTGGACCTGAGCTGGCGCGCCAACAATGCAGGCTACAAAAATGTGCTCTGCCCTGCGGCAAAGTGCTACCACATCTGCGGGGCCAGCACCGGTGCCGTAAAATACAACGCCTTCAAGAGCCAGCAGAGCGGCCGCAACAGCATTCTGCTGCCCCTCAAAAACGAGCCGCTGCTCATGCTGGTGCTCAACTTCATCCCGCTGGCGGTGGGCTACCTGCTCAAGTGCTACAAGTTCCACAAACAGGGCTTTGGCGAAGCCTGGGACAAGGGAATGCACGAAGCCTTCGCCCTGCTGAAAGCCGGAAAGCTGGGCAAGCGCCCCTTCCGCTGGCGGGATCTGCCCCACTACATTCTCATGGAACTGTGGATGATCTGGAACATGGTGCCCTACCTGTGGTACCGCCTGGTGGTCGTGCGGTTGGATTTGAAATAACTCCTTCCGTCACGGCTTACGCCGTGCCACCTCCCTCAGCGAGGGAGGCTTTCTCAAAAAAGACACCCGGCTGTGATGTTTCACAGTCGGGTGTTCGTTTTTACAGGTATTATGCAGCCGTGCTGGAAGCGCCGTTATCGGCGGCATCTGCTTCGGCGGCGGTGCTGTCAGCAGCCGGCTCGTCCAGGCTCTGGGTGTCCGGCTCGGCAGCTGCGTCCGAAGCGGCATCGGAAGCCGCCTCCGAGGAACCGGCTGCCGCCAGAATGGCATCCTGCACCTCGCTCTCTGCCATGGGGACAGGCTGGCTGGTTTCTGCCGCCGCGCTGCTGTCGGGCTTGGTCTCGCTCTCGGTCAGGCCGGTGAGATACCAGCTGCCGCTCTGGCGCTCAAACAGGTAATCCATGTACTTGGTGGGCGTATCCGAGGACGGGTTGATGATGCTGTCGTCCGTGCTGGTAATGGGGATGTAGCCCACCGTTACATGCAGCTTGCCGCTGCGCTTGAACAGCTTGGTCACGGTGGCGCGGTAATAACCCACACTGCCGGTGACCGGGATCTTGTAGCACTGGGTGGTGTCGTCAAACTCCACCGTCATGTCCTCCATCTCAAAGCTGCGGTGGGTCAGTTTGAAGCTTGGCCCCACCAGCTTGGCCAGGTAGGCGTCCACATCCACCGAGGGCAGCAGCAGCTGCTCGGTGTCCGGGTCGGTGTTGTAGTTGTCAAAGCCGCCCTGCGTTTCCTGAATGTTGTAGATGCAGCCCCACACGGCTGCTTCCCGCAGGGTCAGGTCGTCAATGTTGCCAATGCCGTCAAAGGGCATGGGGTCGAACAGGACCAGGCCTTCCAGTTTGTCCTCGTACTCCTGCTTCTGGGCCGTGTCGTCAAACAGGTTGGCCACCAGCCCCACACCGGCGCGCAGCACGGTGACAAAGCCGATGAGCACCAGCACGGCCACCAGCAGCCCCAGGGCCTGCCGGCCGCGGCGGCGCTGCAACCGGGCGTGTTCTTCCGAGCTAATATAATGTTTCGTCATGATCATGTCTCCCAGGTTTCAATTGCTGTAGCTCTCAGTATAGCACACACCGGGCCGTTGTGCAAAACTCTGCCCGTGGTTTTTTTGTGAAAGTCCACGCAGGGCAGCGGTTTATTCCCAGGTTTTCCACACATCGGGCTGGTAGCCCACGGTGGCCTTGCGGCCGTTGCGCACAATGGGGGTACGCAGCAGCTGCTGGTTCTCAAACAGTTTGTCCTCTTTCTGCCAGTCGATCAGTGCATCCAGCAATGCCAGGGTCTGCTTGTCCTTCGCATTGGGGTTCACCATCTGCTGCCAGCCGCCCAGGGCGCGGGCCACATTGTCGAACTCGCCCCGGCTCATGCCCTTTTCCTTCAGGTCGATCATCTGGAACTTGACGCCCCGTTCCTTGAAATAGCGCTGGGCCTTTTTGGTATCAAAGCACTTGTTCGTGCCAAAAATCTGAATGTTCATCGGTACATCCTCCTTGTGTGCATGTTTATTGTACCACAGCTGCCTGCAAATGCATAGCATAATTCACGGCAAAGCTGCCCAGACTAGCGGCAAGGCATCATCAAAGGAGGTTTTTATCATGAACGCATTCGTTGACCCCGATCTGTGCATCGGCTGCACCCAGTGCGCCAGCCTGTGCCCTGCCGTGTTCCGCATGGAAGGCGTGCTGGCCGTGGCCGGACCCGGCCCCATTCCGCCTGAGGAAGTGCCCCAGGCCGTGGACGCTGCCAACGCCTGCCCGGTGAGCGCCATTACGGTGGAGTAACTTATGCGGGGAAGTTTTCTTTTGAAGCCGTTCTGGCAAAGCGGAATCTTCCCTTATTTCCCCTTCATCCGCTTCAAATCGTTCAGCGCCTTTCCCCCACGGGGGAAGGCCTTTTTTGTTTTTTCTGCAAAAATCTCCCGCCCGCCGGGGATTTGTGCTATACTATAGAATGTGAAATTAGGCAATGGAGGAACTGCACTATGCGTTTACTGGTCATTGACGGCAACAGCATTGCCAACCGTGCCTTTTATGGCATCAAGCTGCTGACCACCAAGGACGGACAATACACCAACGCCATCTTCGGTTTTTTGAATATCCTGCTTTCCCTGCTCAAGGAGTGCGAACCGGACGAAGTGGCCGTGGCCTTTGACCTGAAGGCCCCCACCTTCCGCCACAAAATGTACGATGGCTACAAAGCCAACCGCCACGGAATGCCCGAGGAGCTGGCCCAGCAGATGCCGTTGATCAAAGAACTTCTGGCCGATCTGGGCTACCGCACCGTTGCCGCAGAAGGCTGGGAAGCGGACGACATTCTGGGCACCCTGGCTGCTGCCTGCGCCGCCCGGCGGGACGACTGCTTTCTGGCCACCGGAGACCGCGACAGCCTGCAGCTGGTCAACGACACCACCACCGTGCTGCTGACCACCACTGCCCTGGGCCGCAGCAAAACCGTGACCATGGATGTGGACGCCATCCGGGAAAAATACGGCATTGAGCCAAAGCAGCTCATTGAGGTCAAAAGCCTGATGGGCGATACCTCCGATAACATTCCCGGCGTGCGGGGCATTGGTGAAAAGAGCGCCCTTGCCCTGGTGCAGGCCTTTGGCTCGCTGGAAGGCGTCTACCAAAACATTGACGACAAGCGCATCAAGACCAAGCAGCGGGAACACCTGCTGGAACAGCGCGACCTGGCCGAGCTGAGCCGCACGCTGGGCACCATCCGCACCGATGCCCCCATTGATACCGCCGAGAGTGCCTACGCGGTCGGCGAGGGCAACAAGGCCGCCGCCGTGCGCCTGCTGCAGGAACTGGAGATCCACTCCCTGATCCCGCGCTTCGGGCTGGACGGCATTGCCCCGGAGGCCGATGCCGCCGAGCTGGCCGTCCCCCTGCCGGAAGCGGAGATCGCTGCTCTGCCGCTGACCCCCGCCGGACATTACCTGGTGGCTTCCCGTCCCCCGGTCACGGGCAAGCAGAGCGGCCGCAACGTACTGCTGCAGCCCGAGACCTGGTATGCCGTGCAGGACACCACCGTTTACCCGCTGGGGGACGCCGACCTTGTGCGCCTGCTGGACAATCCGGACGTTACGCTGGACGTGTTCAACTCCGCGCCCCTTTACGCCAAGGCCATGGCCGCCGGCGGCTGGGGCAGCAGCATTGTGTGGGACGGCAAGCTGGCCGCCTACCTGCTGGACGCTTCGGCTTCCAAGTATCAGGTGGGCGAGCTGGTGCCCAGCTACAAGGCTGCAGCTGCCTTTTCCTGCACCGACTACCCGGATGCAGGCCGTCTGGCCGATCTGTTTGCCAGGATGAAGGCCGAGATCACCGCCTGCGGCGAGGACGCCCTGTACAATGAGATCGAATTCCCGCTGGCGCAGGTGCTGGCCGACATGACCCGCACCGGCATTCTGGTGGACCGGGACGGCATTGAGCAGTTTGGCGTAAAAATGCGCAGTGAACTGGAACAGGTGCTGGGCCGCATCCACATGGAAACCGGCAGCACCAGCTTTAACCCCAACAGCCCCAAGCAGCTGGGCGAAATGCTGTTTGACACCATGGGCCTGCCCCACGGCAAAAAGACCCAGCGCGGCTGGTCCACCGATGCCGAGACCCTGGAATCCCTGCGGGACTACCCGCTGGTGGAGGATATCCTGCAGTACCGCGCCTATCAGAAGCTGAACTCCACCTACGTGGAGGGCCTGCTCAAGGTGATCGGCGAGGACGGGCGCATCCACTCCACCTTCAACCAGACCGAAGCCCGCACCGGACGCCTTTCTTCGGACAACCCAAACCTTCAGAACATTCCCATCCGCACCGAGCTGGGCAGCCAGCTGCGCGCCTACTTTATTGCAAAGCCGGGCTGCGTGCTGGTGGATGCTGACTACAGCCAGATCGAACTGCGCATCCTGGCCCACATCACCGGAGATGAGCACATGCAGCAGGCCTTCCGCAGCGGCGAGGACATCCACCGCAGCACCGCCGCCAAAATTTACGGCATCTCTCAGCGCGAGGTGACCCCCCGCGTGCGTTCCAGCGCCAAGGCCATCAACTTTGGCATCATGTACGGCAAGGGTGCCTACAGCCTTTCCAAGGACATTGGCGTATCCGTGAAGGAAGCCGATGCCTTTTTGAAGAACTACCTGGCCGCTTTTCCCAGCGTGAGCAGCTACATGGACAAAACCATTGCGGACGCCAAGGCAAACGGCTACGTATCCACCCTGTTCGGACGCCGCCGCGCCCTGCCGGAGATCAACAGCACCAATTTCAACGTGCGTTCCAGCGGCGAGCGCATGGCCCGCAACACCCCCATTCAGGGCACCGCTGCCGATGTGATCAAGCTGGCCATGGTGCGGGTGTGGAAGCGCCTGCGGGACGAAAAAATGGAAAGCCGCCTGATCCTGACCGTGCACGATGAGCTGATCGTGGAAGCCCCGGAAGCCGAGGCCGAAAAGGCTGCGCAGATCCTGCGGGAAGAAATGGAAGGCTGCGTGCAGTACGCCGTGCCCCTGAGCACCGATGTGCACGCAGGCAAAAACTGGCTGGAGGCCCA
>CAKTGS010000060.1 GCA_934561485.1 uncultured Faecalibacterium sp.
TCATCGTAGAACTCGCCGAAGTTCTTCATATACATCTTGACCTTGTTCACATCGGCCACGGTGACAAAGCTGTTCAGCTGCACGTCCAGGTGCTCGGCCACGCCTTCCACGGCGCGGGTCACATCGCTGAGCTTGCCCACGCCGGACGGCTCGATCACGATGCGGTCGGGGTGGTACTGCTCCACCACCTGCTGCAGGGCGGTGCGGAAGTCGCCCACCAGGGAGCAGCAGATGCAGCCGGCGTTCAGCTCGTTGATCTGAATGCCGCTTTCCTTCAAAAAGCCGCCGTCAATGCCGATCTCGCCGAACTCGTTTTCGATCAGAACGACCTGCTGGCCGGCAAAGGCCTCCTTGATGAGCTTTTTGATCAGGGTGGTTTTGCCGGCACCCAGGAAGCCGGAGAAGATATCGATCTTGGTCATAGTTTTAAATGCCTCTTTCTTTGTTAGCAGACAGAGCCGCAGAGTGCTGGCTCGTAAAGATCTTACATCTCTATTATAACAAGGCTGTCAATGGGAAAACGGCGTTTTTGAAGAAAAAATTGTAACATTTTTTGCAATTTGGTTGCGTTTTAGAGATTTTTCTCCAACTGTGCTGCGATGGCGCAGGTTTCCTCCGCCGAATCGCCCGTAAACCAGTAGACGATGCCGCCAGCTTCCACCCGCAGAAAAACCGCGGCGGTGGGGTCCAGGCAGAAATACGCCTGCCCTTCGCCGGTCACGTAAAAATCTCCTTCCAGGTAGTGGTCCAGCCCGGTGCCGGCGGTGCGGCTGCACTCCGGCAGGGCGCTCCGCAATTGTGCATCCGTGATGCGGTCTGTGGAGATCGTATACTTTTCGCTTTTGCCGTGGGATGCCACCAGCGTGCTGCCGGTGATCTCCAATTCTGTGGGGATGCTGTTCGCCGCGCCCATGGCCGGGCCGATGAACAGTGTGCCCACGATAATGACGATAAGAACCGCCATCATCCACTTGCCAATGGGCGTGGCCAGATTGATGGTGCTGCCAAGGCCCAGACGCTTGGCCACCATCACCCGGGTGTCGGCAGGGTTGTAGTAGAGACTGCCCAGCAGCCAGACATCATCTTCGTCTGCCAGCGCGGCGGCACCTTTCGTCAGCCGCTCCTGGGTGCGGCGCAGGCGCAGTTCCATCCACAGTGTGCCGCCCATCAGCAGAATGAGAAACGCGATGGAGCCAAAGACTGCAATGCCGGCGTTCTGCACGGTGCCCATCAGGAAGTTCAGCCCGGCACAGCCCCACAGCATGAACCGCCAGAAGCGGTCCCAGGCCGCGCGGCGCACCCGCTGCAGGGTCTGATTCAGGGCGGTGTCCGCCGTCACCATCTCCCCTTTGCGGCGGAAGGTCCAGCGCCCGGCGGCCCAGCACACCACAATGACCAGTGCATCCGAAATTGCCACACCGCGTGCGGCGGCTGTCCGCCCGGGCAGGAACACCGGCACAAGGCTGAGCACCAGCGGGGGCACCAGCGTCCACAGGCCGATGGGTTTGGGCAGCGCGGCTTGTGAAGCATTGGTGTCCACCACCCGCAGCCGCAGCGGCGGTGTGACAGCCCAGCCCTGTTCTTTTTTGATTTGTTTCATCTGTTTGCGGGCCTTGAAATACGGCAGATACGGCACCGTGATGGCGGCATAGAACAACACGATCCAAAGGCTGAACAGCACCCACATACTGCGCAGGAAAAACAACGGAACGTAAACCGGCACCATGGCAAGGGCCAGAAGGTCTGTTTCCCACTTAAAGCGGCGAATGATTGCCTGCACCTCCGGCAGGTCCAGCGCCGCTTCCGGTACGGTCACGCCGAACAGCAGGCCCTTCTGCCGCCGGGCAGAGCTGCGGGCAATGCCGTACAGGATGCCCAGCATCGCCAAGTAGATCGCAAACAGCATGATCTCATCTGCAGCAGACATATAAACCGACATGGTTCAGCCCTCCGTTTCGCCATACACTGCGGCGCACAGCGCCAGAAACTCCTTTTTGGAAAGCCCGGCCAGCCTTGCCTCCCCCGCCAGCAGCTGCAGGCGGGCAAGCTGCTCTGCCGTCAGGGCCTTCTGCCCCGGCGGGGTGCACACCACGGCCCCGCTGCGCCGGTCGGCGGTCAGGTAGCCCTCGGCTTTCAGGAGCTGATAGGCCTTGCTCACGGTCATCACGTTGATGCCGGCGTCCTCCGCCAGGGCGCGGGTGGTGGGCAGGTGTTCGCCGGGGGTGAGCCGCCCATCGGCCACGGCCAGCACCACCTGGTCCCGGATCTGCCGGTAGATGGGCACCGTGCTTTGAAAATCCAGCCGGAAAAACATGGGCATTCTCCTTTCTTTGTATGATTGAATATAATACAAACAATACAAAATGTCAAGCACACCCCGCATTGCAATCTTTTGCGCAGAATGATACAATAAGATACAGCAAACCACCGCCGCCGGACGTTCTTCCGGCATAATTTGAGAAAGAAGGCTTTTACAATGAGCATGAATACGGTTCCCGAGCGTCTGGCTGCGCTGCGCGAAGCCATGAAGGCAAACGGTGTGGATGTGTACCTGATCCCCGTGGGCGACCCCCACGCCAGCGAGTACCTGCCCGACCACTACACTTCCCTGACCTACTTCTCCGGCTTCCACGGCGAAAACTCCAACTTTGTGGTCACCATGACCGAGAGCGCCGTCTGGGCCGATGGCCGCTACTTTGTGCAGGCTGAAAAGGAAATTGCCGGTACCGAGATCCAGCTGATGCGCATGGGTGAGCCGGACGTGCCCACCGTGGAAGAATACTGCGCCAAGGTGCTGCCCGAGGGCGGCAAGCTGGGTCTGTGCGGCCTGACCGCCAGCTGCGCTCTGGTGAACAGCGTCAAGAAGGCACTGGAACCGAAGCACGGCGAGATCAAGACCCTGTTCCTGGAAGATGAGCTGTGGACCGAGGGCCGCCCCGCCCTGCCCGCCACCCCGGCCTGGATCCTGCCCAAGGAATATGCGGGCTTCTCCCCCGCCGAAAAGCTGGGCCAGCTGCGTGCAAAGCTCACCGAGCTGGGCTGCACCGCCCAGCTGGTGGGCAAGCTGGACAACCTGGCCTGGCTGCTGAACCTGCGCGCCATGGACATTGAGTGCACCCCCTACGCCATGGCCTACTGCTATGTCACCCCGGGCCGCGCCGTGCTGTTCATTGATCAGGCCCGCGTGACCCCCGAGGCCAAGGCCGAGCTGGAAGCCAACGGTGTGACCCTGGCCGACTACGACAGCATTCTGGACGTGATGGCCGCCGAGACCGAGCCCCAGACCGTGCTGGCTGAGAGCGCAACCGTGAACTACGCCGTGTATCAGGTGCTGGAAAACAACCCTGCCCTCACCGTGAAGGACGTTGCCGACCCCCTGCTGCTCATGAAGGGCGTGAAGAACGAGGTGGAGCTGGCCCACACCCGTGAGGCTCACATCCGCGATGCCGTGGCCATGGTGCGGTTCCAGATCGAGCTGGAAAACCGTCTGGCCGCCGGGGAAGAGCTGACCGAGCTGACCGTGGACGAGATCCTGCACAAGTATCGCAGCGCCACCGATAAGTTCATTGTGGAGAGCTTTGGCACCATTGCAGCCTACGGCGGCAACGCAGCCATGATGCACTACCACGCTACCCCCGAGGACCACGCAGTGCTGCAGCGCAAGGGCTTTTTGCTGGTGGACAGCGGCGCTACCTACATGGACGGCACCACCGACATCACCCGCACCTACCCGCTGGGTGAGCTGACCGAGGACGAACGCCTGTTCTACACCTGGACCCTGCAGTGCCACATCGACATTGCCAAGGCTGTGTGGCTGGACTACTGCGAGTGCAAGATGATCGACACCATCGCCCGGGAGCCGCTGTGGCGCCACCTGATCAACTACCGCTGCGGCACCGGCCACAGCGTGAGCTTTGTGGGCAACGTGCACGAAGGCCCCCACGCCCTGAACGGCCGCAACACCACCCTGATGCGCCCCGGCATGATCGTGACCGATGAGCCGGGCGTGTACGAGAGCGGCGAGGTGGGCATCCGCATCGAGAACGAGCTGGAGTGCATCCACAAGGCCGATAACCAGTACGGCACCTTCCTGGCCTTCCGCCCGGTGATGTTCGTGCCCATTGCCACCTCGCCCATCGTGCCCGGCGTGCTGGACAAGGATGAGATCGCCTGGCTGAACGATTACCACCGCCAGGTGTTCGAGAAGCTGGCTCCGCACCTGACCGAGGACGAGCGCGACTGGCTGGCCAAGAAGTGCGCCGCCATCGGCTGCTGAGCGCCCGAATTGAACGCATAAAAAAGCGGGAAGCCGCGCCGGAGCGTGCAAGCTCCTGCGGCTTCCCGTTTTTGTTGGGCGTTATTCGTTGGGGCCGTGCTTGGAACGGTGCTCCTGCGCCGTTTCCCGCAGTTCGTCCCGCATATCGTTCCAGAGCTCTTTTGCCTCGGCAGTGCGGGTCTGCACGTCCTCTTTGGCATCCTTCCAGTAGGCCTTGGCTTCGTCGATCACGGCCTTGAACGGCCCGCTGGGGTAGGTGCTTTCGGCAATGTCCACCAGGAACTTGTACAGCTGCGGGCGCACCTGCTCGTACATGCCAAGGCGGGTATACAGGTCCTTGTAGTAGCGGAACACCTGCACTTTGTTCTGCACCAGGGTGGCGGGGTTGATCTGGGTGTGGCAGATGCTCTGGGGGTTCTGCACGTAGTAGTACCCGGCCTGCCCGATGGAAACAAACACCTCGGCGTACTGGATGTACTGCATATTGAACACCAGATCTTCCGCCCAGCGCATCTCGCTGGTAAACCGGATGTCGTGGGCCAGCAGCAGGTCCCGGCGGTAGAGCTTGTTCCACAGTACGCTGTAAAAGTAAGAAGCGGGCTTGTCCATCAGGCGGCGGGCGAAGGTGTCCTTGTCGTACACGCCCTCGGGCAGAAAACCGTATTCCCGCACCTCGGGGGGCCGGGCCACGCTCATGACGCCCAGGTTGTCCTGGATCTTTTCCAGCACCTGTTCGGGTTTGCTGGCCCCGGCGGGGATCACCATTTTGTAGGGCGCGATCACAAAATCGGCGCTGTGTGCTTCTGCAGCGGCGGCCAGATGCTCGGTAAAGTCAGGGTCGATGTAGTCGTCACTGTCCACAAACTGGATGTACTTGCCGCCGGCAAGCTTCAGCCCCAGGTTGCGGGTGTCCGACACACCGGAGTTGGCCTTGTCCACCAGCACGATGCGCGGGTCTTTGGCGCGGAATTCCTCGCACACGGGCAGGCTTTGATCCTTGGAGCCATCGTTCAGCACGATGACTTCGATGTTCTGCCAGGTCTGGGCACAGATGCTCTCCAGGCAGCGGGCAATGTGGTTCTGGGCGTTGTACACGGGCAGAATGATGCTGACGAGAGGCTTTGTCATGGCGGCGTCTCCTTTTGCGGTTGATTTGTAGCTTCATCATACTCCCGCCGTGCGCAAAAAGCAAGAGCCGCGTTTTTTTCCAAAAAGGAGGAACGATTCATGATCTTTCACATTGCGGTGTGCAGCCCGGACGCCGGACTGCGCAGCGGGCTGGAACGCCAGTGCATGGAATACTATGCCCGGCGGGCCGATGCCTGCATTGTGGAGCAGCTGGCCAGCGCGGAAATGCTGCTGCAGCGGGATGCCGCCGGGGTGCGGTATGAGCTGTATCTCATGGAGCTGGGGGCCTCGGCGTCCCCTGCAGAGCTGGCGGCGGCGGGTGAGCTGCGGCGGCGGGGCTGCCGTGCCCCGCTGGCCTTTGTGGCCCGCACCCCGGCCCATGCCTACAGCGCCTATAAGGTGGACGCCATGCAGTACCTGCTGCTGCCGGTGCACCAGCGGGAGCTGTTTGCCCTGCTGGACCGCGCCACCGAGCCGGAGTACGGCCCGGCCCTGACCGTGAGCACCGCCGAGGGCCTGCGGGTGCTGGCCTATGCCCGCATCGAGTATCTGGAATGCACCCACCATGTGGTGCATTTTCATCTGACCGATGGCGAGGACGTGGCATCCCTTTCGCTGCGGGTGCCCTTTTCGGCGGTGGCGGCGCCCCTGCTGGCGGACGGCCGCTTTGTGCAGCCCCACCGCTCCTATGTGGTCAACCTGATGCAGGTGGACCGGCTGGTTCCCGGAGAACTGCGGATGAGCAGCGGCCAGCGCATTCCGGTGCCCCGCGGCCGCGAGTGCACCGTGCGGGACGCCCTGCTGGCAAAGGCCGCACAAAAGTAACTCTCTCACTACTTTCCACAAACATGGTGTTGCGATTTTTGTTACACTATACAAAAATGAGCTTTTTTCGCCAAAACCCTTTGCAAACAAATAGGGGGGGGGGTATACTGAACCTGCATAAAGTTCTGCGCAAACTGTATAATTGGGCAAACCAGCCGAAAGGCTGGGACGCAAAGCTACAGGGCCTGTAACATGGCAGCCAGCTGCACAAAAAGGACTGCACGCCGGGGGTTGGCGGTGCAGATGCCTGTTTTGGTTCGCATTCCGGGGGCCGTCTCTGTTGTTACAGGGACGGCCTTTTTGCATACAGCGCGCAGGGATTGGGGGGAAGTTTTCCCCCCAAAGGAGGAAAAAGCAATGAAAAAGAAAAATCCGCTCGGTCTGCGGGTGCTTTCCACGGCAGCCGTCATGTCCATCATCACATCCATTGCAGCACCGGCGTTTGCAGGTACCTATTACATGGACAACGGCAATGTGGATGTGGAAGTAAAAGAAAATGGTGATGTTTACGTCAACGGCCAGAAGGACGAGGACGGCGAAGTGACCATCAAAGGCGGTTCCGGCACCAATACCTGGAGCAACAAGAGCAGCACGAACGCGGAGAAGCAAAAAGCCGAAGAGCCGCAGGAAGAACCTTCCATCGGTGAGAGCTACCCGGTAGAGGAAAAAACGGAAGAGGAGCCTGCCGCCGAGGAGCCGGAAGCCGAACCCAAAGAGGAGACCGGGGAACAGCCCGAAGAACCGGAAAATCCTGCCGAGGACGAGCAGCCGGAGCCGGAAGCACCTGCCGCGGAAGAGAAAACTCCTGCGGAAGATGCCGCTGAACCGGAAGAGACCCCGGACGAGGACACCGAAGAGACGGACGACACCGAAGAAACTGAGGAAGAGGACACCGAGCCTGCCGCAGAGGAAGAGACTTCTGCCGAGGACGCAGAACAGTCCGAAGAAACTGCAGACAACGAAACTGCGCCCGCAGAGCAGGAAGCCGTCACCCTGGAAGCCGCCGGAGAAGGCACTGCAGTGCAGTCTGAGGATGAGACGCCTGCAGAAACGCCGAATACCATCAGCATCAAAAACGACTGGAAAACCAACCTGAAGATCATTCTGGATAATGTGCGCATCAAGGCCAGCGGCAGCAAGGCGGCCATGTCGGTGACCGGCAAAGAAAGCACGACCGTTGAGCTGGATGGTGCCAATGTGCTGGACAGCTCCGGAACTTCCGGCCATGCCGGTCTGGAAAAAAGCGGCGCTGGAACCCTGACCATTACGGATACGGATGGGACCACCGATAATGATGGCTCCCTGACCGCCACCGGCGGCAACGGCGGCGCAGGCATCGGCGGCAAGAGAAGTTCCAATGGTGAACGCATTACCATTGAGGGAAATGCAAAGGTGACAGCTGTTGGCGGCGAGGACGCCGCAGGCATTGGCGGCGGCAGCGTAGGTGATGGCAGGGATATCACGATTCAGGGCAATGCAGATGTTAAGGCCGCTGCCCGAGGATACGGTGCAGGTATCGGCGGCGGCATAATGGACACAAGCGGCCATGGCGGCAATGCAGATAAAATTGTGATCCGGGGCAATGCAAAGGTCAATGCTTCTTCTGTCAATGGTGCAGGCATTGGCAGCGGCGGTGCTGCTTTTGGCGGCCAAGCCAATGCCACAGGTATTGTGATTCGGGACCACGCGGAGGTTACGGCGGAAGCAACAGGCTATGGTTCAGGTATCGGTGTTGGCGATAGCATCTATAATGCCAAAACAGATATTACGATTGGCACAGAAGGCGCCACCAGTGCAGACGAGGATGTGCATGTGACGGCAAAGTCCAGGTACAACAGTGCCATTGGCGGCGGCACGGGCGGCGATACGGCAGATACTACGGTGACGATTCAGGGCAATGCTACCATTGAGGAAGCGAAGAGCCAGGCGGAGAGTTCCAGCAATGTTTTGGCAAAGGCAGCCATTGGTGGTACGAGCGGAACCGTTAATGTTACGATCAGAGACAATGCAAAGATCAAAAAGGTGGATCATACCAACGAGCGTGGAAAAGCCTTTGAGATTGCCATCGGCGGCGGTAGCAAAACAACTAAAGTGATCGTCAACATTTTGGGACATGCGCATCTCGAAAGTGTTCTTGGCGATATTGAAGGCGGAAAAAATGCTATCATCAATATCAAAGACCATGCAGCGATTGACAGCATCCGTGTGGACAGTGGATGGGCAATTGGCGGTTGGGTCGGAAGTGGCAACAGCTCTATTGTCAATATTGACGGCGGCCCGGACGGAAATGTGCGAATCGGCGAAGTGGGCGGCATTTGTGGAAACAACAGTGGTATCAAAGGAACGAGTGTGAACATTGGCGACCATGTAAAGCTCTGGCTGAAGCAGGGAAATGGCACCAACAGCACCTATGTAGAAGTGGACCGTAAGGAAGTTGACGTTGGCAGCACCCAGAAGCCAGAAGCGGGCGGCTTGATCAATACCATTGGTAGTGACACAGAAATTTGGTATACGGATAAAGACGGCACGCTGGTGCAGATCGTGCACGGCGAAAACCTGTGCAAGACCGAAGGCAAGATTGAGCTGGACCGGGTGAACCCCACCTGTGAAGAGGACGGCTACGTTGAGTACAAGTGCGGCTATGAAGCGGCCAAGAGTGCAAGCACCCCCTGCTGTGACCGCACCTGGAAGGAAGTTTTGCCCGCCACCGGCCACAGTTGGAACGAAGGCGAAGTGACCACGGCCCCCACTTGCACCGAAGCAGGCGTAAAGACCTATACCTGCACCACCTGCAGCAAGACTAGGACCGAAACCATTCCCGCCACCGGCCACAACTGGGTGAAGGGTGAGCACCATGATGCCAACTGCATGAAGGGCGGCTACGATGACTACACCTGCAGTGGCTGCGGCGCAACTAAGGAAGAGCCGGACGGCACCACCCCCAACAATGACCACGACTACAGTGGTGAGGAGTGGGACGAGATCACCAATGCCACCTGCACAACGGATGGCAAAAAGGTGAAGCACTGTAAGCGCCCCGGAGCCGATGCAACCCACGATAAGACAGAGGTCATCAAGGCCACTGGCCACCAGCATGTGACCGAGGGCGTGGGCAAGAAAGACCCCACCTGCAAAGAGCCGGGCTATACCGGCGACACTGTGTGCGATGACTGCCACGAAACCATCAAAAAGGGCGAGGTAATCCCTGCCACTGGCCATGAGAAAACCCACATCGAAGGCAAGAAGGAGCCGACCTGTGAGGAGCCGGGCTACACTGGCGATAAAGTCTGCGACAAGTGCGGTGACATGGTGGAAAAGGGTGAAGTGATCCCCGCCAAGGGCCACACCCCCACTGTGGTTGGCAAGAAAGACCCCACCGAGACTGAGCCGGGCTACACCGGCGACACCGTGTGCGCCGACTGCGGCAAGCTGCTGGAAAAGGGCGAGGTGATCCCCGCCACCGGCAAGAAGGATGACGAGAACGCCGAAGTCCTTGAGCTGCGCGTGGTGGTGCCCGGCAACACCCTGCGGGACCTGCTGTTTACCGTGCGTCAGGCAGGCACCGAGCGCACCTACACCTGCAAAAAGGCCGATGCGACCCTGACCGGCACGCTGGAAACCCTGCAGTATCTGCAGGCCAACGGCACCGAGACCATTGTGTTTGTGACCAATGGCCGCGTCAGCCGCTTTGCCGTGGCCGACCTGCTGGCCCTGTGCGATGAAGGCGATGTGTTCTACCTCTGCCATACCGCAGACGCCGAACCCACCCTGCTGATCATTGCCAACGACCACACCGAGCTGCTGAACAAGTAACGGCAGCCCGACCAATCAAGCCATCTTCATACCCCAAAAAACAGCCCCGCACCGAGCAAAACGCTCCCGTGCGGGGCTGTCTTTTTTGTTGAATTATGCCAGAATTTGTGATATAGTATAAATGCCGCCAGAAATGGCGGGGAAAGTGCACTGCACATACGGCAGGCGGTTGGCCCTCACTTCCGAAAGGAGGTGAGCGAATGCCTATTACTTTAACATTCCATTTATTTGGACTGACGTTTACCATCCGGGTAAAAAAGTAAAACCGCCACCGGCCAGGGTGACGGTTTTTGAAAGATAAGACCGAAATCTCAAAGGGCCACCGCTTGTCGCAGTGCCTTTTCTGTTTGTAGTATAGTAAAATTTCGGCGGTTTGTCAAGGTGGGGCACCTGGGCAGGCCGCCTTTATTTTTGCTTACACTTTTTCCCAGTTCAGGGCGGTCCAGTCCGGCAGGAACTGGCTGCACACCTGCTGCATTTCGGCGGCATCGGCGGCGCTGGCGGCGTCCTGCACGCCCAGCACCGTGAACCCGGCATTGTGGGCCGTGCGGGCGGCGTAAATGGCGTCCTCGCACACGGCGCACCGGGCCGGGTCGGCCCCGCCCAGGCGGTGCAGGCACTCAAAAAACACCTCCGGGCGGCTCTTGTGCAGGGCACCCTGCGCCTCCACGATAAAGGCAAAATAGTCCGCAATGCCCAGCCGGGTCAGCACGGTGCGGCACTGCTCGGCCCAGGTGTTGGAGCAGATGCACATGCGCACACCCTCAGCCTGCAGCCGCGCCAGCAGGGGGCGCACGCCGGGTTTCAGCTCCACCGTTTCGTACAGCTGGGCGATCACGCTGCGCATCTCGGCGTAGTATTCGGCCGCGGTCAGGGGCAGGCGGTAGGTCCGGATCAGGTAAGCGGCCCCCTCGTCCATGTCCATGGACAAAATGGCCTCCCGCAGGCCGGGCTGGGGGGTGCAGCCGTGGCGGCGCAGCAGCGCCAGCGGGGCATCCTCCCACACCACCTTCATGCTGTCGGTCAGGGTGCCGTCCATATCAAAGATCCATTGCTTGCAGTGCATGACAGAGCCTCCTTTTTTGTTCCTGCACAGTATACCATGAATCTTTGCTGTAAGAAAGCCGCCGGGACACAAAAAACGGGAAGAATTTTGCTGTAAAATATGGTATAATCCAGACAAACAACACCGAGAACAAGGGGGCGCAGGCAATGGAGCAAAAAAAGATGCCGCAAAAGGCATTGGTTCTGGCCGGGGGCGGCGCACGCGGCAGCTATCAGGTGGGCGTGTGGAAGGCCCTGATGGAGCTGGACTGGCACCCGCAGATCATCACCGGCACCAGCGTGGGCAGCCTGAACGGGGCCATGTTCGCGCTGGACCTGTACGAGACGGCCCGGGATATGTGGCTGACCATCCGCAGCAAGGACGTGATGGAACTGCCCGAAGAAAACGCCGACCTTTCGGCCCTGCACAGCTTTCTGCGCAGTGTGGTGAAGGCCGGCGGCATGGACGTGTCCCCGCTGGAGGACATTGTGGACCGGGTGCTGGACGAAGAAGCCCTGCGCCGCGCGGACATCCGGTTTGGGCTGGTCACGGTAGAGAGCCGGGGCCTGAAGCCCCGGGAGCTGACGCTGGACGAGATCCCGGCCGGAAAAGTAAAGGACTACCTCATGGCCTCGGCGGCCTGCTTCCCTGCCCTGCGGGCGCGGGAAATTGACGGGGTAAAGTTTCTGGACGGCGGCTACAGCGACAACATGCCCACCGGCCTTGCCAAAAAGATGGGCGCGGAAGAGCTGGTGTGCGTGGACCTGGAAGGCGTGGGCATCACCCGCCCCAACCTGACCGGCCTGCCCACCACCATGGTGCGCAGCTACTGGGAGCTGGGCGACATCCTGCACTTTGACCCGGACACCGCCCGCCGCAAC
>CAKTGS010000061.1 GCA_934561485.1 uncultured Faecalibacterium sp.
CGACATAAGCCTGCTTCTCAGAAAGAATCTTTGCACTGGGCATTCGGTTTCACCTCGTTTCAAAAACTTGTATCGAAAGCCGGGATCTGCATGAAAAAAGCCTCTCTCCCGCACAAGGCCGAGAAAGAGGCATAAAACAACTTTACGCACGTTTCTCGGCAGGCGGCATAGCCTTACGCTGGACCCCAGCACCTGCTGTCTCAAAAACAGCATGATTATATTACCGCAAACGTGCGGAGTTGTCAAGCGTTTTTTGAAATTTTCTGACAAAATTTTTCTGCCGCCCACACAGAACGGCAGAAAAACATCAGAACTTCAAATCAGACACCGTACTTCAGGGTGTTCAGACGGATGCCAGGGCCCATGGTGGTGGCGATGGTAGCGCTCTTGAAGTAGGTACCCTTTGCTGCAGCAGGCTTTGCCTTGGCAATAGCCTCCATCACAGTGTCCAGGTTGGCGTACAGCTTCTCTGCACCGAAAGAAGCCTTGCCCACGGGCACATGGATGATGTTCTGCTTGTCCAGACGGTACTCGATCTTACCAGCCTTGGCCTCAGAAACAGCCTTGCCCAGGTCGGGAGCAACCGTACCGGCCTTGGGGTTGGGCATCAGACCGCGGGGGCCCAGGACCTTACCGAGACGACCAACGCGGCCCATCATGTCGGGGGTGGTCACAACAACGTCAAAGTCCATGAAACCGCCGGCGATCTTTGCGATCAGCTCGTCATCGCCCACGATATCAGCGCCAGCAGCCTCAGCAGCGGCAGCTGCGGGGCCCTTAGCGATGGCGCAGACGCGCACGGTCTTGCCGGTGCCGTTGGGCAGAACAACAGCGCCGCGGACCTGCTGGTCAGCGTGGCGACCGTCAACGCCCAGGCGGACGTGCAGCTCAACAGTCTCATCGAACTTGGCAGAAGCGGTCTTGCAAGCCAGCTCCAGAGCCTCGTTCACATCGTATGCCTTAGTAGAATCGACCAGCTTTGCAGCGTCGACATAGTGCTTGCCATGTTTCATTGTATATCCTCCTATGTGGTCATGCGGGCAGTGTTATGCCCTCCCACTGTTTATGTCTCAGCCCTCGACGGTGACACCCATGGAACGGCAGGTGCCGCGGACCATGCTGCATGCAGCTTCCAGAGAAGCAGCGTTCAGGTCGGGCATCTTGGTCTTGGCGATCTCTTCCACCTGAGCAGCGGTCAGAGTAGCAACCTTTTCCTTGTTGGGCTTGCCGGAAGCGGTGTTGATGCCAGCGGCCTTCTTGATCAGAACGGCTGCCGGAGGAGTCTTGGTGATGAAGCTGAAGGAGCGGTCAGCGTACACGGTAATGACAACGGGGATCACGTAGCCCATCTGGTTCTTGGTACGCTCGTTGAACTCCTTGGTGAACGCCATGATGTTGACGCCCTTCTGACCCAGAGCAGGGCCAACCGGGGGAGCCGGAGTTGCCTTGCCGGCCTCGATCTGCAGCTTAATGTAGCCAGTAACTTTCTGTGCCATAATAAATGCACCTCCAAAAATCTGTGGTGAGTTGCGGCGCGGTGGTTCCACGCCTCCCACGAGCGCATGCACGCTGCACACGCTCTATAAGAACCGCACTGCGGTCTTACCTTGGTAAAACGAATGTTTGCCGGTTGGTTACGGCAGCTCGACCTGACCGATCTCCACCTCAGCGGGGGTTTCGCGGCCGAACATGTTGACCTTGAGCTTCACTTTGAAGCTCTCAGTGTCGATCTCTTCCACAAGGCCCATAAAGCCTTCCAGAGGACCGGCGGTGATCTGCACGGTGTCGCCGACCTTGAAGTCAACGGTCAGCGGTGCAGCCTTCTCCACGCCCATCTTCTCCACTTCTTCAGCAGAGAGGGGAACGGGCTTGGAAGCGGGACCCACGAAGCCGGTGCAGCCGCGCGTGTTGCGCACGACATACCAGGTATCGTCATTCATCACCATTTTGACCAGAACGTAGCCGGGGAAGAGCTTGTGCTCCACCATCTTCTGCTTGCCGTTCTTGTCAATTTCGGGAACCATCTCAACGGGAACCTTGATGTCGCAGATCAGGTCCTGCAGGTGGCGGTTTTCCACCATGGTCTGCAGGTCGTTTGCGACCTTGTTCTCGTAACCGGAATAGGTATGCACAACATACCAAAGAGCCTCAGTGGACTCGTCTACCAGCTTGGTTGATTCTTCCATTTTGGTTGACCCTCCGTTTCAAGATGATTCTCAGGCGCCGATGATCAGGCCCAGAATGCCGCCGAAGATGGCATCCAGCAGGATCATCACGACCGCTGCGATGGCAACAGTCACGAGCACAACGATAGTGTTGGTCTTAACGTCCTGCTTGGAGGGCCAGACCACTTTCTTCAGTTCGCTCTTGGTGTCGCGGAAGAACTTGGCAACGCTTGCGCCAAAATTCTTCACAGCGGTTTTAGCTCTGGCCACAAAGCCCGGCTTTTTCTCGGTTTTGTCTGCCATAGTGCGTCCGCCTTTCTTTTACTTGGTTTCGCGATGAACGGTGTGCTTCTTGCAGAAACGGCAGTACTTCTTCATCTCGAGACGATCGGGGTTGTTCTTCTTGTTCTTCGTGGTGTTGTAGTTGCGCTGCTTGCACTCGGTGCAGGCCAGAGTGATTTTAACGGTCATTTGTTGACACCTCCATTATAACGGTTGTTTTGAACCTCCCTCGGGTTGCGGGCACCGCCCGTAAAACAGGCGCACTTAATAACCCCGCAAAAGAGGTGATATCATTGTATCACGCCGGTTTCCATCCGTCAAGCGGAAATTTGCGATTTTTGGAAAGTTTTTTGCAAACGGTCTGCTGCGCCGTCTGCACGCGGCTTTTTGCATTTTGCTTGCATCGCGTGCATAGATATTGTATAATAAGCCAGAACGGCATTTTTACCGGTTTGAGTCCGCCCCGCCTTGGGGCTTTATAAATAGGAGAGAGTATCATGCAGTCTGCAAATTCCATGTGCGTTGTGCTGCTGTTTGGCGGGATGTCCAGCGAGCACGAGGTCAGCCGCGTTTCCGTGGGCAATTTTGTCAACAACATTGATCGTTCCAAGTACGAAGTGCTGACCGTGGGCATTACCAAAAAGGGCCGCTGGCTGTACACCGAGGCCACTGCCGCCCAGATGGCGGATGGCAGCTGGGAAGAGCTGGCGGGCAACATGCCCTGCGTCATCAGCCCGGACCGTGCCGACCACGGCATGATCCTGTTCACCCCGGAAGGCCATGTGGAAAAGGTCCACGTGGATGTGGTGATCCCGGTGCTGCACGGCCTGTGGGGCGAGGACGGCACTGTGCAGGGCCTGCTGGAGCTGGCCGGCATCCCCTACGTGGGCTGCGGCGTGCTGGCCAGCGCGGCCTGCATGGACAAGGGGGTGGCCAACGCCCTGTTTGAAGCCAACGACATCCCGCACACCAAGTGGCTGGCCGCCAACCGCTGGCAGATCGAGAGTGACCTGGAGGGTGTGTGCGCTGGTGTGGAGGCAAAGCTGGGCTGGCCCGTGTTCGTCAAGCCTGCCAACGCCGGTTCCAGCGTGGGTATCTCCAAGGCACACAACCGGGAAGAGCTGAAAAAGGCCATCGACCTGGCCCTGGAAAACGACCGCAAGGTGGTGTTTGAAGCCTTTGTGGACGGCCAGGAAGTGGAGTGCGCCGTGATCGGCTCCGACCCCGCCGTGGCTACCCGCCCGGGCGAGATCCTGGCCGGTGCAGAGTTCTACACCTACGATGACAAGTACAAAAATGGCGTGAGTCAGACCGTGATCCCGGCCCACCTGCCGGAAGAAAAGCTGGACGAAGTCAAGACCTATGCCGCCCTGGCCTACACGGCCCTGGGCTGCGAGGGCCTGGCCCGCTGCGACTTCTTTGTGGAAAAAGGCACCGGCAGGGTGATGATCAACGAGATCAACACCTTCCCCGGGTTTACCGCCATCAGTATGTACCCCAAGCTCATGGAGCACGAGGGACTGCCGGTGCCGGCCCTGATCGACCGCCTGATCGAACTTGCCCTGGAAAGGACGGAAAAGCAGCATGGATAACCGCCCCATCGGCGTATTTGACAGCGGCCTTGGCGGCCTGACCGGCGTGCGGGAGCTGCGCAAGCGCCTGCCCCACGAGGACATCATCTACTTTGGCGATACCGGCCGCGTGCCCTATGGCAGCCGCAGCCACGAGACCATTCTGCAGTATGCCCGGCAAGACATCGCCTTTCTGCTCTCGCAGAATGTAAAATGCATCATGGCAGCCTGCGGCACGGTGTCCAGCATTTACCCGGCTGCCGAGGCAGCACAGCTGCCGGTGCCGTACCTGGGCGTGGTGGATGCCGCTGCCCGGGAAGCTGCCTTTGCCACCCGCAACCGCCGCATCGGCGTCATTGGCACGGCGGCCACCATCCGCTCCCGCAGCTACGAAAAGCTGCTGCGCCAGCTGGTGCCGGGCGTGGAGATCACGGCCCGGCCCTGCCCGCTGTTTGTGCCGCTGGTGGAAGCCGGGTATGTGGACCACAGCGAGGAAGCCAAGCAGCAGGTGACCCGCCTGGTGATCGCCCAGTACCTGACGGAGGTGCGGGACGCCGGGGTGGACACCCTGATCCTGGGCTGCACCCATTACCCGCTGCTCAAGACCATGGTGGGCGAGTTCATGGGGCCGCAGGTCACACTGGTGGACCCGGCCAAAACGGCAGCTCACCACCTGGAGCGGATGCTGGCCGAGCGCGGCCTGCGGGCGGCCCGGGAAAAAGAAGGCCAGGCACATTTTTATGTGAGCGATGTGCCGGACAGCTTTGTGCAGACGGCGGACCTGTTCCTGGGCGAGTACAAGGGCGGCCCGGTGGAGCAGATTGCCATTGACAAATATTGAAAAGGAAAACCAACGTGAGCAAACCACTGAAGGAAGATTACATCATCCGCATCAAAAGCCGCATTGAACAGCGCATGGAAGAGCCTGCGGCAGAAAAGGATAAGGAAGAGTTTGTGGAGCTGATGACCCGGGGGCAGTTCGTGCTCAAGGGCGGCAGCTATTATATTACTTATAAGGAGACCGAGACCACCGGCTACGAGGGCTGCACCACCACCCTGAAGATCGCCGCAGACGGCACCCGCGTTGCCATGCTGCGCTTTGGCAAGGGCGGCGGGGCAGGCACCCAGCTGCTGATTGAAAAAGGCAAGCGCAACCTCTGCCATTACGAGACCGGCTACGGCTCTGTGACCCTGGGCGTGACCGCCGATGAGATCGAGTGCGGCCTGACCGAAAAGGGCGGCATGGCCCGTTTTGGCTACCTGCTGGATGCCGACAGCGCCGACCTGGTGAGCCGCAACCGCCTGGAAGTGACCGTGACCCACGTGAACTGATGAAATCCCCCTTGAAAATGTGAAAGGAATCCGACCCATGACTGAATTTGAAAAGACCTACCAGAATTACAACCCCCGGCAGGCCGCGCTGGACGAGGCCCGCGCCCTGCTGACGGCAGCCGCCAAGGCTGCCATGGCGGACGGCGCTCTGCCCGAGGCGGAGCTGCCCGCCTTCATTGTGGAGATCCCGGCCGACACCAAGAATGGCGACATTGCTTCCAACATCGCCATGGCCGGTGCCCGCACCTGGCGCAAGGCCCCCAAGATGATCGCAGAGGCCATTCTGGCCCACCTGCCTTCCATGGAGGACAGCGTGTTTGCCAAGGTGGAAGTGGCCGGCCCCGGCTTCATCAACCTGTTCCTGGCCCAGACCTTCTGGGCCAGCGTGGTGCTGGGGGCCTGCGCCAACAAGGAGTATGGCCGCACCGACCACGGCAAGGGTGCCAAATACAACGTGGAGTTCGTTTCCGCCAACCCCACCGGCCCCATGCACATGGGCAATGCCCGCGGCGGTGCTCTGGGCGACTGCCTGGCTGCTGTGCTGGACTGGTCCGGCTACGATGTGACCCGTGAGTTCTATATCAACGATGCCGGCAATCAGATCCAGAAGTTCGGCAAGAGCCTGGCTGTGCGTTACCTGCAGAAATACTGCGGCGAGGAAGCCTATCCGCTGCCCGCTGAGTGCTACCAGGGCGGTGACATCAAGGTGCTGGCCGGGGAGTTTGCGGACATCCACGGCGACCAGTACGTGGCTGCCTGCCGGGGTATGGACGAAGAGACCCTGTTTGGCAGCGCGGCCTTTGCCCAGCTGAAGGACGCCCTGGTGGCCTATGCTCTGCCCAAGAACATCGCCGCCCTCAAGCGGGATCTGGGCAAGTACCGCATCGACTATGATGTGTGGTTCCACGAGAGCACCCTGCACGAGTCCGGCGCTGTCATGGCTGTGGTGGACAAGCTGCTGGAGCTGGGTGCCTGCTACAAGGCCGAGGACGGTGCCATTATGTACCGCAGCGCACAGTACGCTGCCAAGTACGGCACCGTGAACAAGAAAAAGACCGAGGACGGCACCGAAGAGGAAGCCAAGGACGAGGTGCTCGTCCGTGCCAACGGCATCCCCACCTACTTTGCTGCCGATATCGCTTACCACTACAACAAGCTGGCCACCCGCGGCTTTGCCAAGGCCATCGACGTGTGGGGTGCCGATCACCACGGCCATGTGGCCCGCATGAAGGGCGCGATGGATGCCATCGGCCTGAACGGCAACGACCTCGATGTTGTCCTGATGCAGATGGTCAACCTGATGCGGGACGGCCAGCCCGTGCGCATGTCCAAGCGTACCGGCAACGCCATTACCCTGACCGACCTGCTGGAAGAGGTGCCCATCGACAGCGCACGCTTCCTGTTCAACATGCACGACGCCGGAAGCGGCATCGACTTTGACCTGGATCAGGCCGTCAAGACCGACAACGACAACCCGGTGTACTATGTGCAGTATGCCCATGCCCGCATCTGCTCCATCCTGAAGAAGATGGAGAGCGAGGGCGTGCAGTTTGCCGGTGCCGAGCAGGTGGACGCTACCCTGCTCACCGAGCCCAGCGAGATGGACCTGATCCGGATGCTGGCCGCCTTCCCGCAGGAGATCGTCATGGCCGCCGAGAAGTACGACCCCAGCCGCATCAACCGCTTTGTCATTGATCTGGCCAGCGCCTTCCACCGCTTCTACGGCAGCTGCCGCATCCAGGGGGCAGACCCCGCCGTGCAGCAGGCCCGTCTGGCCCTGTGCATCGGCGTGAAGAACGTGATCTTCAACGTGCTGACCATGTTCAAGATCAACGTGCCCGAGAAGATGTAACATAAAACCACAGGGGCTGTTGCACAGCATTTGGCGCAACAGCCCCTTTTTGCGGAGTCTATTCTAAATCGTCTACCCCAAAACAGATACAAGGAGAACCCATGGAACCTTTGAAGATCGGCAATATCACTCTGCCCCACCGGGCGGTGTTCGGCCCTATGGCAGGCTTTACGGATGCCCCCTGCCGCCGCCTGATGGCCCAGCACGGCGCGGGCTTTACGGTAAGCGAGATGGTGTCCAGCCGGGCGCTGGTGTACGGCGACCACAAAACGGTCAGCCTGCTCAAGGCCCAGCCCAACGGGGCACCCTACGGCGTGCAGATCTTTGGCGAGGTGCCGGAGATCATGGGCGAAGCCACCGCTGCCATGGAGCAGTACGACTTCGACTTTGTGGACATCAACATGGGCTGCCCGGCCCCCAAGATCGTGTCCGGCGGGGCAGGCAGCAAGCTGATGCTGGACCCGGACCGCTGCGGGCGCATTGTGGAGCAGGTGGTGGCCCATACCAAACGCCCTGTTACGGTCAAAATGCGCAAAGGCTGGGATGCGGACCATATCACCGCCGTGGAGTGCGCCAAAGCCTGCGAGCAGGCGGGTGCAGTCCTGATCGCGGTGCACGCTCGCACCCGGGAACAGATGTACACCCCGGGCATCGACCCGGAGATCATTGCTCGGGTCAAGCAGGCCGTCAAGGTGCCGGTGCTGGGCAACGGCGACATCCATTCGGCCGAAGATGCCGTGCAGATGATGCGCGCCACCGGCTGCGATGGCGTCATGATCGCCCGGGCAGCTCTGGGTGACCCCTGGCTGTTCGAGCGGGTGAACGCGGCCATTGAAGGCCTGCCCGCCCCCAAGGAGCCGAACCTGCAGGCCCGCATGAACGCTTTGCGCCGTCAGGTGGAAGAGATGGTGGAACAAAAGGGTGAGTTTGTAGCCATGCCGCAGGCCCGCGCTCAGACCATGCACTATATGAAAGGCCTGAAGGGCGCTGCCGCCCTGCGCCGCTATTGCTGCACCCTGACCCATTTGGAAGATCTGGACGAGCTGATTGCGGCCGTATTTGAAGAGCAGCGCAAAGCCGGCCTGGACCCGGACGATGTGCGCGAGGTGCCGTTCCCGTAAGAAAAACTACCCGGGGCTGCACGCCGGAAGTTTCTCTGAGGACCGTCCGCTGGGGTGGGACCCTGTTGCCGCTAGGCAATAGGGCGGGCGATGGAATGGCCTGCAACAGCAACGACCGCCGCCAGTGGCGGAAACAGGGAGGCGCTGTTGGGGCAGCGGCCAGCAAGACGCAAGCGAAGCGCGGCGGATGCTGGGAGCCGCAACCCGTATTCGTGTCCGAAGAGAAAGCTGCCGGTGTGCAGCTCCACTGCATACGCGGCGGGAAGGCAGGCCAGCAGGGCGCTTTCCCCGCAAAATTTCGGGGCTTCCAGCTCCCGCCCTACCACCTGCGGTGGCAGGGTCCCACCCTCGGATCATTTGCTGGGGAAACTCCCTGCCGCCCTGCCGGATCACTCCCGGGCCGCTGGCCCAGTCAGCTCATCCAGATTCTGGGTGTAGCAGGGCAGGCAGTGGGCCATGAACCAGTCTGCTTCCGGGCAGTGCATGGCTTCCAGCGCGGCGCGCTGCTGGGCCAGGGCGGCATCGAACTCGTGATTGCCGCTGCGCTGTTCTTCCGTGCATTTGATGAGGGCGCTCAGCCGGTCGGCGGCTTTGAGCAGTGCTTTTTCTTCGGCGGTGAGCAGGCTGCCGGAGATGAAGGGCAGGATCTCTTCGCCCAGCTCTTCCGGCAGCAGGCCGGTCATGCTGTGCACGCTCTCGGCTTCCAGTGCCTTATAAGCGTCCCGCAGGGCGGGGGAGTGGTACTTTACCGGTGTGGGCATGTCGCCGGTAATGATCTCCGGGGCATCGTGGTACAGCGCCGCCACCGCCACCGTTTTGGGACGGCAGGGGGTGCCGGTGTACCGCCGCGCGATCAGGCAAAGCATGTGGGCCAGCAGGGCGGTGTCGCAGGTGTGTTCGCTGAGGGATTCGGCCCGGGTGGAGTGCATCAGGCTCCACCGGGTAATGTACTTCATGCGTGCCAGCAGGGCACTGAACGGATACAGCATGGCGCTGCCCTCCTTTTGGATTTGTTTTTCTTCACCATACCCGCCTGGCAGGGGCTTGTCAAGCCCCGGGTGAAGAAAAGTTCTTTTTTTACCCGGCCTGCCGTGCTATACTGAGAATAACAACATCCGCCTGCGCAGGCGGAGAAAGAGGACCTTCATGGAGCAATTGGGAATGAACCGGCAGCTGCGTCTGCCGGGCCAGCAGAAAGACCGGTTCTGGCAGGCGGTGGTGTTGTGCGCTCTGGCGGCAGCTGCATTCTTTTTGCCGTTTTATATCATTGATGGCGGCTTTTTCCACTATGCAGGCGATTTCAACAGTCAGCAGATCAGCTTTTACCGGTATATGAATGGCTTCCTCAAGGGGGCCGGCTGCCCGGACAGCGCCTTTGCCGGGGCACCCCGCAACACGTTTTCCTGGGCCACAGACCTGGGCAGCGGGGTGATGAACGCCTACTCCTTTTATTTGTACGGGTCGCCGTTTTTCTGGCTTTCGCTCATCTTCCCGCAGAGCTGGCTGCCCTACCTGATGGTGCCGCTGCTGGTGCTCAAATTCGGCGTGGCGGGCGGCGGCGCATACCTGTATCTGCGCCGCTACGTCAAAAATATAAACTATGCCGTGCTGGGTGCATGCCTGTATGCCCTTTCGGGTTTTGCGGTGTACAACGTGTTCTTCAACCACTTTGTGGATGTGGTGGCGCTGTTCCCCTACCTGCTGTGGGCACTGGATGAGGTGCTGTACAACGGGCGGCACGGCCTGTTTGCCTTTTTTGTGGCGGTCAACCTGCTCAACAACTACTTCTTCTTCATCGGGCAGGTGGTGTTCCTCGTCATTTACTTTGTCTGCAAGCTCAGCACAAGGGACTTCCGCCTGACGGGCAGGCTGTTTCTCCACCTGGCATTTGAAAGTCTGCTGGGCGTGGCCATGGGGTGCCTTTTGCTGGTGCCGGCAGTGCTCAGCCTGCTGCAGAATCCGCGCACCATCGACCTTTCGTCCGGCTGGGGCTTCCTGACTTACAGCAAGGTGCAGCAGTACCTTGCCATTCTGCTCAGCTGGATCCTGCCGCCGGATTCCCCCTACCTCACGTCCATCTGGACGGAAGGCGTTATCAAGTGGACCAGCATGACGGCCTATCTGCCCCTGTGCAGCCTGGCGGGCGCGGTGGCCTACTGGCGCAGCCGCAAGGGTGACAGCAAGAAGCGCATTGTGGGCACCTGCGCGGTGTTTGCTTTGGTGCCCATCCTGAACAGTGCGTTCTACGCGCTCAATTCCAGCTACTATGCGCGCTGGTACTATATGCCGGTGCTGATCCTGGCTGCTATGACCGTGAATGCGCTGGAGGATCACAACACCGACCTGGACATCCCGGCCAAGGGCATCGGCTGGCTGATGATCGCCACCCTGGCCTTTGCGCTGGTGCCTGTGCAGGACAGCGAGACCAAAACCTGGTCGCTGGGTGTGCTGCAGAACCCCGGCCAGTACGCTGTGGTGCTGGGCTTCGGCCTGGGCGGGCTGCTGCTGTACCGGTATATCTGCCGCGCATGGCGCACCGACCGCCGCTTCCCGCAGCGGGTCACCGGGGTGGTGCTGGCCTTTGCGGTGTCCTTCAGCATGGTGCACATTGGCATTGGCAAGTTTGGCCAGTGGCATACCGACAGCGACCTGGTGCAGCAATACACCGATGCCCTGAAACTGAAAGAGGACCTGCCCGAGGGCAGCTACCGCGTGGATACCTACAAGACCCACGACAACCTCGGCATGTGGCTGGACAAGAGCTGTCTGCAGTATTTTGGCAGCACGGCGGCGCCCAGCATCCTCAGCTTTTACCCGGCATTGGGGGTCAAGCGGGATGTGCGCAGCGAGCCGGAGATCTCCAATTATGCGCTGCGGGGCCTGCTGAGCGTGGAATACCTCATTACCACACCGGAGCAGCGGGCGTCCTTTGAGACCGAGGCGGATGCGGGCTGGGCCTATGTGGGTGAGCAGGACAGCTATGCGCTGTACCGCAACAAAAACTACGTGCCCATGGGCTTTACCTACAATTATTATCTGACCGAGACGGAGTACGAGCAGACGCTGAAATCCCAGCGTTCCAACCTGCTGATGCGGGCGCTGGTGCTGTCGGAGGAGGACGCGGCGCGCTATGGCCGGTATCTCACCGTGCTGCCGGAAGAAAAGCGGAACGACCTGACCTACGATGCCTATGTGCAGGACTGCACCGACCGCCGCACCCACAGCTGCACGGCGTTTGAGATGAACAATGCCGGTTTCCATGCCGAGATCACGCTGGCAAAGGAAAATTTGGTGTTCTTCTCGGTGCCCTATGACGATGGCTTTACCGCCTACATCAATGGCAGCCAGGCCGACATTGTGCGGGTGGACGAGGGCCTGATGGCGGTGCTGTGCCCGGCGGGAGAAAGCAGCATCGACTTTGTGTATCAGGCCGATGGCCTGGCCCTGAGCCGTCCGGTAACGCTGGCGGCCATTCCGGTGTGGCTGGTGTACACGGCATACTTCGTGTGGCGCAAGCGCAGAAAGAACAAAGTGTGACTTTGGAAAAATCCATCGAAAAAAATTTGAAATTGCCTCTTGACTTTACGCAGATAAAGTGTATAATGCAATCAAACCGATGAGGCGGAAGAGAACCTGCACAGCGCA
>CAKTGS010000062.1 GCA_934561485.1 uncultured Faecalibacterium sp.
TCGGTGTACCACTGTGCAAAGTTTTCTTCCTGGCTGGTGATCGCCTGCACGAGCTTCTTGTTGTCTTTTGCCATTTTGTTATATCCTCCTAAGGCCGTGCGCCAAACGCGGCGCGTTCCGCACGAACCCATATTGAAAGCCCCGCCCACGAACGCGGCCGGGTGCCGCGCAGAAAAGGCGGAGCTTTTTACCGACTTCAGTTCTGCTGGTGGCTGTCCACAAAGTTTACCACATCGCCCACGGTGCGCAGGGTCTCGATGGCATCGTCCGGCACCTCAATGCCAAACTCATCCTCCAGCGTCATCACCATGTCCACAATGTCCAGGCTGTCTGCCTCGAAATCGCTCATGATGTCGCTGTCCATCGTGATCTTTGCCGGATCAACATCCAGCTGCTCCGCCAGCAATGCACGGATTTTTTCAAAAGTATCCATTCCTGTGGTCTCCTTTTCGCAGTTGTTTTACCCGGTTTGTACACCTGCAGCCGTGGGCAGGTGCCATGGCGCTGCACCTGCGGATACTGCGCGGCTGCAAGGGCTGTACAAAACGCTCTCTTTTTTTATATCCCATGCCATGCATCTTGTCAAGCCCTGTTTTGGCATTCCCGCTTTTCTTCGGTAAAAAAAGTGCAAAACGCAGATTTTCGCTTGACAGAAGTGCACAAGATTCTTATGATTATAAAGGAATCGTTTTCGGGGACTGACCGGCCCCCGCTCAAAGGAGAATCGAGCAATGAAGCTTTCGTTTACCAAAATGCAGGGCTGTGCCAACGATTACATCTACCTGGACTGCCGCACTGGCGGCGTGCCGGAGAACATCGTGGAACTGAGCCAGAAACTTTCCCGGCGGCATTTTTCCATCGGAGCCGATGGCATCATCTGCATCTGTGCACCGGCAACAGCCGGAGCCGATGGCCGGATGCGCATTTTCAACGCAGACGGCAGCGAGGCGCAGATGTGCGGCAACGGCATCCGCTGTGTGGCCGAGTGGCTGTATACCCACGGGGTGGAAAAGCCGGTGCTGACCATCGACACCGGCAGCGGCACCAAGACCGTTGCCCGCAAAGGGGCGGGGCTGTGGCAGGTGGAAATGGGAGCTTACAGCACCCGGGCGGCCGACCTGCCCGCCGTGAACATGGGCGCAGACCCGCTGGTGGATAAGCCCCTGACTGTGGAGGGCAAAAACTGGCAGGTGACCTGCATCAGCGTGGGCAACCCCCACTGCGTGACCGTGGTGCCGGATGTGGACAGCCTGAAGCTGGAAGAGATTGGCCCCGCGTTTGAGCATCACCCGAACTTTCCGGAGCGCATCAACACCGAGTTTGTGCAGGTGGTGGACGCCGCCCACCTGAAAATGCGGGTGTGGGAGCGCGGCAGCGGCGAGACTTGGGCCTGCGGCACCGGAACCTGCGCCACGGTGGCAGCCCTGACCGAGCTGGGCATCTGCCGGCCCGGCGAAGATGTGCAGGTACAGCTGCGGGGCGGCGTGCTGACCATCCGGGTGCTGCCCGGCAGCCAGCTGCTGATGACCGGCGCCGCCGAAACCGTGTGCGAAGGCTTTACTGAAGTTTAAGCAGCCTTCCCCCTCGGGGGAAGGTGGCGCGTCAGCGCCGGATGAGGGGAAGCTTCCATCCGATGCCGCTCCCCAAGAGCGAAAGCAGAAGATGACTGCCCCTCATCAGTCCTGTCGCTTACGCGCCAGTCCAGCTTCCCCCAAGGGGGAAGCCTAATAACAGAATCGAGGGAAAGTACCATGAAAATGAACAAACACTACGATGAGCTGAAGGCCAGCTACCTGTTTGTGGACATTGCCCACAAGGTAGCCGCTTATCAGGAAGCACACCCGGAAAAGGAGATCATCCGCCTGGGCATTGGCGATGTGACCCAGCCCCTGGCCAAATGCGTGGTCAAGGCCATGCAGGATGCCGCCGCCGAAATGGGCACCAAGGAAGGCTTCCACGGCTACGGCCCTGAGCAGGGCTACCCCTTCCTGAAGCAGGCCATTCAGGGCTACTATGCAGGCCGCGGCACCAAGATCGAAGAGGACGAGATCTTTATCTCGGACGGTGCCAAGAGCGACCTGGCCAACATGCTGGGCCTGTTTGATGTGGACAACACCGTGCTGGTGCCGGACCCCGTGTACCCCACCTACGTGGACGACAACGTGACCGATGGCCGCAAGATCATCTACGGCCGCACCAGCCAGGAGAACGGTTTCCTGGGGATGCCGGACGAAAACGTGAAGGCTGACATCATTTACATCTGCAGCCCCAACAACCCCACCGGTGCCGCTTACACCCGTGAGCAGCTGAAGGCCTGGGTGGACTACGCCAAAAAGAACAACGCCATCATCCTGTACGATGCCGCCTACGAGTGCTTCATCTCGGATGAGAAGCTGGCCCGCAGCATCTTTGAGATCAAGGGTGCACGCGAGTGCGCCGTGGAGATCTGCTCCTTCTCCAAGATCGCAGGCTTTACCGGCACCCGCTGCGGCTACACCGTGGTGCCCAAAGAGCTGGAGCGCGAGGGCATGAACCTGAACAAGATGTGGCTGCGCCGCCAGACCACCAAGTTCAACGGCGTGCCTTACGTTGTGCAGCGTGCCGCTGCCGCCGTGTTTACCGAAAGCGGCATGGCAGAGATTCAGCAGAACCTGGATTACTACCGCAAGAACGCCAAGGTCATTGCCGATGCACTGGACGAGTGCGGTGTGTGGTACTGCGGCGGCAAGAACAGCCCCTACATCTGGCTGCGCTGCCCCGGCAACATGAAGAGCTGGGAGTTCTTTGACTGGCTGCTGGAGAACTGCGGCGTGGTGGGCACCCCCGGCGTGGGCTTTGGCGAGTGCGGCGAAGGCTACTTCCGTTTGACCGCCTTCGGCGATGCCGAAAAGACCAAGGCAGCTGCCGAGCGCATCAAAAACGCGGTCAAGGCGCTTTAAGGAAAGCAACATGAGAGAAAGAGCCTGCTGCCATTGGCAGCAGGCCCTTTTTGGTTATTCCCTGCAAAAACAGCCCACGCTGATCCTGCGGAAACCCGAATAGAACAACACCCCGGCAACGTCTGCGGACTTTGCCGGGGTGTTTCATTCTGCAGAGAGCAGGGCCATGGAAACGGGTCACCGTGCAAAGGTCGTGCTCAGTGTTGTGGCCCATGTTTCGCCCGGGGCCAGGCAGGCAGCAGCGGCACGCTGGCTCCATGCCTGCGGGTCGTCCTGTGCTGCCGGCAGGCTGTGCCACGGCTCAATGCACACAAAGCGCAGCGGCTTGACCGGGGTGGACCAGATCAGTGCATAGGGGTAATCGGCCACGTTGCATTCAATGTGGCGACCGGTGTCCTTTTCGTAGATGCCCAGGGTTTTGGTGCGCAGTCCTGCCATGCAGTAGCTGTCGTCATCGAACAGATCATCCTCCAGCTGAATGGCCTGCTGGTTCTTCCACTGGTAGTAGCACTTGCCGGACAGCAGGCCTGCCGGGCGGGCATCCAGGATCACCGGGCTTTCCGGCTGGTCAAAGCGGAACTCATAGTCGCCGGTGGTGTGCTGGCTGTCAAAGGGGATGCTGAAGGCCGGGTGATAGCCGATGCCAAAGCGCAGTTCCTCGGTGCCGGGGTTCTGCACCGTCAACGTATGGTGCACGGTTTTGCCGTCCAGCCGGAAGGTGCTGGTAAGCACGAAATCAAAGGGGAAGCGCTCTGCCTTGAGGGCATCATCGGCCCGCAGTTCCAGCTGGATGGTATCGCCTTCGGCCTTGAGCAGGGTGTGCTCCAGGTCCCGGGCAAAGCCATGCTGGCCGCCCTTGTAGGTTTTGCCCTTTGCCTCAAACGTACCGCCCGCCAGTTTGCCCGTCCACGGGAACAGGATGGGGGCATGGCGCGCCCACACGGCCGGGTCGGCCTGCCAGAGCATTTCCTCTCCGGCTGCGTTTTTCAAGCTGACGGCTTCGGCACCGTGAGTGTCCACCGTCAGGGTCAGGAATTCGTTGTGAATGGTTGCCTGCATTGCTGATATCTCCTTTACGATCCTTGTCTCGGCCAGCACTGCCCCTGCATCCACCGGCCGAATTTTCTGTTTCCAGTATACACTCCTGCCGTCCAAAAAGAAAGCCCCTATTCACACAGCGGACAGCGGCGGAATACGCTGGGGCAGAAGCATACTTTTACCAGCAAAGGAGCGCATCTCCATGAAAAACACCGGAACTCTCCGCATCCAGACCTTTGCGGCCCGCCAGTCTGCCCCCATGGAGGGGGTGACCGTTGCGGTGCAGGGGGACGGCTTTACCCTGCACTGCATCACCGATGCGACCGGCAGCGCCGCCGATATCCCCGTTGAAGCCCCCGCCTGCACCCTCTCGCTGGACGAGGACAACACCATCCGCCCTTACGCCGTTGTCAGCCTGACCGCCGCAAAATCCGGCTACCGCACCGTGCGCATTGAGGGCATCCAGATCTTTGCCGGGCAGATAACGCTGGCACAGCCTGCGATGATTCCGGTCACGGAGGAAGGCAAAGACATCCCGGACGCGCCCATCGTCATCCCGCCGCACCCTTTGTTTGCGGGCAGCGGCGGCAGCGGCCCGGACCCTGTGGAAAACTGCGTGCCCCGGGTGCTGAGCCGAGTGATCATTCCCAAAAACATCACCGTGCACCTGGGCAAACCGGCAGCGTCTGCACGGAATGTGACGGTGTCCTTCCGGGATTATATCGCCAATGTGGCTTCCAGTGAAGTCTACCCCACCTGGGTAGGGCAAAATAAACCAACCAACCGATTTAAGAGTCGTCTTTGCTCAAAAATTCCACTCTATCGTCACTTTCTGCGTTCCAGACAGAGATTCTTTCGGTTCTACGATGACCCTGTCAATGAGGAGTACCACAAGTTCCCTTGTCAGATAGGGAACCTGCGCTAATTTCCTCACTTTTTCCATCTGAGCCGGTACAGTATCGTTGTCTTCCTTTGTTGCTTTCAGTTCGGATTCCAAGGTCTGAATCCGCGTCTCCGACTGTTTGACTTCCTGAAGAAAGGCTTCATTCATCGCGGCAAACTGCACAGTATCGATCAGGCCGGACACCTTATCCAGATAAAGCTCCTGCATGGCCTTGCGCCGCCGGTCTACTTCATTTTTCAACCTTTTCAGCTCGTCACGCTTTGCCTGCTCCCGCTGCCGGATGGGGTCATCCTGTTCCGGCAGGGTGGCTTTTTCGGGGTCAAAATAATCCGCCACATACACCCGGATGCGTTCCAACACCAGTTCCTGCAAATCATTCAGGTTCGTACAGGTCTTGTTGCTGCACTGTTCCGGTGCACGCTGGTGCATCCGGCATCGGACGTATCGGGTCCGAGTGCCATCTGCCCCGGGCTGTCGTGCTGTCTGCTCCATAACGCTCCCACAGCAGCCGCAGACGATTTTTCGCGCTAAGGGATAGATGCTTCCGCTCCTTCCGCTGCGGGTACGTCCTGCCATTACCTTCTGCACCGTTTCAAAAGTATCCCGGTCAACGATGGCCTCATGGGTGTTTGGTACCACAATCCACTGCGATTTCGGAAGCCAAACCGTTTTTTCAGTTTTATAGCTGACTTTTTTGTGCCTTCCCTGCACCAAATCGCCTGCATAGGTCTGATTATGAAGCATCTGGTAAATCGTTGGGCTGCTCCAAAGCGAAAAATTGGGATTCTTCATAGCAACATGGTAGTGGATGCCATTCGACTGTTTGTAGGCTGTCGGGCTTGGAATACCCTCATCGTTCAGGATGCGCGCGATTTTATGTGCGCCGATGCCGCCCAGCGCCATCGAAAAAATTCGTTTCACGATTTCGGCAGCTTCCGGGTCGATGACCAGCTTTCCTTTTGCGCTTGGGTCTTTTCGGTATCCATAAAGTGCGAAGGAAGCAATGTACACACCGTCTTTCCGCTTGTGGTCAAGCACCGAGCGAACATTGGTGGACAGATCTTCCAGATACCACTCGTTGATCAGGCCGTTGATCTGTCGAGATTTTTTGTTCGCTGTATCGTTGGTGTCCACATGGTCTACCACTGCAATGAAGCGGATGCCCCACTCCACGAACTTTCCGTGCAGATACTTTTCCACGAGCTCCATATCGCGGGTAAAACGGGATTGCGTTTTGGCCAGTACCACATCAAACTTATGTTCGCTTGCGGCTTGTATCATCTCATTGAACGCCGGACGGTTCCGATCGATGCCGGAATAATCCTCATCCGAATAAATCTGGTAAATATCAAATCCTTTCTCAATGGCGTACTGGATCAGCATCGACTTTTGATTCTGAATGCTTTCCGATTCGCCAATTTTATATTCATCTTCTTTGCTCAGGCGGCAATAAATTGCTGCTTTCATGATTTGCACCTTTCTTTTGTGCACAATCGTCCATGCGCAACATAACGCATCTCTCCTTCAAATTCAAGGATACCAAATCAGGCGCAGGATTTTGAAGGAACGGCATCGGACAGTTCATTGACGATATATCGTTCAAATTTCTTTTGAAAATGTTCTTTGCGCTGTTCGTTGTTGTCCGAACGAAATTTTTCGTGCAGAATAAAAGGAGTTTTTTCCATCGAATCCCCCTATTCGGTTCACTTGATTGTGATATGTGTCACTTCAGTCTATTTCCAGTCGGCGAAATTCAGAACTTTCCAACCAGTCAATATGTATCAAGAGGCACCCACAGCTTGCAGGTGCCTCTTGGCAGAGAAAACATGTTTTAGAATTTCATCGGCAATGCATCCTTGCGGCCTTTGCCGTTGTAGGCCATGTAGATGGGGAAAACGTATTTCTTCCATCCGGGCAGTTTGGCGGGGTTATCCCTGCCAACGCGGTAGATTTCCATAGGATGAACACTGCCCAGCGCACGGATGAGCCGTTCTTCGCTGAACTCGCCGTGATACAGCTCCACAAAGTGCATCATGCCGCGCAGGACAGATGCACGGAACGAATCGGGCTTGCCATCCCACGCAGCCACGATCAGCCGCAGGGTTTCGCAGTAGATTTTTTCGCCCATCTCGTTATACAGCTTGAGAGCGGTGCCCACACAGCTGATGCGGTAATCGCTCAACTGCAAGCCGTCATAGTTGAATCCGGCAGGGGCTGAGTTCGGGATATACGTTAGCGGTGATAGTATGGAGCCGCGTTATCATGACGGACAGATCGTATGGGTGAAGCGCTGCAAAGAACTTGAATGCGGGGATATCGGGATATTCGTATATGATGACTGTGGATATCTGAAAGAATACGATGAACATACCCCGGATAAATCCCAAGCAGAATTTCTTACCGACAGCTATGGCGTGGTGCACAACCAACCGGTTTTGGTCTCTCTTAACACCAAATATTCACCGATCCTTATATCTCCAGAACAAAGATTCGAGGTTGTTGGAAAAGTTTTGAACTAAAAAGATGGGAGGAGTTTTCGTGGATACGATCAAGCGTGTTCAGGATTTGATGCAAGCGCGTGATATGAACCTGTGTGTGTTGGCAAAGAAATGCGGAATATCGTACTCCACGATTCAAACCACCGCCCGTCGGGGAGGCCAGTTAAGCGTAGAGACGATTGAAAGAATCTGTCTGGGTCTGGGAATCACACTAAAAGACTTCTTCGATTCCTCTTACTTGTAAATATGACAGCAAAAAGCCTCCCCGGCATCCTTCTTGGAAGGAATGCCGGGGAGGCGTTCAATGTTTTATGGAATCAAGTGTCCGGTATCAGCCGCTGACGAGGTACTTATCAGTGCAGCTCCGGCCAGTAAGCCTTGTTGGCAACGATCATATCGTCCAGGATCTTCTTGGCGACCAGCAGGCTGGGCACAGTCTTGGACAGGGTAAAGGCCATCAGTGCCTTCTCGTAGGAGTGCTCCACAGCGGCATCCACGATCAGCTTCTCCACAGCCTCCTGCTGCTCGATCAGACCCTTGTAGAAGGTCGGGATCTCACCCACACGCACGGGCTCCGGGCCGCGGTCGGTGATGTAAGCGGGAACCTCCACCATGGCGTCAGAGGGCAGGTTCTCCACAGCGCCGTTGTTCTCCACCATGACCAGATAACGCTTGCGCAGGTCGAAGGCAAGGCTCATGGCAACGTCCACGATGAACTCGCCGTGCACACCGCCGAAGAACTTGGTCAGATCCACGTCCTTACCGGCGCGATAATCTGCCACCGCATCAAAGATGCGCTTCTCGCGGCCTTCCATGACCTCGTTGGCACGGGTGTGGTTGGGGTCGCTGCTCTTTACAACTTCATCACCCAGCAGGTAGTACTGCATATAGGTGTTGGGCAGATAGTCGTGGAAAGCAGAGCAGATGTTCTTGGCGTTTGCATAGGTGTGCAGCCAGGACGGATCGCTGTGCAGCACATCGCTCTTGGCGTTCTGGGGCATATAGCCGTGCTCTGCCACATAGCTCTTGAGCTTCTCGGTCACATCCTCGCCGTTCAGGCGCACCTTGGTGAACCAGCCGAAGTGGTTCAGACCAAAGTAGTCCACTTCCAGATCATGACGGTCGCACTCCAAGATCTCGGCCATGTTGCGCTCGATGGCAACAGGCATATCGCAGATGTTCAGGATACGAGCCTTCGGGCGCAGACGGAAGGTCGCCTTTGCCACGATGGCAGCGGGGTTGGAGTAGTTGACGATCCAGTAGGTGGGCTTTGCGTACTTTTCGCAGTAATCGATCAGTTCCACCATGGGGTAGATGGTGCGCAGGCCGTAAGCCAGACCGCCGGGGCCGCAGGTCTCCTGACCGACAACGCCGTACTTCAGCGGGATCTTCTCGTCCTGCTCACGCATGGCGTACAGGCCGACACGCATCTGTGCAAAGATGAAGTCGGCATCGGTCATGGCAACTTCCGGGTCGGTGGTCAGGGTCAGCTTCAGCTCCGGGTCGAACATCTCCACCACATGGCGGACGATGACGCCCACAGCCTCCTGACGCTCTGCGTTGTTATCGTAGAGCACCAGCTCATTCAGCTTAAAGCGATCCTTCTGCACCAGCAGGCTCTTGACGATGCCGGGGGTATAAGTGCTGCCGCCGCCGGCGATGACCAGTTTGAACGTTTTCATAAGGGAAACCTCCTATTATAAAATGTTTTTGTATGATGAATAAAAGCGGATATCTTATTCTGCGCGGCCAAGGTGGCTGTCCACGATGGCACGCATCTTTCCCACTTTGGGGCCGTAAATGATCTGAATGTTGTTGCCCTTTACCACAAGACCTGCAGAGCCGGTGGGCTTGAACCACTCCTTGTCCTTGACCAGAGCGGCATCCTTGACATGCACCCGCAGGCGGGTCATGCAGTTGTCGGTGTTCAGGATGTTCTCTGCACCGCCCAGTCCTTCCACGATCCGGGCAGCGGTCTGTGCATTGTCTGCGCTGGCAGCAGTCTTTTCGGCTGCGCCGCTGCGGATCTGCTGCTTGACGGCAGCAGCGTTTGCGGCAAGATCCGTGACCGCTTCGCCGTCCTCACGGCCGGGGGTCTTGAGGTTCATCTTCACGATGAGGAAGCGGAAAACAAGGTACATTACCACGATCTCCACCAGACCGATCAGCACATACAGCGGCCAGCGGGTGCGGCCGATGCCTGCGGGCAGGTTCAGCACCAGAAAATCAATGATGCCGTTGGTGGCGCAGACCCGGATACCCACAAGGTAAACGATCATCTGGAACAGACCGTCCAGAAGGGAGTAGACCAGCCACAGCGCAGGAGCTGCAAACAGGAAGGTGAACTCCAGCGGCTCGGTCACGCCCACCAGACAGGCGGTAAGGGTAGCCGGAATGATCTGTGCCTTGGTGGCAGCCTTCTTCTCCTTCTTTGCGGTGGAGATGAAAGCCATTGCCACGCCGATCACGCCGAAGGTCTTCATCAGACCGTAGGTCAGAAAACGTGCGGAATCCCGCATCATTGCAACGCTGGGGTCGCTGAGCAGGGCAAGGAACACAGGCTTTGCACCAACGATCTGCTCGCCGCCGATGATCATGCTGTCGCCCAGTGCAGAGTAGAGGAAGGGCGACCAGACCAGATGATGCAGACCCGTGGGGATCAGCACGCGGTTCAGGAAGCCGTACAGGAATACGCCGAATGCGCCTGCACTTGCCATAACACCGGTCAGGGCGTTGATGCCCGCCGCAGCCACAGGCCAGACGTAGCTGGCAACCACCGCCATGACCAGAACGATGGGCAGCAGCACCACAAAGACGAACTTGCTGTTGCCGTACATCGCCATGGCACCTTCAAACTCGGTGTCGATGAACCGGTTGTGGACCAGTGCCACCACCACGCCAAGGATCATGCCCAGAAATACGCCCATGTCGGTAACGTGATAGCCGAGGCAGATGGTCTGACCGGTGCCGTACAGTGCACCTGCCGTATCACCGGCGATGGTCAGCCCTGCCACATCCAGCCAGCGGGCATTGGCTGCCAGCCAGACCAGATAGCTGACCAGTGCCAGAAATGCCGCGTCTGCCTTGCGCTTTTTGGCAAGGCTCATTGCGATGCCCACGCAGAACAGGATTCCCAGATTGCCAATGACTGCGCCAACGCCGCCATTGATGAATTTGCCGAGGGTCCAGACAACACCGCCCTCTGTCACCAGTGCCGTGTTGCTCATGACCGAAGAAATCGCCTGCAACATACCCGCAATGGGCAGGAACAGAACGGGGCCCATCAGAGCTTTGGAAAAGCTCTGCATAGCATCCATAACTTTTTGTTTCATTGGTGTTCTCCTAACGTTCCATGATCTCTCTTTTCAAATTCTCTCTTCGTTTCGGGGGTGCACCTTACCGTTTCGATGGCCTGATTATATCACTTTGCACAAAAAAATCCACCGATTCAGGCCGTTTTTGAACTTGTTCGCAAAAGCCGAAACATGTTTCACTTTTACGTTGGATGCATCGAAATGTCCATTGACAAAACATGCGATTCAGCGTATACTTTAGGAAAACAATCCATTCTTTGATTCGTAAATCGGAGCAAAACATGAAACGTGACCTTTACAAACTGGCGGATCAGTATCATCTGAATGCCAACGAGCAGCAGCTTTTGCAGGCGGTGCTGGAAACCGCAAAAAACGGCGGTCAGTGTAGTGTGCGGGAGTTTGCTGCGCAGAACTACACCTCCCCTGCTGCCGTGATACGGCTGAGCAAAAAGATGGGCTATACCGGCTACACCGATATGATCTACCGCATCGGTTTTCTGATCCAGAACGAGATCGACAACAAGAACCACGCCTCCGACATCACCGCCTTTATCGGAGACATCCCCGAGGAAAAGATGCACCGCTTTGTGGAGCTGCTCCACGCCAACCGGCAAAAGCCCATTCTTGTGACCGGCACCGGGTTCTGTGCCCCTTTGCAGGAATTTATGGTACGGAAGCTGCTGGTTCTGGGCTACTGCGCCATCGGCTCCAACAGCTACGAGGTCTACGAAAGCGGCGCACTGAATGCCGGGCTGGTCATTGCCATCAGCAAAAGCGGAAAGACCGATACCATCCTGAAGCCGGTGCAGGACTCCTTTGCACAGCATCGAAGCATCATTGCCTTTGTGGGTGCCGACAATTCTCCCATCGCCCGCTGTGCAGACCCTGCCTTTGTGCTGCTGGATGACAAGATGCTGGATGACCGGAACCTGACCGCCAACTATTTCTATGCGCGTGTCCTCATCACCTTTGAATATCTTATGGATCTTGTTCTGGAAAAGGACGAGCGTTCATGTGAAAAGGGAAAGCTGTGAGCGGTTTTCACGCCTGAGAATACGTTTTCCTATCCGCATTCATCAGAAAAGCCGCCCCGGCTAGATTCGGAGCGGCTTTTTCAGGTGCAGATATCATTAGAAGAGAAGGAAAACGTTGTAATCAGATGCCTGCGGCAGCGTTCTGGCCGGCAAGACGGCCAAAGGTAGCGCTGCGGCCTGCGGCGGCACCTGCCATC
>CAKTGS010000063.1 GCA_934561485.1 uncultured Faecalibacterium sp.
ACCGGCTACGGCGAGGAGCTGGTCAAGAATGCGTTCCGCTGCGACTACGGTCTGGTGGAAACGGTGGCCCACTTCACCGCCGCCAAGTACTTCATGCCGGATGTGGACTTCATCATCGACATCGGCGGCCAGGATATGAAGTGCTTCAAGATCGAGGATGGTGCCATCAGCAACATCTTCCTGAACGAAGCCTGCTCTTCCGGCTGCGGCAGCTTCCTGCAGACCTTTGCCCAGGCCCTGGGCTATGACGTCAAGGAGTTTGCCGCCCTGGGTCTGTTCGCAGACCGCCCGGTGGACCTGGGCAGCCGCTGCACCGTGTTCATGAACAGCTCGGTGAAGCAGGCCCAGAAGGATGGTGCCAGCATTGAGAACATCTCCGCCGGTCTGTCCATCAGTGTGGTCAAGAACGCGCTGTACAAGGTGATCCGCGCTTCCAGCCCCGAAGAGCTGGGCCGCAAGATCGTGGTGCAGGGCGGTACCTTTTATAATGAGGCTGTGCTCCGCGCCTTTGAAAAAGAAATGGGCGTGGAAGTCATCCGCCCGGACATTGCCGGTCTGATGGGTGCCTACGGTGCAGCCCTGTACGGCCTGCGCCAGAGCCAGAAGGCCCACAAGGAAACCTCTGCCATGATGAGCCAGGCTGAGCTGAAAGTCTTTGAACAGAAGGTGGTCAGCGTCAAGTGCGGCGGCTGCGGCAACCACTGCCAGCTTACCGTCAATACCTTTGCGGATGGCCGCAAGTACATTTCCGGCAACCGCTGCGATAAGCCCGTGACCGGTAAGAGCGCAGACGACAGCCTGAACCTGTATGCCTACAAGCAGCAGCTGCTGGCCAGCTACAAGCCGGTGCCCGGCAAGCGCGGCTCCATTGGCATTCCGCTGTGCCTGGGCTTCTACGAACTGCTGCCCTTCTGGTGGGCCTTCTGGACCAAGCTGGGCTTTGCAGTACACACCAGCCCGGTGTCCAGCCGCGGGCTGTATCTGGCCGGTCAGGCCACCATTCCCAGCGACACCGCCTGCTTCCCGGCCAAACTGAGCCACGGCCACATCAAGGCCCTGAGTCAGATGCAGCTGGACGCCATCTTCTACCCCTGCCTGACCTACAACGTGGACGAGGGCCTGGGCGACAACCACTACAACTGCCCGGTGGTGGCCTATTACCCCGAAGTTCTGGCCGGCAACTGCCCGGAGCTGGAAGACAGAAAGTTCATCTATGATTACGTGGGCATCCACCGCCCCAAGGATTTTGTGCACAAAATGGCCAAGGACGTGCTGCCGAAGTATTTTGGCGGCATCTCCGAGAAGGAAGTGCAGGCTGCTGCCGATGCTGCCTACGCCGAGTACGAATCCCACATGGCAAAGATCCGGGTCAAGGGCAGCGAGATCATTGACGAAGCCCGCCGCCAGGGCAAGCGCATCATTGTGCTGGCCGGCCGCCCGTATCATGTGGACCCGGAGGTCAACCACGGCATCGACCGCCTGATCACCCGCCACGGGGCTGCTGTGGTCACCGAGGACAGCATTTCTAACCGGGTGCAGAAGTTCCCCACCAGCGTGCTGAACCAGTGGACCTACCACAGCCGCCTGTATGCCGCTGCCAAATACTGCACCACCCAGAAGGATATGGATCTGGTGCAGCTGGTGTCCTTCGGCTGCGGCGTGGACGCCATTACCACCGATGAGACCCGCGAGATCCTGCAGGAGGGCAGCAAGCTGTACACCCAGCTCAAGATCGATGAGATCACCAACCTGGGCGCGGTGAACATCCGCCTGCGCAGCCTGTTTGCTGCTTTGGATGAGCGGGACGAGGCCGCCGCAGAAAAGGCAGAATAAAAGAAACCTTGAGATAAGCTGAAAGGCTTCCCCCGGTCGGGGAAAGCTGTCACCGCAGGTGACGGATGAGGCGTGGGCAAGCAGTAGCTATCCTTAAATACCCCTCATCCGGCGCTTTGCGCCACCTTCCCCCCAAGGGGGGAAGGCTTTGAAAGCGGCTTTCTTGAAGAAAACCACATAGGAGGAACCTATGGAATATAATTATCCTAAATTTACCCCGGAGATGAAGAAAACCCATACCATCCTCATCCCCAATATGGCCATTACCCAGTTTCGCCTGCTGGAATACGCCCTGCGCTATGACGGCTACAAGTGCGAAATTCTGGGCAACTGCGGCAGTGCCGTGGCACAGCTGGGTCTGAAGTATGTGCACAACGATACCTGCTACCCGGCTCTGCTGGTCATCGGCCAGTTCCTGGATGCGCTGAACAGCGGCAAGTACGATCTGGAGCACACTGCTTTGCTGATCACCCAGACCGGCGGCGGCTGCCGTGCTTCCAATTACATCCACCTGCTGCGCAAGGCACTGGTCAAGGCCGGCTACCCGCAGATCCCGGTGGCAAGCCTGAACTTCTCTGGCCTGGAAAAAGACAGCGGCTTCCAGATGACCCTGCCGCTGGCCCGCCGTGCCCTGGCCTGCATTTTCTACGGCGATATGCTGTGCGCCCTGCGCAACCAGGTGGCCCCCTATGAGAACGAAAAGGGTGCTGCCGATCAGATGGTGGACCGGTGGGTGGAGCGCCTGGGCCGGGTACTGCTGGCCGGCAAAGGCTATACCGCCAAGGAGATGAAGCACACCTTCCCGTTCATCGCGCAGGACTTTGCATCCATCCCGGTTACCCGGGTGCCCAAGGTCAAGGTGGGCGTGGTCGGTGAGATCTACGTCAAGTACAGCCCCCTGGGCAACAACGACCTGCAGAAATTCCTGGAAAGCCAGGACTGCGAGGTGAACTTCTCGGGCCTGATGGGCTTTGTGCAGTACTGCGCCTTCAACATGGGCGAGGACCACGTCCTGTACGGCGGCAAGCTGGCTGTAAAGATCGGCATTGACCAGTTCCTGAACTGGCTGGACAGCATCGAGCGGGCCATGCTCAAGGCCGAAGCTGATGCAGGCTTCTACGCACCCGGCCCCTTCAAAGAGCTGGTGGAAAAGCCCAAGGGCATCATTTCGCTGGGGGCCAAGATGGGCGAGGGCTGGCTGCTGACCGCCGAGATGATCGAGCTGGTGCAGGGCGGCTACGGCAACATCGTGTGTGCCCAGCCCTTCGGCTGCCTGCCCAACCACATCGTGGGCAAGGGCATGGTAAACAAGATCCGTGCGTTGTACCCCAGCGCCAACATCACCCCCATCGACTACGACCCCAGCGCCACCAAGGTCAACCAGGAAAACCGCATCAAGCTGATGCTGGCCGTGGCCAAGGAGCGCCTGAACGCCCCGGCTGAGGCAAAGCCTCTGACGGCAGAGGAGATCGCAGGCGGTGCACCCCGGATCGAAGCGACCGTATAACGGCAAACCCAGAAGCACAGAGCAGTACCCCGGAAAACCGGGAGAAGGCTCTGTGCTTTTTTGTGTGGAAAATGAGGCAGGAACCCGGTGCCGGATTGTGCACCCTGCCCGAAATTGCAAAACTGCTTGACAGCAGGGGCGGCGCGGGATAACATGAGAGAAAAAAGGAGGAATCATTCATGTTTGCGGAAACGACCAAAAAAGCAGCGCTGCGGCTGACAGCGCTGCTTCTGCTGGCGGCCATGCTCTTTACAGCATGTTCCCCCGGCGCACAGAAAACGATCGACCAGCTGGAACTGGGCCGGAAGTATCTGACCGAAATGAATTACACCGAGGCCATTGCCGCCTTTACCGAGGCCATCCGGCTGAACCCGGACGACATCCAGGCTTACCTGGGGCGTGCGCAGGCCTATGAGGCATTGGGCAAGTACGAGGAAGCCAAGGACGATTACACCACCGTGATCGAAAAGGCGGACGACCTGCCCTATACGCAGGCACAGGCCTACGCCGGGCGCGCAGAGATCAACGAAACACTGGATGAACCGATGAGCGTGGAATCGGACTACAGCAAGGCACTGGCCCTTCTGGAACGGGACGATGTGGGCACCGCAGAAAAAATTGCAGCGGCAACCGTTACGGCCCTGACCATCAAGGTGCTGTACCAGCACGTGGAAAGCTGCATCCGGCTGCAGCAGCGGGATAAGGCTCTGACCGATTACGACAAGCTGGAGCAGCTGGGCGAGGATGTGAGCAATGCCCGGGATACGCTGGACGAGGTGCTGAAAAACGAGGAAAACGGCGTGGAAACGCCTGCGGATACGGACGCCGGGCAGACCCCGGCGGAAGAGGATGCTTCCACCGAACCGGAAGAACCGGCCGATTCCAAACCGGACGAAGCCGGGCAGGAAGAGCAGCCGGCATCGTCTGCATCCAGCAAGCCGCAGGAGGAGACACCGGCTTCCTCTGCGGAGCAGAAGCCGACTGTGGAGCCGGAAAAGAGCTATACTGAGACAGAGAACTGGACAACGGATGGCTTTTCGGATGGCAGTGTGAGCAAGAACACGACCAAGACGACCGTGACTTATCAGGTCGGCGGGAAAAAGCTTCATGTAACGAGCGATTATGACGCGCAGCATGTTTATGCAGATGGAACCATCGAGCCCATTGAGGAAGATATGTACACGATGCACACAACACGGCAGGACAGCTACACCCTTTCCAATGCCGTGCAGTCGGTGGAACGTGTGGGAAAAGATCATCTCATCGTCTATGTCCCGGCGGGAACGGTCATCCAGGTAACGGAGACCTGCAATTCGACCAGCTCGGAGGAAGGGAAATATGATTTGTGGTTGTGCACCCTGGACGGTGTGAGCACGGAAGCGGACCGCAAGGCAGAATGTGCGAACGACACGACCCCGTGGGATGATTCGCGGCTGACAAACAACGACACATCGGTCACGATCCAGAAGGATCAGATGTGCAAGGTGTTTGCATATGACTTGTGGTCACCGCGCCGTGCCCTGGGCGGCATTACCTTCTGCGGCGTATAAGCCGCTGCCCCAAAACAAAACCAGCAGACAAAAGTGCCCTGCACGGAAAACCCGTGCAGGGCACTTTTTGCAGAACGTCAAGCCGTTCCGGATCACAGAACAAAAGGGGAGAGAACCTGTCGGGAGCGCTCTGCCGTTACTTCTGATTCTTCATGTAGATGTGGTGGGGCAGACCGGCAATGTACAGCGGGGTCAGCTCTGCCTGAATCAGCGGGCGGGCATACTCGAGGAAGTCCTCGGTCATCTGGGTATGGTTTTCGTTCATCCAGCTCAGCGGCACCTTCTTTTCCAGGTTGGCCACTTCACTGATGGGGTGCAGCTCGGTGGTGCACTGGTACGGGCTGTTGGAGATGCGCTTCAGGGCCACCATCTGGCCGGTCACGCCCTCAAAGGCAGCCTTGGCGGCGGCACCGCCCACCTGGTAAGCCTCGGTGATGTCGGTGCGGCTGGTCAGGTGGCCGGCGCAGCGCTGCAGGGTGGAAAGCTCGATGCAGCGGGTCTTGGTGTCCAGATTGCGGGCCACCACATTGGCCAGATAGCGGGCTGTACCGGTCAGGGCCTTGTGGCCGAAGGCGTCTACTGCGTGCACATCATCGGCCAGTTCGCAGACGTAGCGGCCATCCTCCAGCTTGACGCCTTCGGACACGGCAATCACGATGCTGGGCTTCTTCTCCTGCATCACGCGCACCTTCTCAATGAAGTGGTCCACGTTGAAGGGCACTTCGGGCAGGCAGATCATGTCCACGCCCTCGCAGTCGTCGCTCTTGGCCAGAGCGGCGGCGGCGGTCAGCCAACCGGCATTGCGGCCCATGATCTCCACCACGGTCACATACTTGGTGCCGTACACGGTGGCATCACGGATGATCTCCTTCATCACCACGCCGATGTACTTGGCCGCAGAGCCGTAACCGGGGGTGTGGTCGGTGACCATCAGGTCGTTGTCAATGGTCTTGGGCACGCCCATAAAGCGGATGCCGCTCTGGATGCGCTCGCCGTACTCGGCCAGCTTGCCAATGGTGTCCATGGAGTCGTTGCCGCCAATGTAGAAGAAGTAACCGATGTTCAGCTTTTCCAGAATGGCAAACAGCTTTTTGTACACGGCTTCGTCCTCGTGCCAGTCCGGCAGCTTGTAGCGGCAGCTGCCCAGAAAGCTGGACGGCGTGCGCTTGAGCAGCTCAATGTCCAGGTCGTCCGTCAGCACGGTGGAAAGGTCCACCACGCGCTCTTCCAGCAGACCGGCAACACCGTTGCACATGCCGTAAACGATGTCTGCGCCGCGGCTCTTGCAGCTTTCAAACACGCCCGCCAGGCTTGCATTGATGACGGAAGTAGGACCGCCAGACTGACCAACGATTGCATTTTTACCCATGATGATTTCTCCTTTTTTGTTTTTTCTGTTTCGGCTTTTATCAAACGTGCAGGTGCACGAAAACAGACGCGGGAAAGGGGGAAGATTACAGGCGGATGTGGCGCGGCGTGCCGTTGACGTACACGGGGGTCACTTCGTCCAGGATCAGCGGGCGGGCGTATTCCTCAAAGGCTTCCGTCACCTGCATTCCGTCCGGGGTGATCCAGTCCAGCGGCACCTTCTTTTCCAGGTTGGCCACCTGCTGCACATCCACCGATTTGGCAACGCACTGGTAGGGATAGCTGGAAATGCGCTCCAGCGCGATCATGCGGCCGCTCTCGCCCGCAAAGGCAGCGGCTGCGGCGGCACCGCCCACGGCGTAGGCCTCGTTCACATCCGTGCGGCTGGCCAGGTGGCTGGCGCAGCGCTGCAGGGTGGAAAACTCAATGGCGCGGCTCTTGCAGCTCAGCTTTTCGTGGATCAGCTCAGAGAGGTACCGGCTGGTGCCGCTGAGCACAGCCTTGTGGCCAAAGGCGTCCAGCTGGCCGGCGGTGGAAACCAGATCGCACAGGTAGGTGCCATCGGCGGTTTTCACGCCCTCGCTGGCCGCAATGATCACATTGGGCTTGACCCGCTGCAGGGCATCCACCTTGGCCAGGAATTTGTCCTGGTCAAAGGGCACCTCCGGCAGCAGGATCAGGTCTGGGCCTTCGCAGTCGTCTCCGCCGGCCAGGCAGGCCGCACCGGCCAGCCATCCTGCGTGGCGGCCCATGATCTCGGCTACCGTCACGCTGCGGATGTCGTACACGGAAGAATCCCGGATGACTTCCTTTAAAATGGTGGCAATGTACTTGGCCGCCGAGCCGTAGCCGGGGGTGTGGTCGGTCAGGCACAGGTCGTTGTCGATGGTTTTGGGCACGCCGATGAACCGCACCGGGCTGCCCACGCGGTCGCCGTAGCGGCTGAGCTTGGCAATGGTGTCCATGGAGTCGTTGCCGCCAATGTAGAACACCGCGCAGATGTCGTACTTGTCAAACAGGGTAAACAGCTTGACGAACGGGGTCGAGTCGGTGTCCGGATCCGGCAGCTTGAAGCGGCAGCTGCCCAGATAGCTGGACGGGGTGCGCTTGAGCAGCTCAATGCTCATGCGGTCGTCCAGCAGCACGTTCAGCTCGATCAGCTCTTCTTTCAGCAGCCCTTCAATGCCGTATTTCATGCCGTACACCTTGTCGGCACCCAGGCTGCAGGCAGCTTTGTATACGCCTGCCAGGCTGGAATTGATCACGGCAGTGGGGCCGCCGCTCTGACCAATGATGACGTTTTTGGCCATGAGAACCTCCTTTTTATCAGTTCCTTTTTTACCTTCTGTATCCCTGCACCCCTGCCGTCCGCACCGCTTTGCTTGGAAATGGCCCGCGGCCCTGCACAGCACACGAACCGGAACGGCAAACAAAAGCAGATTTGCAAGTCTTACAAAAAATGATGCAGCATGTGCATTGGCTTGTTGTAAAATGCGCAAAATTGCACCATCTCTATTGTAACGATTTTGCTTGTTGTATGCAAGACCCAATTGGTTGCACAGGCAAAAAAATTGTGATAGAATGGTACCACACGCAAACCATCCGGGCCGGAACCGCGCCCGGCTGCGATAAAATCAGAAAGTTGGAGCAAAAACCATGGGCATTTCGCACGAATATCACTCGACACCGCGCCGCCGCTCCGGTGGGGCGGGGGGCAAGCTGCGCCTGCTGGGCGTCATCCTTGCCATTTTGGTGGTGTCTTACGCCGTTACCGCGATTCTGGAGCACGGGGCTGCCGGGGCTGATCCGCAGCCGGAGGTCAATGCCAGCGGCATTGCGCAGAACATTCTGGCCCCGCTGCCCATGCAGGGCGAGGCGGACAGTACCGCCGAGGCCGACAGCACGGGCGGCACCCAGGCTGTAACGCTGGAAACCTTTGGCCCGGCGCGCCAGAGCGCCGGAGTCTATACCGTAAAAGCCTATGACGCCAGTGTGATCCGCCAGCCCAGCTGCGGCCAGGTGGACCTGAATTACTTCTCCGATGCGGCGTTTTTGGGCGACAGCCTGACGGTGGGCTTCTCGGATTATCAGATCAACCTGGGCGGGGCACTGATCTGCGGCTACACCGGCGTGGGGCCGGATGCCATTGTGAACCGCACCGCCGTGAAAAGCCCCACCCGCGGGCAGGAGGTGGCGCTGGATGTGCTGACGGCGGCCCAGCCCAAAAAACTGTATATCCTGCTGGGCACCAACACCCTGACCACGCTGGGGGCGTCCGACCGGTTTCTGGCCTATTACAGCCAGATGCTGGACCAGCTGCGGGAAGCACTGGGGCAGGACTGCGTGATCTATGTGCAGTCCATCCCGCCGGTGCGGCCCTCGGCTGCGGCAGAAAAGCCGGGCCTTGCTTCGGATGTGCTGCGGGGCGTGAACGAGCAGCTGGCCCAGCTGGCCGCCAGCAAGGGCTGTGTGTATCTGGACCTGTGGGAGACCCTGGCAGACGGCGAGGGCAACCTGAAGGAAATGCTGGCCGCCCCGGACGGGGTGCATCTCTCGGCCGGCAACGGTTATGGCGCATGGGTCACCTACCTGCGCAATCACGCAAAGTATTCGTCCACCAATTCCTGGACGATGGGCAGCGTATACAGCGCGGAGTGATCCGGCGCTGTTTATGAATAAAAATGAGTAGAAACCATCAATTAAAATGAAAAAGGAGCGTAACAACATGAAAAAAGAAAAAAGTGGATTTGGCCGCATTGGATTTCTGAAGAACTTCAATGAGTATCTCCCCGAGCTGGGGCGGCGCACCGGACTGAATTACATTGACCCGGAGAAGCTGGACCAGTATGTGGATGCGGTCTGGGATGAAAAACGAGAAGGCGAAACCGGCATTCTGAGCTACCGCTTGGACTCGGGCACCCAGAAAGCGGAACGGGTGCCGAACACCAGCGAGGAGATCCGGTTCTTTTTGGTCTGCACCGGCCTGCAGGACCGGGAAAGCGGAAAGCTTCTCTATGAGATGTTCAAGCGGGACACGCCCAGAACGCTGGATGCCCGCAATGGCTGGACCGGTGTTGCCATTGGCACGGCGGAGGAGCTGGTGGGCCAGCGGGAGCAGCGGGCTGCCGAAAAAAAGCTGGACGACTTTACCTCGGCAGGCAATTACCAGAACAGCGCGCAGGCGCTGAGCCAAAAGACTGGGAACGAGTGGTCCGCGGATGCCTGCGCCGAGCTGCTGCGCGGGGAGTTTGTGCGGGCGCAGGAAAACGGAGAGCTGGCGGTTGTAACCAGCCGCGTGGTGGAAGAGCAGCAGGTGTGCTATTTTGCCCTGACCGGCTGCCAGACTCCGGAGGGAGAGCCACTGTACGTAAAAATGTACGCAAACAAGAACAAGCAGGCTCTGCAGGAGTGGTTCGGCGCGTACATCGTGACCCGGAAGGAACTGCAGGACGAGTTGTTCTCGTATCTGTACTTCCGCACAGGGGATTTCCTGTTCGACTCGCGGGAGCAGGTAAATGCCTTTTACAACGGGCTGGCCAAAAAAGCCATGCCCGAAAACTGGGACTATGAAGAGGAAAATGGCGACCACTACGACAAATCCATCCTCAAGTCCTACCTGGAAATGACCTTCTACCGCCTGAAACAGGAGGACGCGGACCCCGATCTGGACCAGAACGAAAAGATCGCCCGCTGGGTGCACGGCAAGGTGTATTTCAACTCCGGCCTGCTGGACCGCTTTTTCCGGCAGATCATCATTGCGGCAGATCTGAAGGAGATCGTGGAAGAGCTGCCGGTGCTGGGCGAGTGCCGCTGGAACATGCTGACAAACCTGCAGGCCTACAGCGAAAACGACTACAAGCTGGCCGATGTGTTTGAAAGGAGCGAGTGGTTGCCGAAAATTGCCAGCTTCTTCCATAACCGGGAGGATGTGGTGTTTGATGCTTCGCTGGAGATCAAAACGCGGGACCGGCACATCGTGCAGGACGGCGTGGAGCGCGGGCGGCTGCCGAGGTACACCAAAGATTACCAGGAGGTCAAGGAAAGCGGAGATAAGGAAGAACTGGAAGGTCTGATCAGCGACATTGCCGATGACGTGGACAAGGCCATTCAGCGTGCGCGGCTTCTGGCAGCCCGCAATTACAAGCTGGCCGTGCCGCAGTACTGGAAGGAGACCGGCAAAATTCAGTTCCTGCTGCCGCTGTACATGAGCAACCGGGACCGGAAGCCGGAGTGTGCGCTGGTGTGCAGCCGGGTGGGCACCGGAAACGATGGTTACTACCGGGGTGAGACCATCCTGACGCTGGGCATGGCCTACAACAATGCCCGCCTGATCGCGAAGCCGGATGTTTCCTGGCTGGATCAGGCTGTAGAGAAAAAGCAGCCGGAAGCTGCAGAATAACAAAAACAGGACCCCCATCCCGGGCAGCCGGGGTGGGGGTCCTGTGGTCAGCCCAGCAGCATGGCCTGGCCATTCCGGCGGGCTGTCTGCATGGCAAAGCGCACGGCATCGCAGCCGGTCAGGGGGTCTACGATGCCCAGGGTGAGCTGCGGGGCGGCCCCGGAAAACAGCAGAAAAACGCCGTACAGCACACAGCCCGGCACCAGCAGCAGGCGGACATAAAAAACCAGGGCCTGCCGGAGAATGGTGTGGCAGACCCTGGAAGAGAATGGCAGATCGAGTATGGCTGTAGTGTAACAGACGGCGGGCAGAAGAGCAAGAGCGAAAACGGGCGGCTTTTGTCGAACGGAACATTTTTGCTGTTTCTTTGCTGGGAGCAGCCGGTTGCCGTCCATGCACGGCGCTCTCCCAGTGGAGCAAATGCCTCACTCGTTTGGTGCAAACAAAAAAGACACTGCACATTTCTGTGCAGTGTCTTTTCCTGGTGGAGAATACCGGGCCGTTCCAATCACGGTGACCTCTTGCCGTCCATGCACGGCGCTTTCCCGGCGGAGCGAATGCCTCACTCGTTTGGTGTAAACAAAAAAGACACTGCACATTTCTGTGTAGTGTCTTTTCCTGGTGGAGAATACCGGGCCGTTCCAATCACGGTGACCTCTTGCCGTCCATGCACGGCGCTCTCCCAGTGGAGCAAATGCCTCACTCGTTTGGTGCAAACAAAAAAGACACTGCACATTTCTGTGCAGTGTCTTTTCCTGGTGGAGAATACCGGGCCGTTCCAATCACGGTGACCTCTTGCCGTCCATGCACGGCGCTTTCCCGGCGGAGCGAATGCCTCACTCGTTTGGTGTAAACAAAAAAGACACTGCACATTTCTGTGTAGTGTCTTTTCCTGGTGGAGAATACCGGGCCGTTCCAATCACGGTGACCTCTTGCCGTCCATGCACGGCGCTCTCCC